>JAIPDR010000055.1 GCA_021737615.1 Desulfohalobiaceae bacterium | reverse complement strand
GATGCCGTTCATGGCCCTGGCCGACTACGATGTGGCCCCGTTTGGGTTCAACGACTTCATCGATGCGGTTCAGATGTTTTGCAGCAGGCAGACCCTGGGCCTGGGCATCGGAAACGTGGACCGGAACTATCCCGGATTCGGCATTCCCACCTTGAAACTTACCTAGTGAGTGTTTGACCCCGGGCTTGGCGGCAAGCCCTTGCTCGCGTCGTCCTGGTCTGAACACGGACCTCCGGACCTCCCTCCCCAATTGTTCCCCCTTGTTTTCGTGGATATTCGATGACTATGATTTCATAAAGCCTGATGGATGATGATGTCCCACATGATGGGCGGCCGGAAAGGCGGCATGGTCAACATGATGCAGCAGATGATGGGCCAGGGCATGATGGGCCAAGGTGGTGCACAAGACACCATGGCACAGATGGCCGGTATGCTGGATAACTTGGATTTAACCTCCTGGCAGTGGGAACAGGTGCACACCCTGGCCGGAGAAAAGTTGACAAAAGCGGCTGATCTGTGGGCGCAGTGCATGAAACTGCAAATCGAGCTGGCCGGACTGCGCTGGGACCAAGAGGTAAACCCCCAGCAAGTAAAAGAAGTGTTCGTTACGGACGTGACCTCTTTTGTGGCCGGGGTGAGGATGTGGTTTTGAGAAGCGGATTGTTTTTACGAATTGTTCTTTGTAGGCCTGAAGAGGGGTGAAATCGGCGCTACGCCTTTAAGTGAAGTAGTTTCTATCCGCCCGAACAAAAAAGTCAAAGTCGCTATCAACGGCTACGGGGTGATCGGCAAGCGTGTAGCTGATGCGGTCGTTTTGCAAGTTGACATGGAACTGACCGGAATCTGCGACATCATCCATGATTATCGGATCAGGGTTGCATTGGAAAAGGGCTATCGGGTGTTTGCTTCCACTTCCGACAAGCTTGACGAAATGAAAGCCGCCGGCATCCCTGTCGAGGGAGCTCTTGAATCTCTGCTGGAACAGGCCGACGTCGTTGTGGATTGTACGCCCAAGAAGGTAGCGGCAAAAAACCGGACTTTGTACGAGAAAACCGGTGTGAAGGCAATCTACGAAGGGGGCGAGAAACACGAAGTCGCCGGCTATTCTTTCGTCGCCCAGGCAAACTACGAGGGGGGCATCGACAGGCAGAGCATGCGGGTGGTTTCCTGTAACACTACCGCACTGGTACGGGTCCTGGGCGCTTTTCATCAGCGCGGCCTGATGAAGCGGGCCCGGACGGTCATTCTCCGTCGGGCGACCGACCCCTGGGAGAGCCATAAAGACGGCATTATCAACACCGTGATTCCGGAAGCCAAGGTCCCCAGCCATCAGGGTCCGGATGCCAAAACAGTCATTCCGGAGTTAAATCTCGTCACCATGGCGGGCGCTGGCTCACACAATCTCAGCCACATTCATTTCACCATGATCGAGACGACAAAGACAACGAGCCTGGACGAAGTGCGTGAAGTACTGACGCTTGCGCCGCGCATCGCTTTCATACGCGCCGGGGACAATCTGGTGGCGCTGAACTCAGTGATTGAGCTGATGCGGGATTTGGGCCGGCCCAGGGCCGACATGTGGGAAGTCGCCGTCTGGGAAGACAGCATGGCGGTTGACAATGGCGAAATCTACCTAACATACCAGGTGCACAACGAGGCGATTACCATTCCCGAAAATATCGACGCCGTCCGCGCACTGACGGGTATCGAAAGAGACGGCTCGCGGTCCATACAGAAGACGGACCAATCCCTGGGCGTCACCAAGGACTTCCTTTCCGCCGCCAAAACAGCCGCATTTCCGGCGCCGCCTGCCGATAGAGAGCAACCGGCCGCGAAAGCGGTGCATGCTGCACACATTAGCTGCATGTGCGAAGGATTCAAGGGTGCCGAGGAGCCTGTAGAATGGGAGTAGAATAGTGCTTGCTGCTCCAAACCACAAAGGGGTGAAGGACATGAGTGAGATGACGAAGACGATGTCGGAGTTGATGAAAAAGATGGGGGAAACGATGGAGAAGATGGAGAATTAAATGTGAGGCTGCCTGCCGGCCTATAGGAGTCGAAGTAATGCGCTGAACGTATGAAAGCCAACGGTTCAGAAACTCGTCACAGACGAGTCTGGTTTGGAGCAAACGCAAGGGTAACGACTGGCCCCGGTTTATTACACAGGGCGGGGTTTGACGGCCTGGTGATCCCCCATCCTCCCATGGTCAATTGGCTGTTGCGGTTGGGCTTATCCGGGCATCTGAGTCGCAATCTGATTTTTGCCCATGAGTTTGCACACTTTCAGACAGCTCCCGTGCTGTTTGCTTACATGTTGGGAATCTTCTTCCTCGCGTACACGAAGGGCGGAACCGGTATGGGGGAGATAATATTTCTTTTCGTTAGCGTCCAGGCCGTCTGGGAAATGTTGTCCGAAGGCCTGGTGGTGCTTGAGGATTCTGCGGCATATCGCAAGTCTTACAACGGAATCACAAAACTTCCCCGGGTCCTGTTTTGGGCTGGAGGGGGAATGCTTACGACCGCTGGATGGGCAGTTGTTTTGTGCGGCTAAAGAAAAACAAAGGAGAGGCAAAATGGCCTGCAAACCGCCTACCATAGATATCACCAGGGAAAAATACGATGCCGTCCTGTTCGATCTGGACGGGGTGGTTACGAAGACCGCAAAGGTGCACGCCGCTTCCTGAAAGAGGCTCTTTGATGAGTTTCTCGAAAGCCGGGCAGCCGCGAAGGCGAGCCATGGGAACCTTTTGACATAGGCTCGGATTACAACACCTATGTCGACGGCAAGCCGCGCTATGACGGCGTCAAGAGCTTTCAAAAGGCCTCGTGGGCATCGACAATCTATTCTATGCGGGCAGACACGGCTTTGACATCTCCGGCCCCGCAGGCCGGCGCATTGCATCCCAGCAGGGCGCTGAATACCTGCCGACTCTGGATCTCGCGGAAAATTTTCTTCAGGCGATACTGGGCGATATTCCGGGGCCCAGATTGAACGGAAGAAGTTTTCCTTCGCGGTGCACTACCGGAAGGTGGAAAAAAGCCGGGTTCAGGTGGTGGTGGAGGCGGTCGATCAGGTGCTGGCCGAACACACCGGGCTTCGCAACGGAACGGGGAAAAAAGTCTGATGTTTTGACGAGATAAATGTTTTGCCTGATTTCAACGGAGTAAAACTTCAATCGGACCGCAATATCAATGGAGCAGTGAAAATGTTACCGGAACAATTTGTGTGGTTTACCTGGGCGGCTTTGTTTCTTGTACCGTTGTTTTTTGCTGATAGGATGCCGGGCCAGCCATGGGTCCCGTTCGGGTTTTTCTATGGACGACAAGAAGTGGATACTTGCTATCCAGAATCTGGAGATTTGCCGGATACTTTCTATCCGTAAAGATCCCCTATTTCTCCCCCTTGCTCAAGGGTTCATTAAAAATTTAAATTCTAGTGTAGTAATAGGAAACAAAACATCCAAGAAACAAGAAGGAGGATATTATGAAAAGACGATCCATGATCTGGAAAGTGTTTCTCGTGGTGGCCATTGTTTTGGGCGTCGGCTTCGCCGGACCGCAAAGCGGGCTGGCAGCTGAAGAACACCATCAAAACGGTGGAACCGAGAAGGCTCCTGCTGCAGACGAATCCATGGGCTCAGGAATTATGCAGGGATCCGGCCCGGGGGACGGCTCGGGGATGATGGGTATGATGGGCAAAGGCATGGTGGGGCAGAATATGATGGGTCAAGGCATGATGCGCATGATGATGTCCCACATGATGGGCGGCCGGAAAGGCGGCATGGGAAACATGATGCAGCAGATGATGGGTCGGATGATGGGCCAGGACATGATGGGGGGAATGGCTCCCGGTATGGGACGACAAGGCGACGGCCAGGGCGGCATGGCGCAGATGGCCCATATGCTGGAGAACCTGGGGTTGGCCCCGGGCCAATGGGAGCAGGTGCACACCCTGGCGGGCACGAGACTGGAAAAGATGGCTGACCTCTGGGCTGAGCAGATGAAGCTTCGGATCAAACTGGCCACGATGAAATGGGACCAGACCATCGATCCTCAGCAGGTCAAGGATCTGTTCATCAAAAAAGCCGAAGCCAGGGCCGAGATGTTTCTGGCCGGGGTCGACTACCTGAACGGACTGAAGGAGATCCTGACCCAGGAGCAGCTCAAGAAACTCGAGACAGGAGACTCATAAGAGAAACTTATTGGCTGGCAAGGAGCAAATCAGATGAATGTCGAGCTTGCGGTTACCAGGTCATGTTATCATTGCCCAATTTTGGAGGAGGAACTGAAGAAGATGGGCATTCCCTACTCTATCCGTTATGTGGAAGACGATGCAGCACTCCAGGAGAAATACAATATAAGAGGTTCACCCAACATCCTGGTTGACGGAGAGCTGGTCTTCAGGGGAATGCCATCTCTGTCAACCCTGAGAGCCTATTTCCGGGGAAAAGCCTGAGCAAGGGCCGTGGATCACCTTGCAAACGGATCCCTTCTTGATCGCAACGGCTGTGACCAAGGACGGACAGATATTTCGGCTGCGGCAGAAAGACGGGACACCCATCTGGAACGGTTGGAAAAAGGAGAGAGTTGATGAGTTCCTGGGTCTTTGCCTGTGACGGTTTTGATCCGGAAAACGAGGGCCTGCGGGAAGCGCTCTGCACCCTCGGCAACGGGTACGGCTAATTATAGTGAACATGACACTCTCGACATGGGCGACATGACATGCAGACAGCTTTCATAGTGTTATTGGTCGGGATGAGCATTATCGCTTCCATCCTGATCAAGTCCGTTGCCGAGAGGACCGGTCTCACTCCCATAATAGGCTACATGGGATTGGGGTTCCTGCTCCATGTCTTTCACCTGAAATGGGAACCAGTCCTCGGTCAGACCGTCTCCCTTTTCGAGATATTGGCAGTCTTCGGCATTATTTGCCTCTTGTTTCGCATCGGCCTTGAAAGCGACCTTCCGGGATTGCGCAAACAACTGCGGCCTGCGGGGGGCGTCTGGATCGGCAGCTTTTTCCTCAGCGGGCTCCTGGCCTTCATTGCAGCCTATAGTTGGCTGGAACTCGATCTGGTTCCGAGCCTTTTTGTCGGCACCGCCTTGACCGCCACCAGTATCGGCATTCCTCTGGCTATTTGGAAAGAGGCGTGCGCAACGGAATCAGCCAATGGAGAACTTCTGCTGGACGTGGCGGAGATGGACGACATATCCGGAGTCATTCTCATGGCCCTGCTCCTGGCCATGGCCCCGGCGCTCAAGTCCGGGGCAGGCACAACGGTTGCCCCGGTTTTGCTGAGAACCGCGACCTGGTTCTTTTTCAAGGCCCTGCTGTTTGGCGTTTTTTGCTATCTTTTTTCTCGCTATGCCGAAAAACGATTGGCTGCGTTTTTCAGGAAAATCGAACCTACACCCGATCCCATGCTCATGGTGGCCGGAGTGGGGTTCATCATCGCGGCCCTGGCGGAAATACTCGGGTTTTCCTTGGCCATCGGCGCATTTTTCGCGGGCCTGACATTTAGCAGTGATCCTGAAACGGTCAAAATGGCGCCCTCGTTCTCAGCGGTTTACGATTTCTTCACCCCGTTCTTTTTTATCGGTGTTGGGCTCTCCATCGATCCGGTCGCGCTCCTGAATCACCTGGATACCGGTTTGATCCTGCTGGCGGCCGCAGTTGTCGGAAAATTTCTCGGGACCGCCGGTCCTGTACTTCCTATCTACGGTGGAGTCAGTGCGTTATTACTTGGAATCAGCATGCTGCCCAGGGCTGAGATCGCCCTGATCATCATGCAGCGAGGAAGTGATCTGGGCGATTGGGCGGTTCCCTCTTCCGTATATGGCGCTACGGTATTCGTCTCGGCGGTTACCTGCCTTGTCGCGCCATTGGCGCTGCGTCCTTTGTTTACCCTTTGGCCGCAAACCGGTGCAAGCGGAACACCAAGAAACTGTGACAGTGGTTGAGAGTGGATGGATAGACACATGAATACTGAAAAAGCTGATCAATTATCGATTTAAAACGGATTTCAACAACCAAAAGGGAGGCAACCAGATGCATGTTGGAACATGGGGGCTGGCCGCCATTGTCATAGTAATAGTCTCCTGGCTGCTGTACCGCTACCTGGCGCCCCAGAACTGGAAGGAATGGTCGCGTGCCGGTGTGGTCCAGGCCTTTATCATCGCATTCTATGCGGAGATGTACGGGTTTCCTCTGACCATCTACTTTTTGGCCAGGTTTTTCGGCCTCGATGTGAAGTGGGGAGAGGGAGGAAACCTTTGGGCACAGATCTTCGGCACACCGACAGCTCACATTATCGCAATGGTAATCGGCTACACAATCGTTTTTGCCGGGGCAACGCTCGTAGCGGATGGATGGCGGAGAATTCATCAAGCCCGCAAGGAAGAAAGATTGGTGACCGAGGGGGTATATTCCCGTATGCGCCACCCACAATATACAGGGTTGTTTATCATTGTATTCGGCGAAGGAATAGTGCACTGGCCCACCATTGTCTCAGTAGCGGCCTTTCCGATTATTGTGCTCGCTTATACGCTACTTGCACGCAAGGAAGAGCGTCAGATGGTCGAAAAGTTCGGCGACAAGTACCGCGAGTACCAGAGGCATGTGCCCATGTTTATTCCGAGGCGAAACAACGTACAGCAACAGGAGGTATAAATGGATGCCCAAACATTAACGATTATCAGCGGCGTTGTCCTGCTGATCGTCTTCGCCCTGGTTGGATTGAACATGCGACGCCGCAGCGCTCGACGAAAGTCGAAAAAACACCGGCAGAATAAATAAAATATGCGATATTTTGACTGAATACATGTGCATGTTTCGCCATATTTCGTCAATTCAAGCGTGAGGTATCTGATGAAAAATCACAATATCTGGATGATCATTGGGTGTGTTCTGCCGCTTTTGCTCATCTTTTTTCTACCCCTATTCGGCGTCGGTGGCGGTGGATTGTTATTTATTTTTCTCATTCTCTGTTTTGGCGCCCATTTGCTAATGATGGGACGCCACAAGAACCACGGAAATGGAGACGAGGAATCCGGGAAAGGAGGTGGACATCATGGAAGCCATTAATATCAGAAGGTTTGGAATGGCCTTCGGGTTCACATCCGCCCTCCTTTATCTGGGATGCGCGTTTGTAATGTGGACAGTGGGAAAAGAGGCGAGCATCCTTTTTTTCAACAGCCTGATGCACGGCATAGATGTCACATCCATCATCAGAACCGACATGCCGTGGTGGGAGATGGCCATGGGGCTGGTGGAGATATTTATTCTCGGATGGCTGACTGGCGCTAGCATAGCCAGCATCTATAACTTTGGGTTTGGCAAACCCAAGGGTTAAACAAAACTTATATATTGGGCAAAGCCTTCCTGATCAATAATTACTATGGCATATCAGAGCCTGTCTGAGCATACCCACCATCTTGAACGTGAACGGCATTTCAAAGCATTGATATAAATCTGGATGAGGCCAATCGTCATAAGCTACGGACTTCCGCAGAAAATTTAAAAAAAATTATCGGATAACTCGATCTCTGAGAGGGAAAAAGACATGGCCAAAGAAAATACCCACAAACACGGGGGAGGTGATCCATCCAAGGGCGACTCCGGCCAACATGAAGGCCAGGAGATGCATGAGGACCATAGCGGGATGAAACATGGTGATCACAAAAAGAGCAAATCTCATGAAAGCCATAAGGGCGGTGATCACCACGCCCACATGGTGGCCGATTTCAGAAAACGGTTCTGGATCTCCCTGGGGGTGACCGTCCCCATCCTGGTCCTGTCGCCCATGATCCAGGCCTTTCTGGGTTTCAAGCAGGCCCTTGGCTTCCCTGGTGATGCCTATGTCCTCTGGGTCCTGGCCTCCATTGTCTTCTTCTACGGCGGCTGGCCTTTTTTGAAGGGGCTCTTCGATGAGCTGAGCCAGAAACACCCCGGCATGATGACCCTGATCGCCGTGGCCATCACCACGGCCTATGTCTACAGCAGCGTGGTCGTCTTCGGCCTGGCCGGCAAGGTCTTCTTCTGGGAGCTGGCCACCCTGATCGACATCATGCTCCTGGGGCACTGGATCGAGATGAAGTCGGTCATGGGGGCCTCCCGGGCCCTGGAAGAGCTGGCCAAGCTCATGCCCTCGGACGCCCACAAGGTCTTGGATGACGGCAGCACCGAGGACGTCTCCATCGAAGAGCTCCAATCCGGGGACAAGGTCTTGATCAAGCCCGGCGAAAAGGTGCCGGTGGACGGGGAAGTGCTCGAAGGGGAGAGCGCGGTCAACGAGGCCATGCTGACCGGAGAATCCAAACCGGTGGCCAAGCAGGCCGGCTCCAAGGTCATCGGCGGCTCCATCAACGGCGAGGGCTCCCTGACCACGGAGGTCCAGAAGACCGGTAAGGACTCCTTTCTGTCCCAGATGATCGATCTCGTGGAGCAGGCCCAGCAGAGCAAGTCCCGCAGTCAGGACCTGGCCAACCGGGCCGCCCTGTGGCTGACCATCATCGCCCTGTCCTGCGGGGCCCTGACCCTGATCATTTGGCTGGGGTTCTTGAGCCGGGACTTCGCCTTTGCCCTGGAGCGGACCGTGACCGTCATGGTCATCACCTGCCCCCATGCTCTGGGCCTGGCCGTGCCTTTGGTCGTGGCCGTGTCCACGGCCCTGTCCGCCCAGAACGGACTGCTCATCCGGGACCGGGCCTCCTTTGAGCGGGCCCGGAACATCCAGGCCATCATCTTCGACAAGACCGGCACTCTGACCAAGGGCGAATTCGGGGTCACGGACACGGTCGCCTTCTCCGACAACATGCAGGAAAAGGAACTGCTCAGGTACGCCTCAGCCATCGAGACCCATTCCGAGCATCCCATCGCCAAGGGGATCGCGGCGGCCGTCGAAAAGCCGCCCCGGGTCGAGGACTTCAAGTCCATCCCCGGCAAGGGGGCCCAGGGCCGGGTGGACGACAAGGAGGTCAAGGTCGTCAGTCCGGGCTATCTCAAGGAGAACGATATACCGATGCAGGACGAGCGGATCGAGACCTTCAACTCCCAGGGCAAGACCGTGGTCTTCGTGATCATCGATAAAGAACTCCAGGGGGCCATCGCCCTGGCGGATATCATCCGGGAGGAATCCAAACAGGCCATCGCCAGGCTCAAGGAGATGGGCATCCGCTGCATGATGCTCACCGGGGACAACACCCAGGTGGCCAAATGGGTGGCCGATGAGATCGGCCTGGACGAATATTTCGCCGAGGTTCTGCCCAGGGACAAGGCGGAGAAGGTCAAGGAGGTTCAGTCGCGGGGATTGATCGTGGCCATGACGGGAGACGGCGTCAACGATGCTCCGGCATTGGCGCAGGCGGATGTGGGCATCGCCATAGGGGCCGGAACGGATGTGGCGGTCCAGACGGCGGACATCATCCTGGTTCACAGCAACCCCTTGGATGCAGTCGCCATTCTGGGCCTTTCACGGGCCACCTATCGCAAGATGATGCAGAATCTTGCCTGGGCCACGGGATACAATATATTTGCCATACCCCTTGCGGCAGGTGTCCTGTATACATACGGCATCCTGTTGTCTCCGGCCATGGGGGCGGTGCTCATGTCCCTGAGCACGGTTATTGTGGCCATTAACGCCAGATTCTTGAAGGTGGAAAAGTGAAAAAAGAGTTCGTAGTCAGATTTGCCTTTGGCAATGCTGACATATAACTATTGAATATTTATGATAATATCTGTTATACTTTTAACTCATGGTGTTGATTTCGATTGCTGCCAGTTTGATCAATGAGAAGAAACTCCGGTTTTGAGCATTGGCACCTCTTTGCGAACCGGGCAACAGGGTTTTCTTGCGCGACCTCGCTGGGAGGTTCTCAGGTTTTCTTAGGCTCGCGAAATGGGGGAAACCGGACCGCGCCTACGGCTTTAAACCATAAGACTGCTGAAGATTCTCATTCATGCAGCATCAAAGTTTATAGCAGAGTCTAAGAGTCCGGAGGGGGCAGGGATCCCCCATGAGCGAGCCTTAGAAAACCGAGAGCCGGAAGCGTTTAAGCGCAAGAGAGCCCTGTGACCGGTTCGTATTCTGTGATGGAGTTTCATACGAGCATACGAGTCGTGAGTGGCAATGACCGGTGAGAGTTCTCCTGCGTGCTTTCGCCGGCGACCTGGTCAAGGTCCTGGCCTGGTCTGACAATGAATGGGGATTCAGCAACCGGTTGGTCGAGGCTGCGGTCCAGATGGGGTCTGAGATCTGAACCAGAAAGTCGGCATCAATGAAAAGTTTCAAGGAAAGGTCAGGTAGATCTTAGGACATGAACCTGCGTCTTTTCGTCGTGTTGAGCTGTCTCTTTGTGGTCATGACCGGCTACGGGGTCACCCTCTCTGTGCTCCCTTTTCATATCGAGAGGATGGCCTTGGCCGAAGGAGTTGCCTCAAAGGAGGCATCTGTTCATGTGGGGCTCATCACCGGCCTCTTTGCCCTGATGCAGTTTTTCTTCGCGCCTGTCTGGGGGAAGCTCTCGGACAGGATCGGGCGGCGGCCCGTCCTCGGGATCGGGATGCTCGGTTTTGCACTGGCCAATGTCTTCTTCGGACTGAGTTCCACTCTCTTCCTGCTCTATGTCAGCAGATTTCTCGGGGGGAGCCTCTCTGCTGCCGTGCTGCCAGTGACAGCGGCCTTTGTTGCGGACTTAACCCCTGCCTCTCAGCGGGGCAAGGGCATGGCCTGGATGGGCAGCGCCGCCGGCCTGGGGGTGATGGTCGGTCCGGCCCTGGGGGGCTGGCTGGCAGAATGGGATTTCTCCCGCACATATCAATTGGGAGGCTTTGTCTTGAATGCCTTTTCAGTGCCTTTTTTCGCCGCGGGGGGACTCGCCCTCCTGGCCCTGGCCGCCACCGCCATCTGGGTCAGGGAACCTTCGATTTTAGAGGCTGATGGGGCGGGCATCCCTTTGAAGGACATGTTTTATGGGTTGATGGCCAAGAAATCTTTTCGGACTCTGCTCTGCTTCTCTTTCCTGGTCCAGTTCGCCATGGCCCTGTTCGAAGGCACCTTTGCCCTGCACGCCACTGCGGTCATGGGCTTTGGCCCCGGGGAGATGGGCTTGGTCCTTATGGTCTGCGGCCTGGTCATGGCCGTGGCTCAAGGAGGCGTGGTCTCCTGGTTTATCGACCGACTGCAGGAAACACGACTTCTTTTCTCTGGCTTTGTCCTTATGAGTCTGAGCCTGATCCTGCTCATGATTCCGAGAACCATGCCCTTCGTTTTGTTGCTGACTGCGATCTTCGGGATCGGCATGGCCCTGCTCATACCGATTCTGGCTTCCATGGTCAGCAGATATTCAAATTCAAGAGCCGGAGCAATTCTAGGGGTGCAAAATGCAGTCAACAGTCTGGGCCAGGCTATGGGACCCCTAGCAGGTGGACTGCTGTTCACCCTGTCGATTCACCTGCCGTACATGTTGACGGGACTCATGCTGCTTAGTTCGACTGTCTTGCTCAAGAGGGCGATTGGCACAACACAAGAATAGCCCACAAGGTCTCGGCTCTCGAAAAACCGTGATCTCTACAAGAACAAATACGAAGAACAGAACACAGGGAGAACAAAAGGAAAAATGGTAAGCAAGACACTCCTGGCCTACGCCGCCCTGCTGTTTGGCATGGTCTTTTTCGGCACCGGAACCCCGACGGCCAAAATCGTGACCGCCGGCTTCCCCCTTTTTCTGGCACCATTTTTGCGCCTGCTGACTGCAGCGGTGCTGACCACCCCAATTCTGGTCATGTATCGGACTGATCTTCGACAGATCAATCCAGGCAGCTGGCTGTATATCATCGGCATCGGAGCGGTCGGTCTGGTCGGCTTCAGCCTCTTTTTGCTGACCGGCATGACGATGGTCAACGGGGTCATGGGAGCCATGGTCATGAGTTTGAGCCCGGCGGCTGTGGCCATAGGCGCGGCCTGGTTTCTCAGCGACCGCTTGGACTGGCGCAAGATCACGGCCGTCATCCTGTCGGTGATTGGCGTGGTGATCATCAACGCCTCGGGAAAATCCATACAGGCCGCCGGAGTCTTTGAACTCGTCCTGGGCAGCCTGTTAGTGTTCGGGGCGGTCTGCAGCGCCACAGCCTATTCGCTGTTTGCCAAAAAGGTCTCGGGTGATGTCAAGCCCCTCCTTCTCCTGCCTTTGGCCGCCTGGGTCGCGGTGCTGCTGTTCGCCATTCCCGGGCTCTACCAGGCAGGCGGTTTCGATTTTTCAACCCCGACCCTGGAGCAGTGGATCGCCCTCTTCTGATGGGGGATCGGTCCTTTTGGGATCGGGACCATGCTCTGGTTCCTCGGGCTCAAAGCGGTGAAGGCCAGCACTGCATCCGGATTCATGGGCGCCATGCCGGCCAGTGGCCTGTTGGTGTCCTATTTTTGGCTCGGAGATCAGTTTTACTGGATACATATATTAGGTTTTGTCCTGGTGCTTGCAGGGATCGGCATGGTCACCTGGGCTCACCAAGTCGGTGAACAAAGGGCCAAGCGCAGGCAAGAGGAGTATTCTCCCTCCCATGTTTGTCCCTGTTAATGAGGCGGAGAAAAAAAGGCTTTTCTGCCGTGACCGCAAAGCTCCAGGCGCGGGTAGACCCCAGGAAATGAGAATCTTTTTTCTGAATTGTCGAAAATGTTCAACAGGCGTTACCTTTTTCGGGTAGCGGACCCATTCAAGGAGATATACCATGGTCAGCGACCCGGTCTGTAATATGCAGGTCAGTGAACAGGACAGCGAGTATTCTTCGCACTATCAGGGACGGACCTACTATTTCTGTTCCGAGCACTGTAAAAAAAGATTCGAAGACAACCCGGAACGCTATCTGGTCCCTGAGCGCGGTTTCGTTAGCGACCGCAAGGTGGCTGTCGTGGGCAGCGGAAATGTGGGCACGACCTTTGCCTATGCCCTCATGATGAGCGGCCTGGCCAACAATATCCCCTTGATCGGCCGCTCCCCTGAAAAGGTCAAGGCCCATGTCATGGATCTCAATCACGGGATGATGTACGTGCCGCCGGCCGGAATCTACCAGGGAGACTACAGTGACTGCAAGGATGCGGACTTGGTGGTGGTCACGGCCGGAGAGCCCCAGAAACCCGGCGAGACGCGCATCGATCTGGCTGAGAAGAATACAGAGGTCTTCCGGGAGATGATTCCGGAAATCGCCCGCTACAATCCCCGCAATCTGCTTATCGTGAGCAACCCCGTGGACATTCTGACATATGCCGCTCTCAAATTTTCAGGAATGCCCATGAACCGGGTCATCGGTTCGGGCACTGTCCTGGATACGGCCCGGTTTCGCTACCTGTTGAGCAGTCACTGCGAAGTCGCGCCCCGCAATGTGCAGGCGTATATTCTGGGCGAGCACGGGGACAGTGAGGTCCCCATCTGGAGCAATGTGCGCATCGGAGGGGTTCCCATGCGCGATTATTGCCCGACTTGCGATAAAGAATGCCCCAGAGGGGAATTGGATGCCATCTTCTCGAATGTCAAGAACGCGGCCTATGAGATCATCAAAGGAAAAGGTTCGACCTCTTTCGCCATCGGCCTGGCCCTGGTGGACATTGCGGCCACCATCCTGCGAAATGAAAACAACATCCTGACTGTTTCCACCCTGGTGGACGGTTTTTACGGTATTCGCGACACCTGCCTGAGCATTCCCGTGCTGGTCAACAGGAACGGAGTGGCCAAGACCGTGAATATTGCCCTCGAGGATTCGGAGATCGAACAACTCAGATCCTCGGCAGAGTATCTAAGGGGGGTCGCCCAAAAGCTGGGGATCGGGTGAACAGGGCAGCTGTTGAAACAAACAGCCCTTTTTGTATTGACCTGCTTTGCGGTTCTCATGTGCGGTTACCGTAAGACCTGGTCGTACCGCTTAATGGATGGCCTTCAATCGAATTTTACGAGGTATGTGTCATGTCCAGATTTCTGTTGATCCCTTTTCTTTTAGCCTGGTTTGTTATTATAGGGTTAACGTCCCTGGCCTCGGGCCAGAGCGAGGGCTTGCAGGATGATGTCTGGCAGACGTACGACACTGCTCAAGATGAAGGCAATGAAAAAGATATGCAGTGGTTCAAGAAAACAATGAATATCTCCCCAAAATATCAAGAAAGAACAACTGGTTTTTTGGGTATGACCTGGGCTCATTTCATCATCATGGTTTTCTTGATCATTTTCTTCGCGGCCACTATCATCAACTATTATACCCGGAGCAGGCGAACCAAGAAAATACTTCTTTCCCTGTTGCAAGAGAAAAAATCTCAGTAAAGCTGAATTTTTCCCGGATTGGAGACGAACATATGCCTGAACAGAAAAATGTTGCGTCCTGGTTAAGCGTGGTCTTCGTGACCTCACTACTGGCCATGCTACTGCTGCCTCTGCCAAGGCTCGGAGAGACGCTCGTCGGGCATGGGCTTGGGATCATCGGTTCCCTACTGATGCTGCTCACCCTTGTCTATCCCTTCCGAAAGAGGATACTCGGGAGAAAGGGGCGGAAGAACCCCATCACCACCCACATGATCTTCGGGTTGCTGGGCTCCATCCTGGTCGTGATCCATGCCGGAGGGGTCCTGAACAGTCTGATCGTCAACCTGCTGTTTCTCATCATGATCGGGGTTATTTTAAGCGGTATCTCAGGGATGTTTCTCTATAGCCGGATACGAAGGACCGTCAAGGATTACCAGCAGGAATCATCCTATTTGAAGCAGTTGTTCCGCAAGAGAATCAAGAATATCTCTGCATTGGATGTGAGGAGTTGCTTCAGGATAGACCAAATGCTGGGGAGGCTTGATGAGGAAGCATTGGCCCAGCAAGGGGTCGAAACGCCAACCGTGCGGCAATGTCAGGATCTGGAGCGTCTGGTCGAGGCGGTAGGAGATGTGGAGTACTCCATAGAGGTCTATGATGCCTCGCAGAGAATCTTCGGGAAATGGTCGCTGGTCCATATCCATTTGGCCTTTTTCCTGTTTTCCCTCATGGGCACCCATATTGCAACAGTCATGTATTACGGATTGCCATGGCTCTCATAAAAAAGATACTCTCCTGGCTCGTCCTGCTGATTGCAGTGGGGGGAGCAACGGCCCTGTTCTATTCTGAAGAGGCGGCCAAACCGGGTCATTTGCGGGAAACACACGAGCAGTCCGCGACCTGTAAGACCTGTCACCAGCCCTGGAAGGGTGTCAGTGATTCCGCCTGTCGGCAATGCCATTTCTTCGATAACGTGTCACAACTGCGTCCGGGAATCCGCTTTCACGAAGCCGAGCACCTTTGTCTCGAATGCCATACCGAACACCGGGGCAGGAAAGGACAAATTTCTGATATGGATCATACGCTTCTTAATCCAGATCTTATATGCTCGCAATGTCATTTCGATCCTCACTCCGGTTTGTTCGGGCCAGACTGTCGGGAATGCCATGGCATTACAACCTGGAACATAGAGGGGTTCCAACATCCTTCAAAGGAACGTAGACAGTGCCAGAGGTGTCACAAGGCCCCGCAATCCCATCAGGCAGCTGGATTCAAAAAGCGTATCATGCAAATGCATGAAAAGGTTTTTCCCGGTGAAGACGCTATCATCATCAAAGACTGCTGGCGTTGTCATATCACGCATGACTGGAGGCATCTTTTGATGGTGCATGAGGCGGGAACTTAAGCTGCTCGCGACAGGCTAATGGGCCAGCAGGCATGAGGGGCAGACAAAGAAGCCAAGACAGGCAGGTTCTTATGGCGAATAACGATCCGCCAAAATGGGCTGGCCTGAAGACTAGTTGCCGGCCTACATCCAATCATTCAAGGCAGCCAGCCGAAAGGACCAGCTGCTTTGAATGTTGTTGATAATAGCAGGGGGCCGCTCAGAACGTGCGCAGCGCAATTGAAATTTGTGAAACCTTTGGGGCAATCAGAGGAGCAGACAGCAGGTTTGGATGAACAGACTCTATCCCCTGAGCAGGACGGCCCCAGAATGTTGCCTTCGATGCATGCGGCTTTGCCTGAAGAGTGTCGGGAAAGGATCGACCGGATTCGAACCATCAGCAGTACGCGCAACCGCCCTGAGTGCATCATCGGATCAAGATTGGACCAATTGGTTTGGCACAGACAGCAGCGGACCCCACCCCTACCAGACGAACACCGTACTCGTGCGGGTCCACTGCTGCAGTGCCGAGGTGCACCGGGCCCTGAAGCACTACGAGACCGAGGTCGAGCGTTTTCTGGTCCGGTTGAACAAACGGATCCGGCCCCGGTTTCTGTTTTCCGGCGATCACTTTCAAACACCGGCCAGACCAGGTGAATTCGGCATGGACTCTGCTGTTACATTGTAGCATGAGAAGGCAACAAATATAGAAAGGAGATCCTATCATGATAAGGAAACGCAAGATCGAAGTCTTCAGCGCGGGCTTGTCCTGTCTGCGAAGATACGATCCAGATGGTCAGCCGGACGGCCTCGCCCGCCTGTGAGGTCAGGGTGCTGGACATGAAAGAGGCGGCAGTGGCCAGGCGGGCCAAGGAACTGGGTATCCGTTCGGTTCTGGCGGGGGTCATCGACGGACAACTCGCCGGCTGCTGCTCCTGGAACATATGCAGCCGGGCAACCGGTTTCTGGCTGCGGTTTTCAACATCGTCAATCCCTTGACTGTCAGGCTGATAGGGGCGAACATCAATCGCAGGACCAATGAAAACCGGATATTTTTTATCCACAGCTCAATAGGCACTTCCCCTGCCCCCTCTCTTTCTTGTCTTGGATTTAGGAAATAAATCAAATTATATTAAAATATTATGTTTATACACCACGGTGTGGTATATCATTTGCAATGATCATGACAAAGACAGACACTCAGCTGCAGGCAAGTGGGGGGACACCGGAGGGATTCGGCAGACGTCATGCTCCGTTTGCGGGGCGGATACGCACTGTTACTTCCGGACCCCCGGGGAGCGGGACGTTCAAAACCCACGTGTGTTGAAAGAGAGATGAGGTGGTTCATGCAGAGTGTGCGGAGGACAGCAGGAAGGCTCTGATCCGTTTGTCTGCCGCTCTCATTCTGAAACAGGCTCGGGAGGTCATTCATGAAAACAGAACAAACCGATGAGCGGGAGGAAACCCCGCAGTTTGCAGAGGAAAGCCGGGGGCAGCGGCAGCAAAGAGCCGGCCCGGAAGATGCAGCAACGGGCTGCAGTTCGGCGGCTCCTGTGAACGAATCCTTGAAGGAAAATGAGACAACAGGCAAGGGGTCGACGGTCTCCTTCATTCTGGAGGGCATGAGCTGCGTTTCCTGCGCCCGCAGAGTCGAAAGGGCTTTGACCGATCTTCCCGGGGTTAAGGCGGCCCGGGTCGATTTTGCGGACCGGGAGGCGGAGGTTGTTGTGGATGAGGACTTGGCCGATTATGACGATCTGAGGGCCGCGGCGGCGGCCCAGGGGTACGGGCTCCTGGACAAATCGACTCAAGGCGCGCAGAACGGTTCCGGGCTTCCCATGGTTCTGAAACCCATACTCGTCGGAGCTGTGACCTCGCTGTGTGTCGCGGGTTTTTATCTCGGGCTCCTCACTCTGACCTCGGACTGGTACTTCGCAAGGCTCGAGTTCGAGAGATACGGTATCTGGATCGTCGCCCTCGCCCTCGGATTGGGCCTTCAGGTCCTGCTGTTTTCCCTGCATCGGGCCTGGCACAGGGGGAGGTCCACCAGGGCCGCGAACTTCAGCCTCGCCGCCTCCGGAGGCATGTCCACGTCTGCGATGGCGGCCTGCTGCGCCCACTATCTGACGCTCATTCTTCCGGCCCTCGGTCTCCCGTTTCTATCAGCCGCTGCCGCAAGTATTGCGCAGTATCAGGTCTACTTCTTTATGGCGGGGGTCGCTTCAAACCTGTTCGGAATCGGAGTTATGCTCAGGATGATGTATCGATGCGGAATGATTCGGTTGAGATTTTCATTGAATCGATTCCCCATCTATTCCGGGTCACAATAAGATACAAAGATCAAGATACGGTAAAATAAGGGAGGATTTCAGTCATGGAAATACAACACACATTGCATAGAAGGCCTGTCTGGATACTGATGTTTCTGGCCCTGGTATTGGTCTGGATCTCCGAAGCGTCTGCCTACGAATCCATCGTGAGCCGGGAAAACGCCGTAATGGTGGGCGTGCAGCCGGAGCAGCTCGTCAACGGCCGGCCGGTCAAGTTTGCGGTCAGGATGAACACCCATTCGGTCCCTCTGACCGATGACATGGTCACAGCCTCAGAACTCCGGGATGATACTGGAAAAACCTATCGGCCCGTAACTTGGCAGGGTTCTCCTCCGGGTGGCCACCATCGCCGCGGGACGCTCGAGTTTCCAGCCCTTAAAGGCAGTCCCGGAAAGGTTAGGCTGGTCATCAAAAACGTTTCCGATGTCCCTGAAAGGGTCTTCGAGTGGAAACTAGGAGAGAAGTAATGTCGACCCAGCGGTTTTTTCTCAGGAATAAGTTCGAGGCGACTCCTGAATCATACGTAACGCCAGAAGCGGAACGTACCGGGGAAGAGCTGCCGGATGGGCTTAACAAGACAGACCTGAAAACGGTGGAATTCCCTGTGTCCGGGATGAGTTGCGGCAGTTGTGTGGTCTCGGCCGGGGTGAACTTTGCTACAGAGCGGGTCAGTGTGCTGTTCATTCCGGGAGCCGTTTCAGTTGATGATCTGAAGAGGGCGGTCAAAGACGCGGGTTACGAGATCCTGGAAAGCAAAGGGGTTGAAAAAGAAGACGTCGTGGATCAGGAACGCCTTGCGCGCGAGGCTGAGGTTCAGAAATTGAAACACAAGTTCCTGTCAGGCCTCGCCCTGGTGATTCCTGTGTTTTTGCTGGCGCATTGGAAGACCTTCGGACTGGGCGGCGTGTACGACTTGAGTCGTGAGGCCAATTTTTTACTCCAGCTGCTCTTTCAGACCCCCATTCAGTTCTGGGTCGGGTGGCAGTTTTATACCGGCGCCTGGAAAACCGCCAAACACAAATCAGCGGATATGAACACCCTTATCGCAGTCGGGACCTCGGCCGCCTATCTCTACAGCGTCCTGGCCATGCTCTTTCCGCATCTCTTTTCAGCCCGGGGATTGATGGCCGAGGTCTATTTCGATACCGCCGGGGCCATCATCGTTCTCATCCTGCTGGGACGGCTTCTCGAGGCACGGGCCAAGGGACAGACCTCGGAGGCGATCAA
>JAIPDR010000054.1 GCA_021737615.1 Desulfohalobiaceae bacterium | reverse complement strand
CCGTCGCCCTGATGGCCTGTTGGATAACAAATCCGTTGACTCTGGTTCCTATCTACCTTTTTTCCTGGAAACTGGGCCGCTTCGTTCTCGAAGAAATCTTTTTGATTGAAGGCCTTTTCGATTTTTATCTCATAGATTCAGGACGGTTCATCGGCGCTATCCGGCAAAGCTCCTATCTGTGGACCGGTTCGCTGCTTTTGGCTTCAACCGGAGCTCTCTTGGTGTACGCGGCCACACACTTGATCTGGGCCTTGGTCGAACGGCTGATCAAGGGCAACCTTGCCGGCGGTTCCAAATCATGAGCACGCCTGCCCTTCATTCAAGGTTTGCCGATGTCGGGCCGATCATCCACGTAGAGGAAGGAACCCCTGGTCATGCCCGCCCCGACTGAATCATAGAGGATCACCCTTGCCTGCCTGAGTTGTTCCAGGTTCCGGTTGATGGGGTAGCCCTGGATCTCGTCCGGCTCCAGCCCCCCGTTCTTCAGTTCATAGGGCATCCTCTGCATGCAGGCCACGGAGCAGTTTCCCCGGGTGTGGATGTTATTGACCATCTTGTTGGCCACAAACTCGGCCACCTTTTCCCGGCCGTTATTGGAGCCGTTCTTGAACAGCTGCTCCAGGGTCAAAAGGACCATGGCGAAATTGGCCTGGTGTTCGAAGAGCAGGTCGACATCGGAGAGGGTCAGTCCGTTTCGCTGCAAAAGTTCGCTTAATTGGACCGGAGCGCTGCGGGTCCCGTAGAGAAAGACCCCCTTGCCGTCCATCTCGCCGTAGACATCCCCGTCTGACCTGACCCCCTGGATGTAATCCCCGAAGCAGCCGTGGGTCCGGGTCATGGCGTCCACCACCCCGCTTCCCGGCCTGGTGAAGACGTAGCCCCGGCCCTGGTGCAGGTTCGCTGCAAAGGTCTGATCGTCTCCTAGAAACACTGATACCACGGACTTGTACTTGCCCGACTTTACGGCTGAGGAGGCTATGTCCTTGACTGTTTCCGGGGTCCCGCTCAGGGAGTTGATGTCATAGGCAAAGGAGTTCATATGCTCCCGGTAAAACGCGTAGGCATCCTTGAAGCGCTCAAAGACCCCGGCCTCCGCCGCCCCGGGGTGCCTGAGCTCGACCAGCCTGTGCTGGACCCGGGCCGCAATGGCCGGAACCCTGGATTCCAGGGGGGGCGACTGATTGTCGACGATCAGCCCGTCCAGGTCGTCTTCACCAAGCAGGTCCAGAACGGCCCGGGCCACCGCGGTGATCCTGTCCTCGCCAAGGGGCAGGTCCGTTGTCTGCCTGCAGGTGTAGCTACCCTGCGGGGTCCTGTCGGCTGTGCTTTCCAGGCTGGTGGCCAGGGCGTCGTCACCGAAGATGATGTTCGAGGTGTCGGTTTCCGGAAATCCCCTGGCCCGGTGGATGTTTTCCGCCCCGATGACAACGGAGATGTCGCCTTTTTTCAGATAGCCGGACAGGGTCAGCATGAGGATGACTTCCACCGAGACATTGAACCCCGGACACCCGGCATAGAGGTCAAAGGCCATGGCCCCCGGACAGAGTTTTTTGACCAGCTCGAAGATAGGTCCGACCTGAGGTTCGACCTCGTATTTCGTGTCCCCGAAATTGGTGGCGTTGATCAGGACCTTGATCCGGGAAGGGTCGAAGCCAGGGCTGTCCAACAGCTCTGCAAAGGCCGTGACCCCGATCCGTTCCTTTGGCGGGGCCACCCTGCGGGTCTTGACCCCGATGCGTTCTTGGATCGTTTTGTCAGTGACCGGGATAGCGCCCTTGAAGAACAGGTCCTGCCGTTCAAACATGGTATTGTCAACGATCCGCCCGCCAGGCCAGGCGCCGCAACCGGTAATCTCCAGAATAGAATCCGTCGTTTCCGGACTCAACGAATCTTCGCTTTTATTTTCATGTACCAGTAAACTAAGCATTCTTCCTCATTATACTTACGGTCGTCATAAATTGAGGTTTCCAATATTCGGTATCTTGGTAGTTGATACCGCATATTTCTGCTACCCTGCAATTTATTCCTCCCGTAAGTATCTATATTTCAATAATTACACAACAATGGCCAAGCAACATGGATCAGAGTAATTCAGTGAAAATTGAATTTAGGTCAACTTCTGGTATAAAAATGAGCTTCTGGTCATGCCCGAACCGACTGAATCGTAGAGAATCGTCCCGGCACTTTGCAGCTCCTTAAGGTTTGCGTTGATGGGAACCCCCTGGATCTCGGCCGGTTCCAGGGCCCCCTGTTCGAGGTCATAGGGCAGTCTCTGCATGCAGACCACTGAACAGTTTCCCCGCTTATGGATATTATTGACCATCTTCAGGGACATAAAGCGGGCCGCATCCTTCTTGACAGACTCAGACGAATCTTTAAGCAACTGTTCCAGGGTCAAAAAGATCATGGCGAAATTGGCCTGATGCTCGATCAAAAGATCGATATCCGCAAGCCTCAAGCGGTTTCTGCCGAGCAGCTCCGTGAGCTGGACCGGAGCGCTGCGGGTCCCGTAGAGAAAGACTCCCTTGCCGTCCATCTCGCCGTAGACATCCCCGTTCATCTTAACTCCCCGGATATAATCGCCGAAACAGCCGTGGGTCCGGGTCATGGCGTCCACCACGCCCCCTTCCGGCTGATTGAATACATAACCTTTGCCCTGATGCAGGGTCAGGTCAAAGCTCTGGTCGCTTCTCAAAAAAACAGACAAAACCGAAGCCTGCTTGCCGGAGCGGACATAGGCTGCGGCCAGCTCCTTGACTGTCTCCGGATTCTTATCCAGGGTGTTGATGTCAAAGGCAAAGGCCTTCATCTGCTCTTGGTAGAAGGCGTAGGCCTCCTTGAAGCGCGCAAAGACCCCGGCCCGGGCCGCCCCGGGATGCCTGAGCTCGACCAGCCTGTGCTGGACCCGGGCCGCGAAGGCCGGAATCCGGTAGACCAGATTGCCTAGCTGATTGTCGACGATCAACCCGTCGATCGGGTCATCACCGATCAACTCGTGAATGGCCCGGGCCACGCCGGTGATCAGGTCCTGGTCCGGGGCAAGCCCTTTTCTTTCCCGGGTAAAGTAGCTCCCCTGCGGATTCAGGCTGGCCCTGGTTTCCAGGCTGGTGGCCAGGGCGTCGTCCCCGAAGATGATGTTCGCTGTGTCGCCCGGGGGAAAGGACTGGGCCCGATGGATATTCTCCGCGCCGATGATCACGGAAATGTCGCCTTCCTGCAGGTAGCCGGATAAAGAGAGCATGAAGAGCAGTTCCACCGAGACGTTGAATCCCGGGCATCCGGCATAGAGGTCGAAGACCAGGGCCCCGGGGCTGTGCTCTTTGACCAGTTCGAAGGAGTTCCGGACCTGGGGCTCGGTTTCGTATTTGCTGTCCCCGACATTGGTCGCTCCGATAATCACTTTCAGCCTGGAGGGATCGAAATCCGGATGCCGCAGGAGATCCTGAAAGGCCGTGACCCCGATCCGTTCCTCTGCGGAAGCGACTTTTCTGGACTTGACTCCGATCCGCTCCTGAATGGTCTTGTCCGTGACCGGGATGCCGCCTTTGAAAAACATGTTTTGGTCTTCAAACATGGCATTGCCCACGACTCGGCCTCCCTGCCAGGCGCCGTATCCGGTGATCTCCAGGATTTTTTTCATCGTCAATTAATTATCCAGCCAAGCTGGAAACTGGTGCTCTTCCGTTACTACTTTGCCGAAGATTATTCAGGATATAGCCAAGATAAGACTTATTCAGGAACTTTTTGACAGGATTAACATGATTTGATGGATTATTTTTTTGACCGCATGCCGGAAGCCTGCGGTCAAGGCACCCCCCCCTCCGGCAGGAGAGACCTTTCCGTCGGGCATCCGGCACGCCGAAAAACCTTTCTTCTCATCCTGTTTATCCTGTAAATCCTGTCAACATGTTTCTGATGTCAAAAAAACAGCGCCGGGACTCGCGTTCCGGCGCTTTTTACAAGCCAAAATCCTTACCCAAAACCCGCCCGCAGGTTTTCTCTTAGCGCAGGTACTTGAAAAACTCGCCGTCTGGGGTCAGAACCAGGGACGTCTCCTCGCCCAGACTCTTTTTGTAGGCCTCCAGACTCCGGGTAAAGGCATAAAATTCTTCGCCCTGTTTATAGGCGTCCCCGTAAATCTTCGTGGCCTGGGCATCGCCCTCGCCTCGAAGCACCTGGGACTTGCGCTCGGCCTCGGCCAGCATGATGGTCCGGTCCTTATCCGCTTCGGCCCTGATAATGGCCGCTTGTTCTTCGCCTTCGGACCGGTACTGCTTGGCCATGCGCTCCCGCTCCGAACTCATGCGGGCGAAAATGGCTTTCTGGTTCTCCGGCGGCAGGTCGGTGCGTTTGATGCGCACGTCTTCGAGTTTTATCCCGTAGGATTTGAGGTCTTCCCTGGACTCCTCCAGAACAGTTTCCATGATCTCGTCCCGCTTGAAATTGACGATGTCGATCAAGTTGTAGCGACCCATGGCCACCCGCATCTCGGCGTAGACGATATCATCCAGCCGGGACACGCCCCCGGCCTCGGTGCGGGCGGTCCTGTAGAATTTCAGGGTGTCTTGGATCCGCCACCTGGCATAGTTGTCCACGACCAGGGTCTTCTTGTCCTTGGTTATGATCTCGGCCGGGTCGGCGTCGTACTCCAGGATGCGGTGATCAAAGTTGATCACGTTCTGGATAAAGGGCAGCTTGAAATGCAGGCCGGGTCCGATGGTCCCCCCGACGGGTTTCCCCATTTGCAGCAGCAGGGCCCGCTGGGTCTGGTCCACCGTATAAAAGGTCTGGCTGATACCCAGCAAAAGCAGAACAAGAACGACCACGACAATGACTGGTGATTTCTGTACCGCCATGAAATTTCCTCATACTTTCCCGAATCGGCCAACAGCCGATACGGTATTATTTATTTTGTTCATCCCTCTGCCGGAGCTGGTCCAGAGGGAGGTAGGGCAGCATCTTTTCCGCGGCCTTGTCCGAAAGAATGGTCTTCTGCCTGGAGTTGGCAAAGACATCCTCCATGGCTTCCAGATACAAGCGCTTTCTGGTCACCTCTTCGGCCTGCCTGTATTCGGCCAGCAGCTTCAGAAAACGATCGCTCTCGCCCTTGGCCTTTCTCACTTTGGATTCCTTGAAGGCTTCGGCCTCATTGACAATGGTGGCCACCTTGCCCCTGGCCTTGGGCAGGATCTCGTTGCGATAGCTCTTGGCCTGGTTCATCAGCCGGCTGCGGTCCTCCCGGGCGCTGGCCACGTCCTTGAAGGCGCCGACCACCGGGTCCGGGGGATGCACGTCCTGCAGCTTGACCGCGGATACACTGATCCCGCTTTCGTATTTGTCCAGGGTCGACTGCAAAAGCTCCATGGTCTCGTTCTGGATCTCCATCTTTCTCTCGGTCAAGACCGACTCCACGTCATTGGATCCGATCACTGCCCGCATAGAGGCCTCGGCCGCATCCTTGACCGTCTTCACCGGTTCGGCGATGTTGAAGAGATAGTTCTCCGCGGCCTTGATCCGGTACTGGACGATAAACTGCACATCCACAATATTCTCGTCCCCGGTGAGCATCAGGGCTTCCCTGGGCACCTTCTGAAAATTGCCCTGGGTGTATCCCAACGACTCGGCCGACCTGAAGCCGATCTCCATCCGGTTGATCTTGGTCACGCTCGGGGTCTGGACCTTTTCTATCGGAAAAGGAATCCTGAGATGCGGTCCGGGCTGCGTGACCCGGGCAAAGGCCCCGAAGCGCTGCACCACCCCGACCTCGTCCGGCTGGACTATGTAAAAGCCGCTGGCCAGCCAGAGCAGGACTATGACCCCGATGGCTATCTTCAGCCCCGGGAATTTCATGTTTTTGAATCGTCTGAGCTTCTCTTTGAGCTGCTCAAAATCCGGGGGGGTGGGGCCGCCGCCGCCACTGCCGCCCGGGTTCCTCTGTCGCCTTTCCTGTAGTTTTTCCCAGTCCCAGTTCATAATGTAAAGGAGCATATCCGAGATAGTCTCTGCCGTCAAGCGATTTATCCATCCAAAATCCCCCCGGGACGGTGCACCGTCCCGGGGGGATTTTGGATTTTTGAAATAAAGACTGATTGTCATCGATTTTTTACGGCACAATTCTGAAAAAGGTAAGTTGAAGCAGTCTAGAAGTTGACATGATGGCAGGTTTATCGGAAAATAGGGCGCGTTTCCATCCATCATCCAAATTCCGCACAAGGAGACAGTATGCGACCCGTCAAACCGGACACTTTTCGAGCCTATGATATCCGCGGCGTTGTGGACAAGGACTTCGACCCGGAATGGGTGGAGGATCTGGGCCGGGCCTGCGGCAGCTATTTCAAGCGAAAAGGATACCACCAGGCCGTGGTGGGGCGGGACAACAGACATACCTCGGCGGAATATCAGGCCCGGATGGTAGAGGGTCTGATGTCCACCGGAATCGACTGCGTCTTTCTGCCCATGGTCCCCACACCGGTCTTCTATTATGCCGTCAGATCCCTGAACCGCCGGGCCGGGGTCATGATCACCGCCAGCCACAACCCGCCTGAGTTCAACGGCTTCAAGGTCTGGGCCGGTTCCAACACCATCCATTCCGATGAAATCCAGAACCTGTACCGGATCATGAAAGTGAGGGACTTCGAAAAGGGTCAGGGTGTGGCCAGTGAACTGGACATTGTGCCCTCCTATCTGGAGGAACTCTCCAGGCAGACCCGGCTCGAAAACCCGGTCAAGGTCGTGGTCGACGGCGGCAACGGCAGCGCCGGGCTGGTTTGCGCCGAGCTGCTGCGCAGGATCGGGGCCGAAGTCATCGAGCTCTTCTGTGAGCCCGACCCCGATTTTCCCAACCACCATCCCGATCCCACGGTCCTGGAGAACATCAAGGACATGCAGAGTCTGGTCCGGGAACACCGGGCCCATCTGGGGATCGGACTGGATGGAGACGGCGATCGCATCGGCGTGGTTGACCATCTCGGCCGGATAATCTATGGAGACAAACTCCTGGCTTTGTACGCCAGACAGGTTCTGGCCCAAAGCCCTGGGGCCACGGTCATCGGCGAGGTGAAATGCACCCATCTCCTCTTTCAGGATATAGCCGAGCACGGCGGCAAGCCCCTGATGTGGAAAACCGGGCATTCCCTGATCAAGGCCAAGATGCAGGAAATCGGGGCCCTGCTGGCCGGCGAGATGAGCGGCCACATGTTCTTCGCCGATCGCTACTACGGTTACGACGATGCCCTGTATGCAGCCCAGAGACTGGTCGAACTGGTGGACCGGGAACCGGAAAAATCCCTGGAAGAGTATTTTTTCGCCTGGCCAAAGACCGTGAACACCCCGGAAATCAGAAAGGACTGTCCTGACGCAATAAAATTTGCGGTCATAGACAAAGCACAGGACTACTTCCGGCAACAGTCCGGAGATTTCGAACTGGTGGACGTGGACGGCATCAGGATCAACTTTTCCGACGGCTGGGGATTGCTCAGGGCCTCAAACACCCAGCCGGTCCTGGTCCTGCGTTTTGAAGCCGAAACCGAGAATCGGCTCCGGGAAATCCGCTCCTATATAGAAGAACCCCTTGACAGGTGGATACAAGATCTGAGCGGGCAGTAGGCGGAGGAGGGAAGACAGGGGGCAGCCCTGCCGCTGGCCGCAGCCGCCAGTTTGATCGAGTCAGAAACTTCATGCTTATTGAATAACCCGGTTCTTGGCAGAGAGATTCTTCGTTCGCGGACTCACTCAGAATGACAAGAATGCGGACTCACTCTCCGTCATTCCGGCGAAGCCTGTCCCGGACCCCGATCCGGGAACCGGAATCCAGTCTGAAAATGTAAGAGCTGGACCCCGGCCTACGATCAAAAATCGAGGCTGAAACTTCAATAGCAGGAAAAAGTAGAAAAACAGTTATGAACAGATCCCAGGAATTCGACAGCATCATTTTTACCGACGGGGCCTGCTCGGGAAACCCGGGTCCCGGAGGCTGGGCCGCCGTTTTAATATGCAATGGAACCTCCCGGGAAATCTCGGGAGGTCTTGCCGGAACGACCAACAACAGGATGGAAATCATGGCCATGCTCCAGGGCCTGGAGACATTGGACAACAAGTCCAAAGTACTGGTCATCACTGATTCCAGATACCTGCATGACGCCCTGAACAAGGGCTGGCTAAGACGCTGGCAGCACAACGGCTGGCAGACAGCCGGCAAAAAGCCGGTCAAAAATCAGGATCTCTGGAAGAGGATGCTCGAATTGCTGAAGAAACACGATGTGACCATCCAGTGGACACCGGCCCATCAGGGAAGAAAGGAAAATGAGCGCTGCGACGAGCTGGCCCGGGCCGCTGCCGCAAAGAAGACCCTTTCGGTAGATCCAGGGGCTTAATAATTTTAAGGATAAGAGAATTCAAATATCCGAACCGTCATGCATACTGAACAGCTTTCCGCTTTAGAGCAGATAATAGACTATCGTTTTCAGGACCGGGGTCTGCTTCTGCAGGCTCTGACTCACAGCTCATACGCCAACGAAATCGATTCCTCTCTGACGAACAATGAACGGCTTGAATTCCTGGGGGATGCGGTCCTGGAACTCTGTGTTTCAGAGGAACTCTTTCTCCGCTTTCCCCAGGAACGGGAGGGTACGCTGACAGCCTTACGGGCCCAGCTGGTCAATGAACCGACTCTGGCTGATACGGCCCGGGGTTTGAACCTGCAGGACTACATACTCCTGGGCAAGGGGGAGGAAAACCAGGGAGGGCGGGAACGGGATGCAGTCCTCTGTGATGCCCTGGAGTCCCTGTTCGGGGCGGTCTTTCTGGATGCCGGCTTTGCAAGGGCCAGGCGACTGATCATCAGCCTCTTGAAAAGGAAGTGGCCCGAAACTGGGAAGTTCAAAAAAAACAAAGACTTCAAAAGCAGACTCCAGGAAATCACCCAGAAATATTTTGCAGACAGGCCCAGGTATGCCCTGCTTGAGAGTTTCGGACCGGAACATGACAAGACCTATTCCGTGCAGCTCATCCTCCCGGACGGCAATACCTTTCTGGCCAGGGCCAGCAGCGTGAAAAAAGCCGAACAGATGGCGGCTGAGCAGGCCATTCAGGCCTTTGCGGAAGGATTGAAAGAGTAGGGGGGAGGAGGAAGGATTCGAGGATTCAAGGGGTCGAGGGGAAAAGGGATAGAAGAATAGAAGAAGGGGTCAAGGGGACAAATTTATCAACCCGGCTGCTGTGTTATCGCTCTAAGACTCCATACCCTTCATGCGGATTCAAAAAAGGAAAAGATCTGAAGCTCCCTCTGATCCTCGAATCCTTGAACTCTTGAATCCTTGAACCCTTGACCCCTCGAACCCTTGACCCCTCGCCCCCTATCCATCCCTGCTTTTCTGAATCATCCCGTAGAAGGAGTTGAAAAAACGACGCGAATCATGAGGGCCCGGACCGGCCTCGGGATGGAACTGAACCGCCATGATCGGCTTGTCCTTGTGGACAAAGCCTTCCAGGGTGTTGTCATTGAGGTTGACATAGGTCTGTTTCAAGGTGTCGACATTGGAAACATCGACGCAGAAGCCGTGGTTCTGGGATGATATCTCGATCCGGCCGGAGTCCAGATGCTTGACCGGGTGATTCAGGCCGTGGTGTCCGAACTTGAGTTTGAAACTATTGCCGCCCATGGCCAGTCCCAGAAGCTGATGCCCGAGGCAGATCCCGCCCACGGGGTAATCCTCGATCAAGAGGGATATCTGATGGATGATGTCCGGCATCGCCGCCGGATCGCCGGGGCCGTTGGTCAAAAAGACCGCGTCCGGACCCAGCTTTTCGACCTCTTTTGCCCTATACCCGGCCGGAAGCACCAGGACCTGCAGGCCCTGCTGCTTCAGGAGCTTCAGGATGTACCACTTGGCCCCGAAATCATAAACAACAACCTTGTATCCCGGTCCCGACCAGGGGGATGTTCCCTGTTCGAGCCGGACCGGTTCCGGCCCGTTCTCGGTCCAGAGGTAAGGGACTTCGCAAGTGACCTGGTCCACCAGATTCAAGCCCTGCATAGACGGGATCTCCCTGGCCCTGGCCACCACCCTGGCCGGATCCTGCTCCTCGGTAGAGATCACCCCCCGCATGGCTCCCTGGAGCCGGATATGACGGGTCAGGGCCCTGGTGTCGATTCCTTCCAGCCCTAGTATCCCGTTTTCTTGCAGGTACTCGGGCAGGGGGGAGACGCTTCTGAAATTCGAGGGCTGCCGGCAGCACTCCTTGACGATAAATCCTGCCGCCTGCACCCGGCCGGATTCGACGTCTTCCGGATTGACCCCGTAGTTGCCGATGTGCGGATAGGTCATGCACACCAGTTGCCGGCAATAGGAGGGATCGGTCAAGATCTCCTGATAGCCGCTCATTCCCGTATTAAAAATGACCTCGCCGTCTGCCTCACCCGGTCCGGTAAAACTGCGGCCTTCGAACCAGGTTCCGTCTTCCAATCCAAGAATCGCCCTCATTGAGACTGCTCCATTTCCAGCATATTTTCCACCTCGGCCAGATCTTCCGGCCGGTCGACTCCATAACTTCTGTGTTCTGTCGGTGCCACCTGAATCGGGACCCCCGACTCCAAAAGCCTCAGCTGTTCAAGGCTTTCGGCTTGTTCCAGGACCCCGGGGACCAGGGAATGAAAATATTTCAAGACCTGGAAGCGATAGCCGTACAGCCCCACATGGCCCCAGTAGACCGGGGATTGTTCCGGGTCCCGATAACAGGGGATCCTGGACCTGGAAAAATACATGGCCCGCCCTTCTCTGTCTGTCACCACCTTGACCAGATCCGGGCTCTCCGCCTCTAGAGGGGTCAACCGCCTGGCCAGGGTGCTGACCCGCACTTCTTCGCCGGCAAAGGGGGCCAGGAGCTGGTCGATCATTGCCGGGGCCAGGAGAGGCTCGTCCCCTTGGATATTCAGGACAACGGCTTCAGGCTCCAGCCGCAGTGACTCCGCAGCCTCGAAAACCCTGTCGGTCCCGCTTTGGTGATGAGACCCGGTCATCAGGACCGGGACCTCCAGGTCCAAAGCAGACTGAAAAATCCTGTCGTCGTCCGTTGCCAGCCAGGTCCTGGTCAGGGCTGGATTGCCCGCTGCCCGACTGTAGACATGCCAGAACATCGGTTTTCCCTGTATCAGGGCCAGGGGTTTTCCCGGGAAGCGGGACGATGCATAGCGTACCGGGATGATGGCATAGCACGGAGCGTTGATCTTCATATACAACGGTTATTTATAAATAATTTCCTGCCCTGCGCCTTGAGTCATCAGACTCAAGGCGCAGGGCAGGAAATTATTTGAAAAAATAAAATGGATGCCCTATACTGCTCTCGCTTAACTTTTTCTCAAAATAGTCGTGGTCAGCAAGAGTCCATCAGGCCTTGTTTTAAAAAAGCGAAATTGGATCAGTATATACTCGCCCTGGTTTCAATGACAGATCCGGCTTTGGAGCATACTGTATTTTAAGGAGGCGGTCAAAGTCCGGCAGTCTTCCGTCTATACTTTTAAAATGAAAGAAATCAGATTCTTATCCACGAACACTCACGAATTGACACGAGTAGATTTTCTTTTTGCCTGCCAGCGATAAGAGGCTGGCAGGCAAATGCCATCGCCTTGCGGCATGTCAGAAAGGCAATTCTTTTGGAGGTATCGCCAGCAGGCGATGACTCCTTTTGCTGCTGGGTCTTATTCCAGCAGCAAAAAAAGTATGTTCTTCATTATCCGTGTCAATCCGTGTGATCCGTGGGCAAAACTCTTCATTTCTTATACTTGATTCTATCCCATGGATAAGCAAAGTATAAGCGGATGAGCACCCAAAGTCCGGTCTTCATCCTTTATACGCTTCATACGGAGAATGCGTACCTTGAAGAATAATACCGCGCCACCTCCCGGAGTCGCTTAAGACGAAAATGCCGCCTTAATCCGGATCACCCAGCTATGACCAACACGACCAATATCCAGGAATTCATGTCCTGGGCGGAAATCTCCCCGGAAGAACTTCCCGGGATCAAGGCTTTGCAGCACCGGAAGAAAGTGAGTTTCGTCAGGGCCGCCCTTATGAACGGTTGCATCGATTGCAAAGACTATGTACGCTTTTTTTCAGAAAAACTGAAGATACCGGTTGTCGATCCATCCGGGTTCACGGTTTCCGAGGCAATCCAAAGAATCGTCCCGCGGGGTCTCTGCCGGACGTACAACTGCTATCCTTTTTACAAGAGAGACAACTCTCTCTTTCTGGCTATGGCCGAACCGGACAACATCCTGGCTGTGGATGACATCAGGTTCATGACCGGCCTTGAACCGGTGGTCCATGCCTGCGACCCGGACAGCCTGCTCCGCTGCCTGGCCCGGGACCAGGACCACGGGAAAGGCGAGGACTGGCAAGGCCTGGAAGAGGCACTGGCGGACATGGGCGAACTGGATATCGGCTATCAGACACAAGAAGAGGAGGTATCCGACGAAACATCACTGCTCCAGGAGGCCTCCCACACCCCGGTGGTCAAGATGGTCAACCTGATCATCATGGACGCCATCCGCAAGAAGGCTTCGGACATACATATCGAGGCCTATGAAAAAAATTTCAGAGTCAGGTACCGCTTGGACGGCGTACTCCGGGAGGCGATGCGCCCTCCGGTCACAATGAAGGCCGCGATCGTTTCCAGATTGAAGATCATGGCCAGTCTGAACATAGCCGAAAAACGGCTGCCCCAGGACGGCCGGATCAAGGTCTTGACCCTAAAGGGGCAGGAAGCCGAATTCCGTGTCTCCATCCTGCCGACCCTGTTCGGGGAAAAAATCGTCATGCGCTTTCTCGATAAATCGGCTTTACAGATGGACCTGGGACTCCTGGGAATTGATGAGGCCATCCTCAAGGCCATCCAGGGAGTGATCGCCAAGCCGTTCGGCATGTTCCTGGTCACCGGACCCACCGGCAGCGGCAAGACCACGACCCTGTATTCAGCACTCATGGAGCTGAACAAGGACGGGGTCAACATTCAGACGGTGGAGGATCCGGTGGAATTCAGCCTGTCCGGGGTAAACCAGGTCCAGGTCAACGAGCAAATAGGCCTCACCTTTTCCGCCTCGCTCAGATCTTTTCTGCGACAGGATCCGGATATCATCCTGGTCGGGGAGATTCGCGACCGGGAGACGGCTCAAATCGCGGTCAAGGCTGCCTTGACCGGCCATCTGGTTTTCTCGACCCTGCACACCAATGATGCCCCGAGCACAGTCAGCAGATTGTTGAACATGGGAGTGGAGGGATTTCTACTGGCTTCCGCGGTTTCCGGGGTTCTGGCCCAGAGGCTGGCCCGGAGGCTCTGTCCGGCCTGCAAACGAAAAACAGGCCTGACCTTTGAAATGATAGGCAAACTGAGCCTCCAGGAAGAAGAAATAGACGAATCCGCCGCGGTCTTTGAACCTGTCGGCTGCCCGCAGTGCAATCACTCCGGATACAAAGGCAGGCTGGGAATCTATGAGATGCTGGTAATCACCCCGGAAATCCAGGACCTGATCCTGAAGGAGGGGACCGAACCTGAGATCAGGGGAACAGCTCTGAAGCAGGGCATGCAGACCCTGCGGCAAAACGCCCTCAAGAAATTCAAGGCCGGGCAAATATCCTATCAGGAAGTCCTGCGGATCACTGCCTGACAGCCGCTTGTGCCGATGCTAAAAAGCCGGCCTCACAGCTCTGAACGAAATCCCGATAATTCGTTCAACCGTCCAGGCGGCGGTACAGTGTTTTTCTGCCGTCCCCCGGGATGGCAGCCGCCCTTTTTGTTCCCGCCCACTTTCTCCAGGACATATTCCAGGTATTGTTTTTCGATCGTCAAACCTGCTCAGCCCGGTCTAAATTCCCATTCTGCAGCTCTTGATCTTGAGGCTGCGTTCATATACCCTGCGCAAGAGATTCCCGGCCTTTCCATCTGCTTTTGGGGTTTTGAAAAACGAGCAGGACAAGCGGCAAACCAGGGTTTACTCTTAGAAAGAACCCTTAGAAAGAACCAGGTTTATACACTGCCCGCCGGACAGCATTCAATCAACCTGACCAATTGGAACAGCCTATGCCCATATTCGTCTATAAAGCCCAAAACCGTTCGAAGCGCAAGGTCAAAGGAGACCTGGACGCCCCGAGTCTGGAATCGGCTGAAAATGCTCTCAGGAAAAGGGGGTTCACCCGGATTAAAGTCAAACCCAAACCCAAGGACCTTCTGGAGGGTACCTTTCTAGAGGGCCGGGTCTCCTCCAGGGACATGGTTGTCTTTTCCCGTCAGTTCGCCACCATGATCAACTCCGGCATCCCCATCCTCCAGGCCCTGCAGGTCATGTGCGAGCAGACCGAAAACAGCAAGTTGAGGAGAAAACTCTACGAAACCCGAAACGACGTGGAAGGCGGGGCGTCTCTCTTCGATGCCTTGTCCAAGCACAGGGATGTTTTCGATTCTTTGTACACGAACATGGTCAATGCCGGTGAAACCGGAGGAATCCTGGATACGGTCTTGAACCGGCTGTCGGAATATATCGAAAAGGCGGCCAACCTGAAAGCCAAGGTCAAAGGGGCCATGATCTACCCGGCTGTGGTCAGCTTTGTGGCCGTGGCGGTCATTACCATCATTCTCGTCTTCGTCATCCCCACCTTTGAAAAGATGTTCGCTGATTTCGGCGGGGCCCTGCCGCTGCCGACCCAGATCGTGATCAATATCAGCCGCTGGGTGCAGGGCAATATCCTCTGGCTTGTCCTTGGAGGTGCGGCCGCAGCCTTCGCCTTCTCCTGGTTTTACCGCTGGGAAAAAGGGAAAACCATTGTCGACAAATGGCTTCTTTTCATCCCGGTATTCGGGCCGCTGCTGCGCAAAGTGGCCGTGGCCAGGTTCAGCAGGACCCTGAGCACCATGGTCGCCAGCGGCGTCCCCATTCTCTACTCCCTGGACATCGTAGCCAGGACATCCGGGAACAAGACCGTAGAGAACGGCGTTCTCCAGGCCAAAAAGAGCATCGCCGAAGGGCAGACCCTGGCCGAACCCCTGGATGCGACCGGTGTTTTCCCGCCCATGGTCATTCACATGCTTTCCATCGGGGAGACAACCGGGGCCCTGGACACCATGCTCTCCAAAGTGGCCGACTTTTACGACGACGAAGTCGATGTCGCGGTGTCGGCATTGACATCGATGATCGAACCGATCATGATCGTCTTTCTGGGCATCGTCGTCGGCGGTCTGATTGTCAGCATGTACCTTCCCATCTTTCAGATTGCCGGACAGGTCATGTAAACGCCAAAAATGTGAAGAACATTTTTGGCGTCTATGACCTGAAATGAAATACAAGAAGAATATCAGTTGAAAAAACTGCAGGAGGTCGGGCATGAGAGAGCAGGATCTTGTTGTTGCGGTGGCCGGAGCCACCGGAGCGGTGGGCCGGGAGATGTTGAAAACCCTGGAAGCCAGAAAATTTCCAGCCGCAAGGGTCAGGGCTCTGGCCTCATCCAGGTCGGCCGGCAAAGAACTTCCCTTTGGCGATTCCAGGCTGGTGGTGGAGGAACTCAAGGAAGATTCCTTTGCAGACACCGACCTGGCCCTGTTTTCTGCCGGAGGGGACACTTCCAAGAAATTCGCCCCTATAGCTGCCAGGGCCGGATGTGTCGTGGTCGACAATTCAAGTGCCTGGCGGATGGATCCGGACGTGCCGCTCGTCGTTCCCGAGGTCAACCCCGAGGCCCTGGAAGAGCACAAGAACATCATCGCCAATCCAAACTGCTCCACGATCCAGATGGTGGTCGCCCTGAAGCCCATATACGATCAGGCCGGGATCAGACGGATCATCGTCTCCACCTACCAGGCTGTTTCAGGCAGCGGGCAGAAAGCCATACAAGAGCTCGAAAACCAGGTCAGGGCCCTGTTCAACATGCAGGAACCAGAGAACCATGTCTATCCCTATCAGATCGCTTTCAACTGTCTGCCGCACATCGACGACTTTCTGGACAACGACTACAGCAAGGAAGAGATGAAGATGGTCAATGAGACCAGAAAGATCCTGAATGACGAATCCCTGAGGATAACGGCGACCACCGTGAGAGTTCCCGTCTTTTACGGCCACAGCGAATCCGTGAACATAGAAACACAGACCAGGCTTTCGGCCAAGGAGGCCCGGGTACTGCTCAGCCGGTCACCCGGCATCCGGGTCCTGGACAACCCCCGGGAAAATATCTATCCCATGCCCATCCAGGCAGCAGGCGAAGACGAAACCTTTGTCGGCCGGATCCGGGAAGACATAAGCCTGGAAAACGGACTGGACCTCTGGATCGTGGCCGACAACATCCGCAAAGGCGCGGCCTTGAACGCGGTCCAGATCGCGGAGGAGCTGGTTAGTAAAAACCTCCTGGTCAGAGATATATGACCCTGATTGAATTGAAGACAAGATGATGATTGTAACACCCTTAAATATTTTTTTGTTTATATCTATATACTTACGGGAGGAATAAATTGAAGTCCCACCGGGTCATAGGATCTTCACTCCCAAAATCAGCGAACAAAAAGAAACTCAATTTATGACGACCGTAAGTATGAAGACAGCCATCTTCGGCTTTGCCGGCAGCGGCAAGACAGAACTCTTTCAGGCCCTGACAGGCCCCAGGACAACCCTGACCGAACGAGCCATGGTCAAGGTTCCGGAACCCAGACTGGAACCTCTGAGCAAATATTTCAGGCCCAAGAAGATCACCCCAACAGAGATCGAGTATCTGGATATCCGTGGCGGAGGAGGAAAATCCAGCAGTCTCGGGGAACGGGTTTTCAATGAAATCAGACCCTTTGATTGTCTGGTGGCGGTTCTGGACAATTTTTCCGGTCTTCTGGACCCAAAAAAGCAGTATCAGTCCATAGAGACCGACCTGATCATCGCCGATCTGGCCGTTGCCGAGAAGCGTCTGGAAAGAATCGGTCAGGACAAAAAAAAGGCGGCTCATCTGGTCGACCCCAAGCAGGAGCTCCTCCTGCAGCAAGCGATCTCCCTTTTAGAGCAGGAGATCCCGCTCAGGTCGGATCCAGACCTGAGCCAGAACCCTGAACTGCGGGGGTTCTGCTTTTTGAGCGCAAAACCGATCCTCTACGTCTGGAACTGCGCCGAACAGAATCCGGGAGCAACCGAACTGCCGGAAGCGGCCCCCGGCCAGACCCACTTAGAGATATGCGCGATCCTGGAAAAGGAACTGGCCGAGATCGAGGATCCCCTGGAGCAGCAGGAATTCCTGCAGGAACTGGGACTCGAGGAATCGGCCCTGCACCGCATTATCAAAACGACCTACGACCTGCTCGGACTGATCACCTTTCTGACCGGCGGCGAGAAAGAAGTCCGGGCTTGGCCCCTCAGAAACGGGGCCAAGGCCCCGGAGGCCGCAGGGGTGATCCATTCCGATCTCCAGAAGGGGTTCATCCGGGCCGAAGTCCTGGCCTGGTCGGACTTCGAAAGACTCCGGGATTTCAAGAAGGCCAGGGAAAAAGGGCTCCTGCGGCTGGAAGGCAAGGACTACCTGGTCAAGGACGGGGATATAATCACCTTCCGCTTCAATGTCTGAATTTTGAGGTCCGCGCGGACGCGGACCTCAAAATTTAGACAATAGACGGTATCACTAAGAAAGAGACTTCGGCCGATACCACTTCTGCAGAATGACCGCCAGAACAAAGACCAGAAATCCAGCCAGGTCCGCCCAGTAGGCCGGCCAGAAGAGACCCGCCGCCGCCAGCCAGAACAAACAGGTCTCCAGCCAGGTGGCCTTTCTAATGAAATAGCGTTCCAGCCCCGAGGCAAAGGAGACCAGCCCCAGGGTGGTCGCCAGCAGGGGCAGCCCCACCTCCCAGTGCAGCAGATCGTAGTTTTCTCCCAGACCGAGCAGCGGCCGATAGGCCATGATAACGGGGATGATGTACAGCCCCTTGGCCAGCTTCCAGGAGGTAAAGGCGGTCCGCATGGGGTTGGCGTTGGCCACCCCGGCCCCGGCGAAGCTGGCCAGACTGACCGGAGGGGTGACATTGGCGTCCTGGGAATACCAGAAGATGATCATGTGGGCGATGAGCAGGGGGACTCCCATGTCCAGAAGGGCTGGTCCGGCCAGGGTGGCCAGGACGATGTAACTGGCGGTCACCGGCAGGCCCATGCCCAGGACCAGGGAGGCGGCCCCGATGAGCAGAATGGCCAGGACCTTGATCCCGTAGCTGAGGTCCAGAACCAGGCTGGAAAACTTGAGGCCCATTCCGGTCAGGGTGACCATGCCCACGATGATTCCTGCCGCGGCGCAGGCCACGGAAACCATGATCGCATTCCTGGCCCCTTTTTCCAACCCGCTGATGATCTGCGAAAGCTCTTTTCGGGCGAACTCTTTAAGAGTCAGCCGCTGCGGGCTCCCACTCGTGAAGGCAGCCCTTGCGGTCCACATGACCGCGTTGGCAACCATGCTCACCAGGAGTGTGCTCATCACGGCCACAAAGCCGGCCCTCATCGGGGAGTAGTTGGCCACCAGCACATAGATCAGGATTCCGATGGGCAGGATAAAGTGCAGCCCCTTCTTGAGCACCGATCCCACCCTGGGCAGTTGCTCTTTGGGCTGCCCGACCAGGCCCAGCTTCTGGGCCTCGTAATGGACAAAGACCAGGAGGGTCACGTAGTACATAAAGGCCGGGAGCAGGGCCACCTTGATGATGGTCAGGTAACTGATGTTGGTGAACTCGGCCATCAAAAAAGCCCCGGCCCCCATGATCGGGGGCATGAGCTGGCCCCCGGTGGAGGCGGCGGCCTCGATGGCTCCGGCCACATGCGGCCGGTAGCCCACCTTTTTCATCATGGGAATGGTAAAGGACCCGGTAGCCACCACATTGCCCACTGCCGAGCCGGAAACCGAGCCCATGAAGCCCGAGGCCACCACCGAGGTCTTGGCCGGCCCCCCGGAAAACCGTCCGGTCAGGGCATAGGCCAGGTCGATGAAGAAATCACCGCCGCCGGTGACTTCCAAAAAGGCCCCGAAGAGGACGAAGACATAGACAAAGGTCGCGGCCACCCCGAGGGGGAGCCCGAAAATCCCCTCCGTGGTCAGCCAGAGGGTGGTGGCGATGCGTTCGATGCTGTAGCCCTTATGGATGATCAGCATGGGCATGTAGGGACCGTACATGGCGTAGACGATGGCCAGGACGCAGATCCCGGTCATGAACAATCCGATCACCCGCCGGCAGGCCTCCAGGACCAGGATGGTGCCAATGATGCTGACCACCAGATCGCCCGGCAGCCAGGCCCCCTGCCGTTCGAAGAGCGCGCTCAGGTTATAGCAGATATAGAAGGTGCAGGAGAGCGAAGCCAGGACCAGAATCCAGTCCAGGAAGAACCAGGGGTTGACCCTGTCCTTGC
>JAIPDR010000053.1 GCA_021737615.1 Desulfohalobiaceae bacterium | reverse complement strand
GCACGCCGTTGGGATTGTCCGGGACATTAGCCACCGGAAAAAGATGGAGGAAGAACTCCAGCGGTTGTCCTTTCAGGACGGCTTGACCGGGGTGGCCAACCGCAGGCTGTTCGAACAGACCCTGGACCGGGAATGGCGGCGTATGACCCGGAATCAGAGCCCCCTGTCCCTGATCATGCTGGATATCGATCATTTCAAGGCTTATAACGATACCTACGGCCACCAACAGGGGGATTGGTGCCTGCAGCAGGTGGCCCAACAGCTCAAAAAAAGTGTGAAACGGCCTGGGGATCTCGCGGCCAGATACGGGGGCGAGGAGTTTGCCGTGATCCTGCCACATACCGGGGCGAGCGGAGCCATGAGGCTCGCAGAGAAAATCAAAGACGGGGTTCAGCAACTGGATGTCCCACATGAGGCTTCACCGGTGGCCGCACATGTGACCGTGAGTCTGGGCGTGGCCTGGCGCATTCCGGATGACTCTGCTGCGCCAGAGGATCTGGTGGCCGCCGCGGACAGCGCCCTGTATCAGGCCAAGGCGGAGGGCAGGAACAGGGTATGCGGGGGCTGGTGATTTTGGATCTTCACATTTTGGATTTTGGAATGCGGAATGGGGTATGGGGAATGGGGAATGGGGAGGAGGAATTGAATATTGGATTTTGGCCTCCGGCCCGTAGGGGCCTATGCCCCGGAGGGATTGCGGATTTTGGATTGGAGAGGAGGAGGGACGGGGGTGGTTTCTTGACTTTTGAGTTTTTTTATATTTCAATTTATCAAATAGATACCAGAAGTTGGCCCAAAATACATCTCCTGTCTCACATGACCCAGGAGAGCTGTCATCGACGGCAGATAAGAAGCGCAATTTATGCCAACTTCTGGTATAGAAGATAAGAGGTACCCATGAAACAGGAGATGAAAGGAAAAGGTGATGATCATGTCATTGACTGTTGAGAAAACACGGTATGAGCACGTGGCGCTGGATGCCAAAGGCGTACCGGTCATAGCAGGAACAAACATGAAGGTGATCGAGATCGTTGTGGAAAAGATCGCCTACGGGTGGAGCCCCGAAGAACTGTATTTTCAGCATCCTCACCTGACACTTGGCCAGATATACTCTGCTTTGGCTTACTATTGGGATCACCAGGAAGCGATTGATAGGGACATTGAAAAAAGGCTTGCTTTTGTGAGGCAGGCTCGAAAAACCGAGGGCCAAACCCCTCTCGCGGCCAGGCTCAAATCCAAGGGACTGATCTGATTGTGATTCCACTTTATATGGACCATAATGTCCCCCGATCCATAACCTTGGGTCTGCGTTTACATGGTGTAGATGTTCTGACAGCCCACATGAAGATGGTTCCGACGAGATGGACGATTCAGAATTGTTAGACCGATCCACACAACTGGGCCGGGTGCTTTTCACGCATGATGACGATTTTCTCGCTGAGGCGGCAAAACGACAAAAGGAGGAAACGCCTTTTGCGGGGGTAATCTATTGCCATCCGATGGGGACGACGATCGGCACTTGTATAAGAGATCTGGAGCTCATTTCAACTGCCGGCGAACCTGAAGATCTGCTAACTCATGTTCAATTCTTGCCTCTCTAAAGATCTCCAAAATCGGGAGATTCAAAATCGGAAGATCCAAAATCCGCAATGTGAAGAGCTTGTACATGACACTCCGCTGCCTGACCCCTGTGCTAACTTTGCTAATCCTGTCCTGGCTCCCGGTTACAGGGACAGCGGCCGAGACGCTCCGGGTGGGCATTTATCAGAACAAGCCCAAGGTCTACCTGGATGAGGCCGGGAATCCGGCTGGGCTCTGGGTGGATCTTCTGGGGTATATCGCGAGGCAGGAAGGCTGGGATCTGGAGTATGTGACCGGGACCTGGCAGCAGTGCCTGGACCGGCTGCAGGCGGGCGAGCTTGATATCATGGTGGACGTGGCCTACAGCCGGGACCGGGCCGAACTTTTTGACTTCAACAGAGAGACCGTGCTCTCAAATTGGGCCCGGGTCTACAGCCGCTCGGGATTGGACATTGAAAACGTCGAGCAGCTCCAGGGAAAAAGGGTCGCGGTTATGCAAGGGGGGATCTCCTTCGAGCGCTTCAAGCAGTTCAACATTGCCTGCGAGTATGTGCTCTGCAGCGGCTACAAAGAGGTCTTTCAAGTTCTGGATCGGGGAGCGGCGGAGGCCGGGATCATCAGCAGGCTCTACGGCCTGGCCGAGGAAGACAGATACGAGGTCAGGCGGACACCCATCGTCCTGGCTCCGGTGGAGCTCAGGTTCGCTTTTCCCAAGGATCAAGGCCGGGACCTGATTGCCGCCATTGACCGGCGCCTGTCCGCCTTGAAGCAGAACCGGGATTCTTTCTACCACCAGACCCTGGAGCAGTGGTTCGACAGGCGGGTGGAGCGGGAAGTGCCCGGGGTTTTGCTCTTTGGACTGGCCGCGGCCGTGGGCCTGGGGGGCCTGTTTTTTATATTCGCCCTGGTCCTCAGACGGCAGGTCCGGGCCAAAACCCGGGAACTCTCGGAGCGCAACCAGGCCCTGGAAGCCGAAATCTTGAAACGCCGGCAGGCGGAAACTCGTTTGCAGGACTATGCCGAGACCTTGGAACAAAAGGTCGAAGGCCGGACCCGGGAATTGTCTGAAGCCAACCAGCGTCTGGAAGAGGCCGGCCGGCTCAAGTCCCAGTTTCTGGCCAACATGAGCCACGAGCTGCGTTCTCCCCTGAACTCCATCATCGGCTTCAGCGGAATCCTCCTGGAGGGGCTGGCAGGGGAGCTCAACCAAGAGCAGCGCAAGCAGCTGGGCATGGTCTATGACAGCGCCCAGCACCTGTTGGGGCTGATCAATGACGTCCTGGACCTGTCCAAGATCGAGGCCGGCAAGATCGAGATCCAGCCTGCTGAATTCGAGCTCAGGGAGCTACTGAAATCGGTGCAAGACATGGTGGCCCCCCTGGTTCAGAAAAAAGGCCTGAATTTTGGTCTCGACGTCTCGGATATCCCATCCACCTTGTACAACGACAAGAATCGCATCAAGCAGATTCTGATCAACCTGCTCTCCAACGCCGTAAAATTCACGGAATCAGGCAGGGTCTGCCTCAAAACCGACCTGCTCAAGGGGGAGGCCGGTGGGGAAATGATCCGTTTCAGTGTCTCCGACACCGGTCTGGGTATCCGCACCGAACACCTGGAAGAGGTCTTTGATGAGTTCCAGCAGATCGACGGCCCCCTCAAGGAAAAGCCCGGAGGCACCGGGCTGGGCCTGGCCATCTGCAAGAAAATGGTGGAGATGATGGGCGGATGCATCGGAGTGGACAGCGAATACGGCCAGGGTTCCTGCTTCTGGTTCACCATTCCGGTTCAAGCACCGGCTACTTTCGAAAAAAGCCCCGCGATTTCTTCTGAAGATCTGGATCCGGACAAAAAGTTGATCCTGACCATCGATGACGATAAGGAGGCTCAGGAGATCCTCAAAGCCTATCTCCAGGCCGAGGGCTATGAAGTCGTCCAGGCTTGCAACGGCCTGGAGGCCGTGCAGCTGGCCCGGAAATTCAAGCCCTTTGCCGTGACCCTGGATATCGTCATGCCCGGCCGGGACGGCTGGGATATCCTGGAAGAACTTAAAAATGATCCCCAGACCGAGGATATCCCGGTTATCTGCATCTCCATGCTGGATAACCGCGAACTGGGCCTCTCCCTGGGGGCAGTGGACTATCTGGTCAAGCCGATCGACAAGGACCGGCTGACCCGGGAGCTGGAGCGGCTGAAGAAAATACGGTCCATCTTCGATATCCTGATCGTGGACGATGATCCCCTGGCCGTGGAGCTTTTGTCCAGGTCCCTTGAAGAACTCAACGGCTACAGGATCAGAAAGGCCTATGGCGGGCAGGAGGGGCTGGACAGGGTCTCGGAACAGGCCCCGGACCTGATCATCCTGGATCTGGCGATGCCGGAGGTGGACGGCTTTGAGGTCATCGGCCGGCTGAAGAAAGAAGAGCCCGGCAAGCATATCCCGATTATTATCGTCTCCGGAAAAAAAATGACCCAGGAAGAAATAGAGTGGCTCAACAGCAGGATCGAATATATCATCCAGAAAGAACAATTCAACAAGGAGAATTTGCTGCGGGATATCAAAAAGGCTTTGGGAGGTGGAGAAGAAGTGAGCTAAAGTTGAGAAGTGAACTAAAGCGACTAAAGTTGACGGAACGGAGACTGCAGCGACCGCTCTTATAATTCCGAATACTTTAGGTGTTCCCCGACTTTAGGCACTTCCGTCAAATCCAAAATCTGCAATCCGCAATCCAAAATCCGCAATCCAAAATCAGGAGCCTGTCCTTATGAAAAAGCTGCCCATCGGCATTCAGACCTTTGAAAAGCTGATTGAAAGCAACTGTTACTATGTCGATAAAACACGGTTTATCAGCGAGCTGGCCCAGGCCGGGGATTATTACTTCCTCTCCCGGCCTAGGCGCTTCGGCAAGAGTTTGTTCCTGAGCACCATCAAGGCCGCCTATCAAGGCAAAAAGGACTTGTTTCAAGGACAGTATCTTTTTGATCACTGGGATTGGGACCGGACGAATCCGGTGGTCCATATCAGCTTTGGCTCCGGAGTGCTGAGAACTATTGAGGAGCTTCAGCAATCTTTTACCTATATATTATCCGAGCATGCGAAAGAATACAAAATTTCTTTCAGCTATGATGATTTGAGAAGCCGCTTCGCCGAACTGATCCACACCTTGTGCAGGCAATTCGGCCAAAAAGTGGTGGTCCTGGTGGACGAATATGACAAGCCCATCCTGGACAATATTGAAAAACCGGCAACAGCTGTGGAAATCAGAGAGGAGCTCAAGAACTACTACTCAGTGATCAAGGATGCCGATCCCTATCTAGAATTCGTATTCATCACCGGGGTCTCCAAATTCAGCAAGGTTTCCTTGTTCAGCGGTTTGAACAACCTCAAGGACATCACCCTGGATAAGCGCTTTTCAGCGATTTGTGGATATACCCAGCAGGAATTGGAGACGGTCTTTGTGGATCGTTTGGACGGGGTGGATAAGGATCAGGTCCAACAGTGGTACAATGGGTACAACTGGCTGGGAGACGAGGTCTATAACCCTTTTGATATTCTGCTGTATTTGGATTCTAAGGAATTTCGGAATTATTGGTTTGAAACCGGAACCCCGGGTTTTCTGGTCAAACTGCTGCAGGAGGGCCGGTACAGCATCCCGGAAGTGGAAGACCTGACCGTGGGAGAGGAAATCGTGGGCAGTTTTGATATCGATTCAATTGTTGCGGAGGCCCTTCTTTTCCAGACCGGCTACTTGACTATCAGGGGCTTTTCCCAGACCGGGGCCTTTAGCCGGTATCGCCTTGGTTACCCCAACATGGAGGTCAAGGCCAGTCTGACCAACTCCATTTTGAACGGACTATCCCAGGCCCGCCTGGCCAAGACCAGAAATCAGTCCGATCTGCTGGATGCCCTCTCAGTCAATGACCTGGATAAGCTCCGTGAGCTGTTTCAGGCCTTTTTCGCCTCCATCCCCCATGACTGGTATCGCAAGAACCAATTGGCCGGGTATGAAGGCTACTACGCCTCCATTGTCTACTGTTATTTTGCAGCCCTTGGGCTGGACGTCCATCCTGAAGAGCCGACGAACAAGGGCAGGATGGACCTGACCCTGCGTTTTGAGGACCGGATCTATCTGATCGAGTTCAAGGTGGTGGAGCTCACGGATCAAGCCGGGGCCCTGGAACAGATCAAGGCCAGGGGGTACGCGGAAAAATTCGCCGGGCAGGAGGTCTATTTGATCGGGGTGGAGTTTTCCAGTGAGAAACGGAATATCGTGGGGTTTGAGTGGGAAAGCGTTTGAAGAATTTTGGATTTTGGAATGCGGATTTTGGATTGCGGAAAAAGAAAGAGGGTCGATTTTGGCTTTTCTCCAGGGCGTATACTTTACTCTCCGGCCCGTAGCGGAGCTGGAGGCCGGCCCTGAGGGATAGATGCTTTAGGAAAAAGGTATTGGATTTATTCCATATAGACCAGTTCTTATTCTGTGTCTTCCTAATCCAAAATCCAAAATGTGGAGATCCAAAATCCAAAATGTGGAGATCCAAAATCCAAAATTTCATACGGCTGCTCATCGCCCTGTTGCTCCTGTTCTGGCTCCCGGCTTCAGGGTCTGCTGCCGAGACGGTCCGGGTGGGCATCTATCAGAACAAGCCCAAGGTCTACCTGGATGAGGCCGGCAGGCCCGCCGGAATCTGGGTGGATCTTCTGGGGGATATCGCGAGGCAGGAAGGCTGGGACCTGGACTATGTGCCCGGGACCTGGCAGCAGTGCCTGGACCGGCTGCGGGCCGGCAAGCTGGATATCATGGTGGATGTGGCCTATAGCCGGGACCGGGCCGAAATGTATGACTTCAACCGGGAGACCGTGCTCTCCAACTGGGCTAGGATTTACAGCCGCGCAGGATTGGACATTGAAAACGTCGAGCAGCTTCAGGGCAAAAGAGTCGCGGTCATGCAAGGGGGTATCTCCTTTGAACGCTTCAAGCAGTTCAACATTGCCTGCGAGTATGTGCTCTGCAGCGGTTACAAAGAAGTCTTTCAAGCCCTGGACCGGGGAGCGGCGGAGGCCGGGATCATCAGCAGGCTCTACGGCCTGGCCGAGGAGGACAAATACGAGGTCAGGCGGACGCCCATCGTCCTGGCCCCGGTGGAACTCAGATTCGCCTTTCCCAAAGGGCATAACCAGGACCTGGCGGCCGCTATTGATCAACAGCTTTCCGTCCTGAAGCAGGACCGGAATTCCTTCTACAACCAGACCCTGGAGCACTGGTTCGACATGCGGGTGGAACGGGAGGTGCCCAGGGCTTTGCTTTTCGGATTGGCCGCGGCAGTCGGCCTGGGCTGTCTGTTTGCTCTCTTCAGCCTGGTCTTGAAACAGCAGGTCAGATCCAAAACCAGAGAATTGAAGGAACGTAATACGACCCTGGAGGAGGAAATCGCCCGGAAAACTGCGGCTGAGACTGCGCTTCTCAATGAGCGGAACCGGCTCCAGGAAGCCCTGGTCCAAGTCAAGACCTTGAAAGGGCTCATCCCAATCTGCGCCAACTGCAAAAAGATCCGGGACGACCAGGGCTACTGGAACCAGATCGAATTCTTCATCAAGAAACACTCAGAAGCTACATTTTCCCACGGCATCTGCCCGGATTGCGAGGCCCTGCTCTACTCTGAATTTGAAGAAGCGCCTCAAGTCGATAAGTGAACTATAGGATTTTCGATTTTCAAGATATCGACGGAGGACGACCTGAGTTTGACAAAAGATCAAAATGTATGCAACGGAGATGGAATATATAGAAAATCTTGGCTTAGACAGGGCTCCCGGTTCCGCTTACAGCCCGTAGGGTTTACAGGCTGGAGGGTAGACCCGGGAGTCTACGGGTCAGAGAGTAAGGCTTAATGGACGGCTTCCTACTCGTAGAGCCTACAGATCGGAGAGAGTGACTTGTGGATTTATTCGATAGCCAATTCCTTCAGGTACTTTTTCAAACTTTAGGCACTTCTTCCCCATATTCAATTCAAAACAGGAGGTTTCAGGATGAATGATCAAGAGACAACGCGCCTGCCGGAGATACTTGAAAAGTATGAACAGGAGCTGTTGAAGGACTGGATCCGGGAACAATTGAGTTCCGGCGTCTTGCGGCCGGATTTGATTGATGAAACCGCACTGCGGGAAGAAGCTGCTGAATTTATCAGTCTTTTCCGCTCGGCCCTGCAGGCGGGCGGAGTCGTTGATACAAGCGCTGAAGCCTGGAAAGAAGTCAGGGACATGCTGTCCAGGATCTCCCGCACCCGGGGGGAAAAAGGCTTTACCCCCTCGGAGGTGGCCACCTGTATCTTTTCCTTTAAACAGCCCCTGATGTACCTCCTCCAGAGCCTTCTGGCCGAGAATCCAGAGGAACTGGTGCAGGAAATCTGGACCGCGACCCGGCTGCTGGACAAGCTGGGCCTGTATACCACCGAAGCTTCTATTCAGCACCGGGAACAGGTCATCCGGCGCCAGCAGGAGGAGATCATGGAGCTGTCCACGCCTGTGGTCCAGCTCTGGCACGGGGTCCTGGCGGTCCCCCTGATCGGGACCCTGGACAGCGCCCGCACCCAGACGGTCATGGAAAACCTTTTGCAGATGATTGTGGAAACCAAATCCACCATCGCCATTATGGATATCACCGGCGTGCCCACCGTGGACACCCTGGTGGCCCAGCATCTGATCAAGACCGTATCCGCGGCCGGTCTCATGGGCGCCGAGTGCATCATCAGCGGGATCCGGCCGATGATCGCCCAGTCCATGGTGGACATGGGCCTGGAGCTGGGGGGAATTCCCACCAAGGCCACCCTGGCGGATGCGCTTGCCCTGGCCTTGGAACGCAGCGGTTATGTGGTCAAGGGGGAGCCGGGCAGATTCTAGGGATTTTGGATTGCGGATTTTGGATTGCGGATTGGAGATTTTGGATCTTCACATGTTGGATTGTCGATTGCTGAAATAATCAATAGTCAATCAAAACCTCTTCTGAAAGGCGCTAGCATGGAACGGATTCCGATCCTCAAGTGGGGGAATTTTCTTTTGGTGATCATTCAAGTGGACTTGCACGACCGCTTGGCCCTGGCCCTGCGGGATGACCTGGCCGAGCAGATTCAAAAAACCGGGGCCAGGGGGGTATTGATCGACATCTCAGCCCTGCAGATGATCGATTCCTTCATGGGCCGCACCCTGGGAGACATGGCGGCCACGGCCGGCCTTCTGGATGCGGAAACGGTCCTGGTGGGTATGCAGCCGGAGGTGGCCATCACCATTGTCGAGCTGGGCCTGGCCATCAAAGGCATCCGGACCGCCCTGGATGTGGACAAAGGCATGGCCCTGCTTGCCAAGAGGCTGGGATCGTCTTCCCGGGAGAAGGGCCGTGTCCCTGACCGTACGGAAGCATGAAACCTTGCCGGTCCGCACTGATCAGGATGTGGCCCGGGTCAGGCGGGTCGTCCGCGAATGGGCAAAGGAGTTCGGGTTTTCGTTGATCCTGCAGACCAAGCTGGTCACGGCGGCCAGTGAGATCGCCCGCAATACGGCTCGATACGGCCGGGAGGGGAAGGCGCTCCTGGAGGCCGTGGACAATGCAGTCCGTTTCGGTCTGCGCCTGATATTTACGGATACAGGGCCGGGTCTGAAGGATGTGCAGCTGGCCATGCAAAAAGGGTACAGCACGAACAAGGGCCTGGGTCTGGGCCTGCCCGGCAGCAAAAGGCTGGTGGATGAATTTTGGATAGAATCCCAAGCAGGACAAGGGACCCGGGTATGCATGATCATGTGGAAATGAGACCATATTCAATACCTCAGGAAAGCCCGGGCTGCAGCCTGGCCTTTTCCGTTACCGAGCAAAGCCGGATCGCCGAAGTGCGGCGGAAGGCCGTGAACCTGGCCCGCAAGCTGGGCTTCAGTGAGGATCAAACCGGCAAAACAGCCATCGTGGTCACCGAGGCCGGGACCAACCTGCTCAAACACGCCCGGTCCGGGGAGCTGCTCCTGGATACGGTCCAGCTGGGCCAAATGTCCGGCCTGCGGATCGTGGCTATTGACAAGGGACCGGGGATGCAGAATGTGGGACAATGTCTCCAGGACGGCTTTTCCAGCACAGGCAGCCCGGGAACCGGTCTCGGGGCCATGCGCCGTTTGAGTTCCCAGTTTGATATCCATTCCCTCCCGGACCAGGGGACCGTGCTCATGGCCTGCCTCCGGCCGAAAGGCGGTCTGGCCAAGCCTTCAGCCCCCGGGTTCGAGGTGGCCGGGATCTGCCTGCCCAAGCCGGGCCAGAGCGTCTGCGGGGACAACTGGGCCCTCCAGCCTCGCCCCAACGGCTGGGCCGTTTTGGTGGCGGACGGACTGGGGCATGGTCCTGGAGCGGCCGAGGCCTCTCTGGAGCTCAGACGAATTTTTCAGGCCAACCCGGGCCTGGACCTGCAGGACATGATGCAGCGTATGCAGGCAGGGCTGCGGGGCACCCGGGGAGCGGCCGCTGCAGTTGCGGAAATGGACAGGCAGAAGCGGGAAGTCCGTTTTGTCGGGTTGGGAAACATCTCCGCCTGCCTCCTCTCCGGAAGCCAGAACCGGCACCTGGTCTCCCGGTATGGAATTGTGGGGCGCCGCCAGGAGCTCAGCCGGGTCTACGTCACTCCCTGGCCGGAGAGAGAAGGCGGCTCCCCTCCCTTGCTGGTCATGCATTCCGATGGCTTGAAGACAGGCTGGAGTCTGGACCCTTACCCCGGACTCGTGACCAGGCACCCTGCGCTGATCGCCGGCGTTCTGTACCGCGACTACCAACGGGACGATGATCTGACCGTGGTGGTGGGGCGGGTGATTGAATAGTGACTATAGAATTTTAGATTTTGGATTTTGGATTTTCGATTGTTAAGACAAAGAATAAGAGTTGGTTATCTGGCATAAATCCAAAAACTTTTTCTTAAAGCCTATAGTGAATATTGCAGAGCGAAGAAGTGACTAAAGTTGGGAAGCGACATAAAGCGGGAAAAATCGGAAAATCCGCAATCAGCATTCCGCAATCCAAAATCCAAAATGTGGAGATCCAAAATCAAAAATCGGAAGATCCGCAATATGAAGATGCCAACAAAGATCCTCAGCATTCAGATCCGTTTCGAGGACGACGTGATTCTGTCCAGGCAGCGCTCCAGGGAGATCGCCGGATTGATCGGCTTTACCTCCCAGGATCAGACCCGGATCACCACGGCTGTGTCCGAGCTGGCCCGCAATGTTTACCAGTACGCCGGGGACGGCAAGCTGGATTTCCAGTTGGACCTGGAGGCCTCGCCGCAGATGCTGTGCATGTCTTTCGAGGACCAAGGCCCCGGGATTGCCGATCTGGAGGCCGTCTTAAAGCAAGGCTATGCCTCCAAAAGCGGGCTGGGCATCGGCCTTGCCGGGGCCAGGCGGCTCATGGACCATTTTGAGATCGATTCCAGGCCGGGCCAGGGCACCCGCGTGCTCATGGGAAAGGCCCTTCCCGAGGGCCGGGAACCTTGGGGCCCTGCAGATATCCAGCGCCTCACCTCCGGGCTGGCAGCCGGGGGACCCAGGTCCGCGTTTGCAGAAGTCCAGCAGCAAAACCAGGACCTGTTGCAGGCCCTGGATGAACTGCGGGCCGGTCAGGAAGAGTTGACCCGGGTCAACACGGAACTCAAGGAAAAGAAACAGGAGCTGGAAAAGGCCAACCAGCGCCTGGAAGAGGCCGGCCGGCTCAAGTCCCAGTTTATGGCCAATATGAGCCACGAACTGCGCTCGCCCCTGAACTCCATAATCGGCTTCAGCGGCATCATCCTCGAGGGATTGGCGGGCGAGCTCAATGCGGAACAAAAAAAACAGCTGAACATGGTCTACGGCAGCGCCCAGCACCTCTTGGGCCTGATCAACGACGTCCTGGACCTGTCCAAGATCGAGGCCGGCAAGATCGAGATCCAGCCTGCTGAATTCGATGTCCAAAGCCTTGTTGACACGGTCCAGGGCATGTTCTCTCCCCTGGTTCAGGATAAGGGTTTAAATTTTTTTGTGAATGTAGCCGATGGTGTCCCCTCCGGCTTGTACAATGACAAGAACCGCATCAAGCAGGTCTTGATCAACATGCTGTCCAACGCCGTAAAATTTACCAGCTCCGGCCGGATAGAGCTGAGGGTGGAACCGGCCGGCCCGGCCCTGATCCGCTTCAGCGTGTCCGACACCGGTCTGGGCATCCGGCCCGAGCACCTGGAGGAGGTCTTTGACGAATTCAAGCAGATCGACGGTCCGCTTAAGGAAAAACCCGGGGGCACAGGACTGGGCCTGGCCATCTGCAAGAAAATGGTGGAGATGATGGGCGGGTCCATTGGGGTGAACAGCGAATATGGCCAGGGCTCCTGCTTTTTTTTCAACATTCCCGTCCAGGAGGCCGGTCCGGCTGCCAGGCCGCCTGCTGTCTCTCCTGAAACCCTGGATCAGACCAGGAAATTGATCCTGACCATCGACGACGAGCTGGAGGCCCAGGAGATCCTTACAACCTACCTCCAGGCCGAAGGTTATGAAGTCATCCAGGCCTACAACGGTCTGGAGGCCCTGCAGCTGGCCCGGAAATTCAAACCCTTCGCCGTGACCCTGGATATCGTCATGCCCGGCCGGGATGGCTGGGACATCCTGGAAGAACTCAAAAACGATCCTGAAACCGAAAACATTCCGGTTATCTGCATCTCCATCCTGGACAACCGGGAGCTGGGCCTCTCCCTCGGAGCCGTGGAATACCTGGTCAAACCGATCGACAAGGACCGGTTGACCCGGGAGCTGGATCGGCTCAAGAAAATGCGGCCTATCTTCGATATCCTGATCGTGGACGATGATGCCCGGGCCGTGGAGCTCTTGTCCAGATACCTGGAAGAGATCAACGGCTACAGGGTCAGAAAGGCCTATGGCGGGCAGGAGGGGCTGGACAGGGTCTCGGAGCAGGCCCCGGATCTGATCATCCTGGACTTGATGATGCCGGAGGTGGACGGCTTTGAGGTCATCGGCAGGTTGAAACAGGAAGAACCCACCAAGCATATCCCGATTATTATTGTTTCCGGTAAAAAGTTGACCCAGGAAGAAGTGGCCTGGCTCAACAGCAAGATCGAGAATATCATCCAGAAGCAGCAATCCAGCCGGGAAGATCTGTTGCGGGATATCAAAAAGGCTTTGGGAGAAGGAGGGAGACGAAGTGACTCAAGTTTGTAAGTGAACGAAAGTGTCTAAAGTTGGCAGAATTGGAAGAGGAAGACATTGACAATAGGGAAACGATGAAACACAGAACGCTTAATTTTAGGCACTTACGGAAATAACTATTATGAGAAAATAATCGGGATTCTGTTTAATATTTGTTGATAAAGTCAAGAAAATGAAAGGATGGAGCATGATGAACACCAAGGGCTATAATCCTGATTTTTCGCCGCAGAATAAGAAGGTCTTGATCGTTGAGGATGAGGAGAAAAACTTGTATCTGGCCAGATTTCTACTGGAAATTGCCGGCTTTGAAGTCTTGGAGGCCAGGGATGGAGAGGAGGGCGTGCAAAAGGCCATTCAAAAGAAGCCCGATTTGGTTCTGATGGATATGCAGTTGCCCAAACTGGACGGGTATGAGGCCACGAGGCGAATTCGGAATTTGGAATCCGGATTACAGAATAAAGAAGAATCCAAAATCCAAGATCCAAAATCCAAAATGAAGCGTATGCCTGTAGTGGCCATGACCGCCTATGCCATGAAGGGCGATCGGGAAAAGACCTTTGCGGCCGGCTGTGACGGCTATATTGAAAAACCGATTGATACCGGATCGTTTGTGGACGAGGTCAGGCGATATCTGTGATTTTGGATTGCGGATTTTGGATTGGGGAAGTGGACTTTGGACTAAGCCCCTGAGGGATTGGGGAATGAAGATTGGAGGATGGTGTTGTAGCTGATTTTATTTCAAAATTGGCCATAGTGGAAGAAGAAGCCGATGAAACATTGTTTTGGCTTGAGATCATAGAGGAGATGAAAATTCTTGAAACGAACTCGGTACCTGCTCTCATGAAAGAAAACGATGAAATTATCGCAATAATCGTATCTTCGATAAAAACCGCGAGAAAAAGCAAATAGTCTCAAAATCATGACTCTGAATTCCGCAATCCAAAATCCAAAATGTGGAGATTCACAATGTAAAACAACTTGAGGCACTTCTTATGAAAATCCTCCTCGTCGACGACAAGCCGGAAAACCTCTACCTGCTCCAGACCATGTTCCAGGCCAAGGGGTATGAGACCGTCACGGCTGCAAACGGCCAGGAAGCCCTGGACAAACTCCAGGCCGAGCCCTTTGACCTGATCATTGCCGACATCCTGATGCCGGTCATGGACGGATTTCAGCTCTGCAAGCACTGCAAGGGCGACGAGGCCCTGCGAAACATTCCTTTCATCTTTTACACGGCCACGTATGTGGATGAAAAAGACGAGGCCTTTGCTTTGAAGCTGGGTGCGGACCGCTTCCTGCGCAAGCCCATGCAGCCGAACGGCTTTCTCGGGGCAGCCCAGGCGGTGATGGAGGAAGCCGAGGCCCGAGGCCTTGAGCCGGGCCAGCCGGCCCAGCGAGCAGAAGAAGAGACCTACAAACTCTACAGCCAGCGCTTGGTGCAGAAGCTGGAACAGAAGATGCAGGATCTGGAAGTGGAGCTGGCCGGCCGCAAGCAAGCGGAGGAGAACCTACAGAAAGCTCATGCCCAACTGTGGAAGGCCTTGGAGGGAACAGTCAAGGCCACCGCCAGAATGGTCGAATTGCGTGACCCTTATACATCCGGGCACCAGAGCCGCGTCGCCAGGCTCGCCCGGGCCATTGCCGGGGAATTGGCCCTTCCTGAACAACAGAAAAAGGGAGTCTCTCTGGCAGGCATGATCCACGATCTTGGAAAGATCGCGGTGCCTGCGGAAATCCTATCCAAATCAGTCCGCTTGTCAGATATGGAATACAGCCTGATTCAAAACCATTCCCAGACGGGTTATGACATCCTGAAGGACATCGACTTCCCCTGGCCCATCGCCCGGACCGTGTTCCAGCATCACGAGCGACTGGATGGCTCCGGTTATCCCCAGGGCCTGTCCGAAAAGGATATCTTGTTGGAAGCCCGTATCATGGCCGTGGCCGACGTGGTCGAGGCCATGACCTCTCATCGGCCCTACCGTACGGCCTTGGATTTGGATCAGGCATTGGAGGAGATCGAGCAGGGCCGGGGCATCAGGTACGATCCAGGAGCAGTGGATGCCTGCCTCAGGCTGTATCTGGACAAAGGCTTTTCTTTCGATGCCGGCAGCTTTTAGGATTTTGGATTGCGGATTTTGGATCGTTAAGATGAAGAATAAGAGCTGGTTATTATGAGAAAAAACCAAAATTTTCTTCTTGAAATCTATCCGCAATCCTTCTCTTCGAGCTGTAGGCTCTACTAGACGGAAGCCGGGGCATAGGCCAAAATCCGAAGGTCCGCAATCCAAAATCCAAAATGTGATATGGAGAGCGCATGAAGGCCCTCATCGTCGACGACAAGCTGGAAAACCTCTACCTGCTCCAGACCATGTTCCAGGCCAAGGGGTATGAGACCGTCACGGCTGCAAACGGCCAGGAAGCCCTGGACAAACTCCAGGCCGAGCCCTTTGACCTGATCATTGCCGACATCCTCATGCCGGTCATGGACGGATTCCAGCTCTGCAAGCACTGCAAGGGCAACGAGGCCCTGCGAAACATTCCTTTCATCTTTTACACGGCCACGTATGTGGACGACAAGGACGAGACTTTTGCCCTTAAGCTGGGGGCGGACCGCTTCCTGCGCAAGCCGATGCAGCCGAACGATTTCCTCAAGGCAGTCCAGGCGGTGATGGAGGAAGCCGAGGCCCGAGGCCTTGAGCCGGGTCAGCCGGCTCAGCGAGCAGAAGAAGAGACCTACAAACTCTACAGCCAGCGCTTGGTACAGAAGCTGGAAAAGAAGATGCAGGACCTGGAGGCGGAGCTGGCCAGGCGCAAGGAGGCGGAGAGAGAAATTCGAAAATTGTCCGCTGCCGTCGAACAAAGCCCGAACATCGTCATGATCACCGATGGTGAAGGCAACATTGAGTACGTGAATCCCAAGTTTGAGCAAATAACTGGCTATACCGCCGCAGAGATTCTGGGCCGGAAGGCCATGGAATTGGGTGAACAATCGGAGAAAGAGGCTGAAGAAATGCTTGAGGCCCTGCTCTCAGGGCGGGAGTGGCGGGGGATGTTCTCTAACCGGAAAAAAAATGATAAGTTCTATTGGGAGCAGGCCTCCATCTCACCCATGTTTGCTGAAGACGGCTCGATCACTCATTTCGTGAAGGTGGCCGAGGATGTCACTGAAAAAATTGACATGGAAGAGGCCCTGAAAAAAAGTGAAGAGCGCCTCACCTTTGCCCTGGAAGCCAGTAATGACGGCCTCTGGGACTGGAATGTCCGGACCGGGGAGGTCTATTTCAGTCCTCGCTATTTCACCATGCTCGGCTATACGCCTTATGAGCTGCCCCAGAGCTACGAGACCTGGGCCGGTCTTTTGCATCCGGAGGACAGAGCAGGTGTCGAGGCAGGCATTCTTGAGCACATTGCACAGAAATCCGAGCCTTTTGAAAAAGAGTTCAGGCTGGAGACGAAATCCGGGCACTGGAAGTGGATCCTGGGCCGGGGCAAGGTTTTTTCGTATGATGAGCAGGGAAAGGCGGTCCGGGTGGTCGGCACCCACACCGATATCAGCAGCTTGAAAAAGGCCGAGCAATTGCTCCAGGAGAGTGAGGCCCGCTACCGCAACCTGATCGAGGTCTCGCCGGTGGGGATCTGCGTGCATGCCGGGGGACGGGTGGTTTTCAGCAATCAGGCCGGGGCGGAGATCATCGGGGCCGCTTCCCCGGAAGAGCTTATGGGCAAGCCGATCAAGGAGATCATTCACCCGGACAATTGGGACGCGGCAAGGGACAGAATCCGGCGCATGCTGGCCGGGGAGACCGGTCTCTATCCGGTGGAAGACCGTTATGTCCGCCTGGACGGGCAGGCCATCGACGTCGAGGTCATGGCCACGGCCCTGAGCTACGAGGGCCAGCCGGCCGTGCAGGTCATGGTTCAGGACATCAGCCGGCGCAAAGACATGGAACGATCTCTGCGGCAAAGCCGGCAGGAATATCAGGATATTTTTTACAGTATCACGGACATTTTTTACCGTACGGACGCTAAGGGCCGCATCACGGTTATTTCTCCGTCGGTTAGGGATATCCTGGGCTATGCCCCGGAAGAGGTTCTGGGCGAGCAAATGTCTCGATTTTACCGCATTCCTGAGCAGCGGGAGGATCTTCTGGCGGCGCTGCAAGAAACCGGGGAACTCAAGGATTTTCAGGCGGAAATGCCCGCCCGGGACGGCTCCCTGGTCTGGGTCTCCACCAATGCCGCCCTGCGCAAAGACGCTCTGGGCAAGGTCCTGGGTGTACAGGGCCTGGCCCGTGATATCACGGACTGGAAAATGGCTGAACAGGAGAAACAGGACCTGGAAGTCAAACTTCTGCAGGCCCAGAAAATGGAGGCCATCGGCACCCTGGCCGGGGGTATCGCTCATGATTTCAACAATATTTTGACCGCAATCATTGGCACGGCCCAGCTGGCCGCTGCGGAGGCCAAACCGGGCAGCCCGGTTCATCGGGATCTGCATGAGATCCTCAAAGCCGGAAACCGGGCTGCGGATCTGGTGCAGCGGATCTTGGCTTTCAGTCGAAAACAAAAAGGAGACAAAGAACCAGTGGAACTCCAGGCCCTGGTCAAAGAAAGCGTGAAGATGCTCCAGGCCACGCTGTCGGCCGGCATTGAGATTCGCCGGGAAATTCAGGGGAATCTGCCCTTGGTTTCCGGTGATCCCTCCCAGCTGCATCAGGTCTTGATGAATCTCTGCACCAACGCGGCCCAGGCCATGGCCGAGACCGGGGGTGTTCTTGAGATTGGACTCTCGGTCACGGACCTGGATGCAGGATTCACAAAGCGGGATGCCGATATGGAGCCGGGCGAATATCTTCGTCTGACCGTCAGCGATACCGGCCCCGGCATGTCGCCGGAGGTCAGGCAGCGGATCTTCGAACCTTTCTTTACCACCAAGGACAAACACAAGGGCACCGGTTTGGGCCTGTCCACGGCCTATGGCATTGTCAAGGAGCACGGAGGCATGATCTCGGTCTATAGCGAGCCGGGCCGGGGCTCGACCTTTCGGGTTTACCTGCCGGCACTCGAGGCGGAAGAAGGCCCTCGATCCAAACCGGAAGCCTCCCTCCAGGCCGGAACCGAACGTATTCTCCTGGTGGACGACGAACCCTCCATTGTCCGAATCGGCAGGCGGATGCTCGAGGGCCTCGGTTATCGGGTCGAGGCCCGAACCGGGAGTCTCGAGGCCCTGGAGGTCTTTGCCGCAGACCCGGAAGCCTTTGATCTGGTTATCACCGACATGGACATGCCGCAGATGACCGGGGAGGACTTGACCCTGCGGTTGCTGGCCATCCGGCCGGATCTACCCGTGATCATCTGCACTGGATTCAGCGAACGGATTACCAGGGAGAATCTCAAGGAAAAGGGGATCCGGGCCGTACTCATGAAACCCTTTCAGCGGGAAGGTATCGCCGGAAAAGTGAGGGAGGTGCTGGACGGGAGAGAAGAAGTGCCTCAAGTTGATAAATGAACTAAAGTGCCTAAAGGAATTGACTCTTGATTTTACAGCCGCGCAAAAGGAAGGGCCATTATGTTTTGACCCAGAGGCAAGCAGGCTTCACCCGGGTGGATGACATACTCAGGCCGGGTTTTGTTCGGAAAATCCTTGTGAAAGGATTTCAGGGCTGAGGCCATAGCCGGACGGGGTGTTGCCGAAAATAACAGGCGGGGCGTGAATTTCAAGAAAGCTGCGCGGATCTTCCTGGGCTGATCCGCGAAAATCAGGGGCTTCCAGGGATACATATCGATACTGCAAGCCAAAGAGGTGTTTGAGCAGGGTTGTTTTCCCGGACTGTCGGGGGCCGGTCAGGATTACTGCCGGGAATTGAGCGGCAGCCTTGCTGATAACCGGCTCCAGAGAGCGTTGGATGTACGGATTGACCATGTTTTCGCCTCTTTTTTGAAAATTTGCATTTTCGTTGCAAAATGTCAAGCCCTGTACACCTAAAGTTTGTAAGTGACTAAAAGGAGGCTCTCATGTTCGAACGTATGCTTCAAGCCATTGACCTGCAATCTTTGATGACCCGGATCGCGGAATATGTCCCCAATGTCATTGGGGCCGTTTTCTTGATCATCTTGTTCTGGATCGTGAACAAAGTTATCCAGAAAACCACTTCCACCGCCCTGGCCAAGACCACGGTTTCTCCGCAGGCCGTCAATCTCATTCTCCGCTTTGCCAGATATGCCCTGTTTGTTTTTGCCTTTCTGACCGTAGCCGGGCAGCTTTCGATCAACGTGGGCTCACTGATCGCCGGTGTAGGTATTGCCGGTCTGGCCCTGTCCTTTGCGGCGCAGGACACCATCGCCAATCTGATTTCCGGGGTGGCCATCATCATCGACCGTCCCTTCAAGGAGGGCGACTGGATATCCATAGGCGACATGCACGCCTCGGTATCCCAGATACGGCTGCGAACCACCATACTCACGACCTTTGACAATGAAACCGTGGTGGTCCCCAACAAGCAGTTGGCCCAGGAACGGGTGATCAACTACACCCTGACTCCGAAGTCGCGGGTGCGCATGTCCATCGGCATAGCGTATAAGGAGGACATCGATACGGCCAGGAACATTCTCCTGAACACCATACAAGGGGATGAGAGGATCTTGCCGGACCCGGCCCCGTCAGTCGTTGTTACCAGCCTGGGAGACAGCAGCGTCAACCTGCAGCTTCGCTTCTGGACGGAAGATCCCGGAATGAAATACGCCCTGATGTGGGAGTACACGGAAAAATGTAAGAAGGCTCTGGATCTGGCCGGTATTGAGATTCCCTTTCCTCATCTGCAGCTGTTCCTGGAGCAGACCAAGGCCGTCAAGGCCCTGGCGGGCCGGGGATGATTGATTTTGGATTTTGGATTTGCGATTCTTGATATTTCCGATTTCCGATTGCCAATTTTCGATTTGAGCAGTAAAGCTTCAATTCAACAAAGAATTGGTTGCAAGTCTCCGCCAAGAAGCAGACGAACTCACAGCGATTATGGCGGCGTCACGGATTTCCGCAGCCAGAAATCAACCGCGTTAAATGAGTGTTTCATAAAATCGGCAATTTCAGGTCTGCCTTTTTTAAAAATCGGCAATCGGAAATCGGAAATATCTACAGAGGTTTCCCTTGACAATCATTCTGTTTTTCATCGGCCTGGTCCTGCTCCTGGCCGGCGCCTATGCCCTGGTGGAAGGGGGGAGCTCATTGGCCCTGCGCCTGGGGATTTCTGAATTGGCGGTTGGACTGACAGTCGTGGCCATGGGGACTTCAGCCCCGGAGCTGCTGGTTTCCCTGATTTCAGCCTTTCAA
>JAIPDR010000052.1 GCA_021737615.1 Desulfohalobiaceae bacterium | reverse complement strand
TCACCCCTGGTGGGATATCCTCTATTTCCGGATACCGGAATGGCTCAACCCGCTGCCGCAGTGGAACCGCTACGAATGGTACCGCCTTCTCGTCCAGACAATCTTCGGTTTTGCAACCATTCCGGCCTTCATCATCCCGTTGACCATTGCCGGGGAAACCGTCGATCTAGCCTATGCCGGGGTCAGCTATGCCTTCCTCATGTCGCTGTCCAATGTGACCAACCTGTTTGAAGGAGTGGTCGGGGCCAGTCTGTACGATTTGCTATCCAGTCCCGCCCTTAACTGGCTGCTTCAAACCTTTGAAGAAACCGCCCTGAACATCGCCGGAACCTCGGACGAACGGACCCTGATTCTGCAGATATTCGTGTACATCAGTCTGTTTTTTACCGTTTTGACCATTGTCTTTATAGAACTTCTGCGCCGAGAGCTTAAGCGCAGGGGGATATCCATCAACCTCGGGGTAAAGTCCATGTGAATCAGATTTTCTTAATATTGTTAACAAATCGGGTGTCTTAAAAACCACAATCGATCGCCCTGAGCGATCGCGGCAGGAGGTAATTATGAGCAAAGCACGCGTACTCATTGTCACTGCGGACGAATTCGAGGATACGGAACTCATCTGCCCCATGAACCGGCTCCTGGAAGAAGGATGCACGGTTGATGTCGCCTCGTTGGCAAAAGGCATGGTTACCGGGAAAAAGGGCTATAAAGTCGAAGTGGACCTGACCGTGGAGGAGCTTGCAAAAGATCCTTCCGAGATCTACGACCTGCTGTTGCTCCCCGGGGGCAAGGCCCCGGCCAAGCTCCGCCAAAACAACAGGGTCCTGGAAATCGCCCGGAGTTTCGACAGGGTGGACAAACCCATCGCCGCCATCTGCCATGGTCCGCAAATCCTGATCAGCGCCGGCCTGCTCAAAGGAAAAAGAGCCACGAGCTATTCCAGCGTAGCGCCTGAACTCAAGGAGGCCGATGCCCTTTACGAGGATACCGAAGTCGTGGTTGACGGCAAATACGTCTTCTCAAGACATCCCCAGGATATTCCGGCCTTCAGCCGTGAAATCATGCGCCAGATCGAAGCCCTCACCTGAATCCCAGCCCGAGAGTTCCTTCCTTCGCAGGCTCAATCAGATCCCTCCTTTGTCTGCGAAGGAAGGACTTGTCCGTACCCTTTCTGCCGCTTTGAATTACTGAGAAGGGACTCTTTCGGCCGTACTGCTGAGACTTATCACCAACAAAGCCATTACTCCCGGGTACGGGACCTTGCCAAAAACCTGCCACAGCTTGACACACATTTTCCTGTTCTTGACACACAGACCTGCTCTTTCATCTTCACGATGCCTGCTTTTGCATCTCCGGTCTTGACCAAAACAAGGCCCGATTCTGGATACATGGTCACTTTTTTTCTGAGTCATGTCACAGGATTTCCTTTTCAAAACCGCCCTGACTCTCCCTACTTATACCTTAATTGCAGGACATCTCTTTTCTGGCATGCTCTTTGCTATGTACTGAAAGGCATCCAGGCACCTGTACAGACTGAACGCCGCTGCAAAACAATCGCTTTGTAAAGGGACGTTTCACGATGAGGTCCAGCGCCCTCAAGGTCAGCTGACCTTTGTGAACCCAAATAAACCAAAGGAGGAACATATGGCAGTCGTCAAAGTCATTGAAATTATGGCTCAATCGAGTAAGGGCTGGGAAGATGCCGTCAGTGAGGCAATCGCCGAGGCCTCGAAAACGGTCAACAACATCAAGTCGGTTTACGTCAAGGAATTCCAGGCAGAGGTGGAAAATAACAAGGTCACTTCCTACCGCGTGAACTGCAAAATATCCTTTCTTATTGAACGTTGAACCGGCTTTGGAACTGATTGCTGATTCCTGTTGGCGGTTAAGAGAAAATTGAATCAGTCTAAAGGCAAACTTATAATACCAAGGAGGACAAAACTATGTTTCCAACACTGAGAAGACACAATGTGCAGAGAACGCCCGCGCCGAGAAGAAGATCAGATCTCTGGGATTATTTGCTGGAGCCCCTGGAAGCGCCCTGGACACCCTTCAGCGAAGCAGAATTTCCATCCGTTGACGTCCAGGAGAACGATAACGAGTTTGTGGCCAGGGCCGATCTACCAGGGATGAACCCCGAGGATATCGATGTCTCCATCAGGGACAACAGCCTGGTTGTTCAGGGCGAGAAGAAATACGAGGAGGAAAGCGAAAAAGGGGATTATCGCTGTCGTGAACGCAGGTACGGCTCTTTTTACCGCCTTGTTCCCCTGGCCAGCGAGGTCGACGAAGACAATGTCAAGGCCAAGTACAAGAAGGGCGTTCTGGAAGTCAGAATCCCCAAGACTTCCAAGTCCAAGAGCGAGTCCAAAAAAGTGAAGATCGAATCCTGATCCGACGCTGAACCTTAAACCACATGGGCATCGGTTTTTCAACCGATGCCCATGGACTCCTGAAGTATCAGGGTGCTCCGGGTTTCATTGACGGAGGAGTGAGGAAAGGCGAGGCTTCTTCCTTGCTCAAAAGCTGCATGGGCTCATTGCAACAGACCAGTTCGCCTTGGCCTCCCTGCACGACCTTAACCACGTTATCACATTTGTTGTATTTGTAGATCTGGTTCTTTTCCGGCATGACTTCATAACCTCCTTCTGGTTACATAAAGATGATTTGAAGCTGCGCCATCCCTGAGATACCCCTATGATAAGCAATCAGGTCTTTTCGGCGTCACGAGGGTAAGAAGCCCGGGATTCCGGACTCGTATCTGATCTTTGCAAGATATTGGTGATTGTCGGGAAACCGGCCCCCTTTTGCCTCCTGGTGATCGAAAAAACCAGCCACAGCCCAAGAACCAGGAACACAAGCGCTCCGATCGCGGCAGACACGTTTTGATTCCCGAAAGGGTCCAGGCCGTTGCCGAGACCAGCTCCGATAATCAAAGCCAGGATGGGGAGGATATAGACAATGAACATGGACCTGCCCATACCGGGCGTCTCAAACTTGAGCTCAACCATGTTCCCTTCCTTGGCCTTGAGCGGGTTGTGGGCCTTGAGAACCATGTTGTCCTGGTCAAGCTGATGGCAGATGCTTTTACTCCAGGCATCATACCGACAGCCTTCTCTTCTGGGAAGCATCACCTGGGCAAAGCCCTCCTGGCTGCTCCCGACAACGATACCGCAGTCAATCTGCCCCAATGTTTTGTTTTGCTGCAGATCATCTTTCATGTGATCACCTCATATTGTCAGGAAATTTGAACATGGCCTGATTCCCGGATGAACCTCTTCTTTCCATGTTTCTGATAGCCTACAACCAAAATGTTCAACATTCAATACTCCCGGGATCGCATTTTGAATAATAAATATCGTTACGGGGTTAGTCTCTGAACGAAAAGAGTGATTGGTCGTAAACTTGCCCAGATACGAGAAACAATAAATTTTGAAACCGCAGTGTATTCCGATACATGAGGATTTCAAAATTTTGCAGTGACGAATGAGATGGGTGAGTTTCGTCCAATCACTTTATATGCATAAACCGTGCCAAACAATAACTCCGCCGGACCGCTCGTTCCATCTCTGGTGGTCTCGGAATGAATTTCGGCCATCATTGCTTTATGTTCAACAAGATAAGAACTGAACGGCCGTTAATCGTCATTTGAGCCGGTATATGTTTTTTTGAAATAAATATGCACACAATGTCTGCATCATGAGTAAATATCCCTGTTTTCTCACCTTTGCATACCTGTTTTTCACCTGTATCATGGTTTTCTAGCTGTTCTCAGGCCGACTGGATTACCTTGAAAGCTAAAAAACCAACTGCTGCGCATATCTTGAAAAAATCGGGTTTGATCATACATGAGAAATGAAAGCCGTATAAAAGAAGTATAAAGGAGGAGCGCCATGGAACGAAACAGGATCTCCCAGCATGATGCAACCCAACGTATGTATGACCGGATCTCCGAAGACAACATGACCAATGTCTGGGACCGATACGAGGCCCAGGGCCTCGGCGGCGACCCGGACAAACGCTGCCCCTACTGCATGGCCGGGGTCCGTTGCGACCTCTGTTCCAACGGCCCCTGCCGGGCGGATGCTGAAAAGGACAAGCGCGGGGTCTGCGGCATCAAGGCCGACGGCATGGCCATGCGCATGATGGCCCTCAGGAATGTCATGGGGGCTTCAACCTATCAGTATCACACCGAAAAAACCATCGACACCCTGCGAGCCACGGCCCGGGGACTGACCCCTTTCGAGATCCGCGAACCCGGCAAGCTCACGGCCTTTGCCGAGCGGCTGGGCCTGGACGTCTCCGGCTCGGCCAATGAAATCGCCCTGGCCCTGTGCGATTTCGCGGAAGCTGATTTCAACCGTAAAGCCCACGAGCCGAGCCGGATCGTGGAGGCCCTGGCCCCTGAGGAACGAAAAAGCCTCTGGAAAAAAATGGACATCTTTCCCGGCGGCATCCACGGGGAAATGCAGCGCATGACCAGCTCCTGTCTGACCAACGTCGACGGCTACTACGTCAGTCTGGCCCTCAAAGCCATGCGCCTGGGCATAGCCATGGCCTTCCAGAGCCAGATCTGCACCGAGTACTGTCAGGACATGATGTACGGCATCCCCAGGCCGCATTCCATGCGGGTCGACCTGGGGGTCCTCGATCCGGAATACGTCAACGTCCTGCCCAACGGGCACGAACCTTTCCTGGGTTTCGCCATGACCCAACTGGCCAGGACCCCAGAATGGCAGGACAAGGCCAAGGCGGCCGGGGCCAAGGGGCTGCGCATCATCGCCAATATCGAAACCGGACAGGAGATGATCCAGCGCTGGGAGATGGACAACGTCTTTTACGGGTTCACCGGAAACTGGATCTCCCAGGAAGCAGTGCTGGCCACAGGCTGCGTGGATCTCTTCGCAGCTGACATGAACTGTTCCCTGTCAGCCAATGCCGAGTACGCTGAAAAATACAACTTCAAGCTCATCCCGGTCAGCGACTTGGTCGCCTTTGAAGACATCGAGGATCGGCTGGACTATGTACCGGAACAAGCGGAAAAGCAGGCGGAAAAGCTCCTTCGGATGGGCATCGAGAACTTCAAGTACAGGAGCCGCAACGTCAAGCCAATGACCGACCTGCCCATGCACGAGGCCATCGTCGGCTTCTCCACGGAGAGCATCATGGAAGCCCTGGGCAACTCCCTGACCCCGCTTCTGGATGCCATCAAAGACGGCACCATCAAGGGGGTAGCCGGATTCGTGTGCTGCACCACCCTGCGTGACCACGGCCAGGATGTGCACAGCGTGCGCATGGCCAGGGAGCTCATCAAACGGGACATCCTGGTCCTGTCCATGGGCTGCGGCAACGCAGCCCTCCAGGTCGGGGGACTGTGCAGCCCGAACGCAGTAGAGCTGGCCGGTCCGGGCCTGAAGGGCCTCTGCGAGAAGCTCCGGGTCCCACCGGTTCTGAGCTACGGGACCTGCACCGACACCGGCCGTATTGCGGACATGATCACCGCGGTCTCCCAGGCCCTGGGCAACGTGCCCGTTCCTGATCTGCCCCTGGTGGCCGTGGCCCCGGAATATATGGAACAGAAAGCCACCATCGACGCCATCTTCGCCCTGGCCTTCGGGCTGTACACCTATGTCAACCCCATTCCCAACGTGACCGGGGCCCCCAACCTGGTCAAGCTGCTGACCCAGGACCTCGGCGGCCTGACGGGCGGACTCCTGGACGTGGAGACCGACGCGGTCAAGGCGGCGGACAACCTCCTGGGCCACATCCAGACCAGGAGGGACAAGCTGGGCATTTAAACAGGTCTACCTGAAATGACTCTGAATTCACTTAATCAGTTAAGCCCTTAAAACCAGAAGGAGATTTTGTATGACTAACATCGATTCCCCTGAATTCTGTCTCTCCAAGGCAGATGAACGCTGTCAGCTGACCCCGCCGGATCTGGAGGCTACCCGGGAACGCCTCTCCAAAGTCCCGGAGGGTTATACAAAGACCTTGGTCAAGGCGCTCAAATGGGCTTTCCCGGATAAGTTCAAGTCCGAAGAGGACGCCTACATGGTCTTTGACGCCATGAAGGCGGTCATTGCCAACGGCTTGAAAAACAAGGACCTGGTCGGTCTCGAAGGACTCGGGGAATTCCGGGTTGAACCCGGACCGGGAGTGCAGCAGGTTGTCTTCACCCCGGAACGCGTCCTCATCGATACGGTCAACGAATAGCCGAATTGAAAGTCCGACAGGGCGGTGCACGAATACGCCGTCCTGTCGGACTCTTTCCAGACATCGCACAACCTTCGAGACCTTTCCTGTATCTGCCGAAGGCGATTCTTCCGGCGAAGAATCCTTCAGAAAGGCATACAAACTCTAACGGTTCCCGCATGTCTCATGGACTGGTACTACAAACGCACGAAGCCTCGCATCCAGGAGTACTGCGGCCGTAACGGGGACCATCCCTCCGCCTGGGACAGCGAATTCCTGGTTTGCAGCCAGGCTGGAGACACCCGCTTCAGTTTCAGGGAAAACCAAGCCCTGGACGCCATCCTGGACAGCGGGGCCGATGTCTACCGCAGCCTGTGGTCCAGGCAGGGCTCCCTGTTCTTTCTGGACCTGGAATACAAGAATACCAGGGACCGGGAAGACGTCTACCGCAACCGAATAGATATCTTCAGATCCGGCCTCGAACCGGTCTATGGCCGTCTTTTCGGGATCCTGCAATCCTTTTGCATCGACTTCATGACCCTGATGACGGCCACCGGGTATCACTTCGTCTTCAAAGTCCCTTTCCAGTCATGGGTTCACGAACGTCTGGCCGGGCTGGGAAGCCCCTGCCCGCAACTCCTTAAACAGTACGCCCGGGTCCATCCGGTGAGTCACCGGCAGCGCCCTGTTCCGCTGGAGTGCGGCCTGGCCTTTGACGGCCTGGGCCGCCTGGCCGAATACCTGGCCAAAGAATTGCACACGGACTCGGACATTCCGGTGGCGACGGGAGTCCTGCATCCACGTCAGATCCTCCTGGATTTGAGCACCTATGCCGATCCGCTCCACATCCGTTTTATACGCTGCGCCGGTTCTTACCATCAGAAGTCGCAACAGCGTTTTGCTACCATGATCCGGCACTTTACCCGGGGGCCGGACCTCCCCCTGGAAGACCTTCTGGTCCTTATCGCAGAGCCCTCGGAAGCCGCGGATTACATCCGTTCGACTCCGGCGGCGATTCCTGAAGCCGGATCAGGGCTTGACAGGCTTCTGACCGCTTATCAAGCCTCCGGGCTGGGCCGTCGTCACCAGGAGTTCGACGCCCATCATGTAGAAGACGAAGAGATCGGTCAGGCCCGCAAGCTGCTTCTTACATTCAGCGATCAGGAACTGGCCCAGGACTCGGGCCTCAAGCGTGCGGTTCTCCAGGGGTCCTGCGAAGGCATACACCCCAGGGCCGTCGGATTGATGGCGGCCGAACGTCTTCGCCTGGCCACTTGGGACTCGCCCATCATGGCCTGGGCTACCGAATGCGTGGATGGTTATAACCCATACAGCCGGGCCCTGTTCTGGGCCCGGCTGTATGGGACGTGAGTTTAAGTGCTGGAATAGCGGGATAAGAAGCATAGAGCATGGGGAAGAGGGCGGAAGCTGCTGACTGGATTCCCCTTCCGTCATTCGAATCGTGACATATGAACCAGAGCGATTCCGTGCGGGTTGGATCACTTCCTGAAAAAGAGTCTGTTTCACTGTCTCACTGTCCCACTGATTCATTGACTAACTGACTCACGGATACGCCTGGTTCAGGACAGGCCGAAACCCATGGAGGCATACTCCCTGATCCTGGCCTTGGCCTCGTCCACTGTTTCCCCCAGTTCCCAGGCCTCCAGAAAATTCTCCAGCTTGAGCTTCCATTTCCCGTCTTCAAAAAAGACGTCATCCGGTCCGCAGGTTACGCAGCAGCCCTCCTCGCCGATTACCTGACGCAGATAGCTCACAAGTTCCGCCTGTTCGTCCATCTCAAACTCCTTTGCCGGGCCGTCTTATATCGGCCGTTATGATCATTCAGCCGCAACGCTCAAGGACCTGCCGCTCTGAGAGCGGCGGCCTGCTCTGAACAGGCGACAGCCATGCGGCTTCACCCCCCATGGAAAAACAACCTTACTGTTATCCGGATATCTCTCTCCCCCAAAGTTCACCTACTGAATCACTTGCCCAACAACCTCTCCCTGCTGTATGCTCATGGAAAATTTACCGGCCGCCATGTCCCTGGTGAAACAGACCAGGCCGTTATTCAAGCTGCAGTAACCCCAAGGAGGTGACCGCCGTGACAGAAATAAGCCCCGAACGGATCGACAACTATTATCAGAAGCTGCAGAAGCTGACCTCCAAGAAGGGCTTCATTTTCAACAAGGACCAGGAAAAGGTCCGGGAACTCCTGGAAAGCCTGCTCATCAACATGGACCGCTATGGATACGCCTCCTGTCCCTGCCGTCTGGCCGGCGGCAAATACGAACTGGACAAGGACATCATTTGCCCCTGCGTCTACGCCAAGCCGGATATTAAAGAGTACGGGGCCTGCTACTGTGCTCTGTATGTCTCCGAGGACTGGAACCAAAACCGCATACCCCACGTCGAAGTCCCGGAACGGCGTCCCCAGGAAAAAATCGAGGCCGCCCTCCAGGGCCTGATTTAAAACATTCCAGGGCAGGCGCAAGACCTGCCCCTACTCTCCGAAATGCTCAGGGGCCATATGGCTCAGCATGTGCCGGTAATCGCGATAGGTCATGAGGTTGGAAAAGACGGCCTCCACGACCTCGCTCAGAGAGGGGTGGATGTGCATGCCCTCCAGAAGCGGGAACGGGCTGCGGCTCTCGGTGTACATCAGGGTGATGAGTTCCTGGATGAGGATCGAGGCCTGGGGACCGATGATATGGGCCCCCAGAATTCTGTCCGTGGATTCCAGGATGACCTTGACAAAGGAGTCCTCCAGACCCATGGCTTCGCCTCTGGCGGTCTCGGCAAAGGGCTGGAACCCGATCACGACCCTATCCGGGCCATAGGTCTTCACCGCCTCGGCCTCGCCCATGCCCACGGCCGCAATCTCCGGGTACGCGAAAACCGCGTGGGGCACGGCATGATAATCGACGATCATCGGCTCTCCAAGAACGGCATTGGAATGGACCACCCTGGCTTCGTGATTGGCCACGTGCTTGAAGAGATGTTTTCCGGTGGCGTCGCCAAAGGCCCAGACATTTTTGAGCGAGGTCTCGAGGCGATCATCGACCTGCAGCCAGCCGTGTTCATCTGTCTTGAGCCCGGCCCGCTCCGGCTTGAGGAGATCCGTGTTGGGAGCCCGGCCGGCCGCGACCAGAAGGGCATCGGCCTCGACCTCCTCCTGGTTTCCGGTTTCGCGGTCCCTGACCTTGACCAGGACCCGGTTCGAATCCACCGATTCGACCTCGACCACCTCGTGGTTGGTCAGGATGTCCATTTTCTCGGCCATGTTCTGCTCGGCCACCAGGGAGATCTCCGGTTCCTCGCCGGGCAGGAACTGCGGGTTCCGGCCCAGGATAGTCACCTCCGAGCCCATGGCCGAAAAAAAATGACCGTACTCCGCGGCCACGTACCCCCCGCCCAGGATAATCAATTCTTTCGGCAGCTCTTCCAGGTTCAGGAGGGTGTCGCTGGTCAGATAGCCTGTCTTCTGCAGTCCCTTGATATCAGGAATTGCCGGCCTGGATCCGGAACAGAGCAGGATCATGTCGCCTTTGATCTCCTGTTCTCCGACCCGCATGGTATACGGCCCGGTGAATTCAGCCACCGCCCGGTAGTAATCCACGGCCTCGGCTTGCTTCAGGCTCTCCTCGATGGAACGAATGTCCCTGTTCACGCTGTCGCGCATCCGCTGCATAATGGCCGGAAAATCGACTCCCTTGATCTCTACATTGATGCCATGCTTCGGGGCCTCCTCCACATAGCGCAGAACCTCGGCCGGATAGACCAGGAGCTTGCTCGGAATGCAGGCCCTGGTCAGGCAGATGCCCCCGGGGTCGTCCTTGTCCACGACAGCTATTTTGGGCATTGGATCAGAGTCGAGCAAGGCATTGACAATTCCCATGGCCGATCCCGTCCCGATAGCAATGCAGTCATAGTGCTTCATGCCTGGCTCCTATGTCCAAAATTTGCCCAGGGGTGTTTAAAAACACCCCTGGGCAAATTGTGGACATGAGATTATTCAAATCAAACAGCAGGCTGATTTCCCCCTCATCCTTCCTCGGTCCCAGAGAGGTAATAGCCGGCCACTTCATCCAGCCGTTCCCGGGTCTTGATCCGTTCCACCATCTCGGGCGGGGAATCGAGAAAGGTCTGATGGAGCAGGATTTCACGACCCTGATCAATCTGATTCCGGGCGTCCTCGAATATCCAGCGGAGGGTGTCGTAATTCTTTTTGTCCCTGCAATCTTCCAGATTGGTGACGTCGATGACCACAACCTCTTCATCCATAAGCCGACTCTCTGTTTGTTCTGAACTCAGTATACTTCGAAACAGCTTTTGCAAAAAGGGGATATTTCGGTGAGATCCTAAATAATTTTTTAAGAATGCCTGAAAATTTCTTCAATTTTCAGACAATTCCCTGACCTTGTCTACGATGGCCCGTTGCGAGATGCCCTCAAAGTCCAGCAGCTCCTCCGGCTTTCCGCTCCTGGGAAGCCTGGTCACGGCCAGGGAGTAGACCGGAATCGAGGTCGCGGACAGGGTCGAGGCCACGGCTTCGCCGATCCCCCCCTCGGGATAGTGGTCTTCGACCACGATCAGGCCCCCTGTCTCATGGCCGGCTCGGAGTAAAGTCTGCCGGTCCAGAGGCTTGACGCTGTACAGATCCACGACCCGCACCTTAAGGCCCTCCTTTTCCAGGGTTTGGGCGGCCTTGAGGGCTTCATGGACGGTGATGCCCGAGGCGCAGACGGTGAACAGGTCGGCCTCGCTTCGGCAAAGGACCTTGCAGCCCCCGATGGGAAAGGGTTCCTCAGGACCATAGATGACCGGAGTCTTTCCGCGGCTGGTCCGAATATAGACCAAGCCGTCGTGCCCGGCCGCCTCTTCGACGAGCCTGGCCGTGGACGGACCGTCACAGGGATAAAGGACCACACTCCCGAACAGGCTGCGAAACATGGCCAGATCCTCCAGGCCCATCTGCGAAGAGCCGTCCTGGCCTATGGAAACCCCGGCGTGTGAGCCCACGCATTTCAAGTTGCCGCCGGAGTACTGCCCCATGCGCAGCTGGTCGAAGGTCCGGGTAAAAAAGGCGGCAAAAGTCGAGACAAAGGGTGTTTTCCCGCGCAGTCCCAGGCCGAGAGCCGCCCCGGCCATATTCTGCTCGGCCACGAACATCTCAAAGAAGCGCTCCGGGAAATGCTCTTTGACTTCCGCGGCATGGGTCGAGTTGCTGACCTCGCCGTCCAAAGCCACCAGATCCGGGCGCTTAGCAAAGAGTGCGCTCAAGGATTTGCCGTAGGCTTCCCTGGTGGACACTGCCTCGCTGAAGACCGGTGGGGACAGGGGCCGGTTTGTCTGCCTGGCGGCCGGTTCAAGGTCTTGGGGCAGGGATATGCTCCCCTGCAGGGAGGTGTCCACCCGGCCCAGGCCGTCCAGGGCGGCCCGGTAATCCTGCCCCTTGAGGGCCTTGCCGTGCCAGCCGTTTTGGTCCTCGATGTTCGCTACCCCTTTCCCCTTGATGGTCCTGGCCAGGATGGCCGCGGGCCTGTCCGCAATCTGTCCGGCTTCGGCATAGGCCGCGGCGATGTCCGGCAGAGAATGGCCGTCGACCATGAGAACCTCCCAGCCGAAGGCCTCCAGACGGCGGCGGTAGGCTTCTAGATCGTGCCCATACATGGTCTGTCCGCGTTGTCCGAGACGATTGACGTCCAGGACGGCGACCAAGTTGTCCAACCGGTAATAGGCCGCAATCTGGATCGCCTCCCACTGCGAGCCCTCGCTCATCTCGCTGTCGCCGAGAAGGACGTAGGTCGTATAGGGCAGCCTGTCCAAATACCTTCCGTTCAAGGCCATGCCCAGACCGATGGACAGACCCTGCCCCAGGGAGCCCGTGGCCGCTTCGGTATAGGCAAAGGCCGGGGTGGGGTGACCCTCCAGGGGGCTTTGAAAGGACCTCATGGCCAGAAGTTCGTTTTCACTGACCCGGCCGGCAGCGGCATACAGGGAGTAGAGAAGGGGCGAGGCGTGGCCTTTGGAGAAAATGACCCGGTCGTTGTTGGGGTGGCCGGGTCTGTCCGGATCATATCGCAGAAATCCCTCGAAAAAAAGGCAGACCATGAGCTCCACGGCTGAGAGCGAGGAGCTCGGATGTCCGGAACCGGCCCGGCTGGTGGACTCGATGATGAAATAACGCACCAGGCGGCACAGCTCTTCGAGGTGCTTCAACTTGTCTTGTGTGAGGGGCATTGCGAGCTCATTTTTGGTTGTTTGTTGTTGGTTTCTTACCGCCGGGACGGGATGACCATGATCGGGCAGGGGGCGCAGGCCACGACTTTCTGGGCCACACTGCCCAGAAAGAAGTTCTTCAATCCGGTCCGGCCGTGGGTGCCCATGACGATGAGATCGACGTCCTTCTCCCGGGCATGCCGGACTATGAGTTCGTGGGGATTGTCTCCGGTGCAGATGATGGGTTCGCAGGGGATATTGGCCGCTTCCACCTTTTCCCTGGCCTTTTTCAGATATCCCTTGTGCTGTTCGGTCAGTTTATCCACGTAATCCGGAGCGTCGCTCACGTTTTCCGGTTGGATGGCGACCACGCTGATGAGATAGATTTTGCTGTTGCACAGGCCTCCCAGGCTGACGGCCTGATCCACGGCAAAATCGCTGTACATGGAGCCGTCTACCGCCACCAGCATGTGTTCCCCTTTGGTCAATGGGCATGTTGTCTCTTTTGTCTCCATTTTTTTTCCTTTGCTTTGAGGTTCATGTTTGATCCGGCCAGGTTCTTCCGGAAGCAGCAAGGATCTAGGCGCGCTTCCTTTTTCCAAAAAAATCCGAATCGGATCGCGGAGGACTGCAGCTTAAATCCAAAAGAATATTTGCAAAGAGTGTGCCAACTTACAAAAACAGGCTATTGACTGTGCCCCTGAAGTATCTTAAATTTGGAATTGATCCAATTTCATTTTCCCTACGGATCAAATCCCCCCTCTGCGCCTGAACCAAAACCCTTTACCCCGGCCTGAAACGGCCGGGGTAAAGGGTTTTGGACATCCGGACGCGCACAATCACCTGCCAACATAAAGGAAAATCTTGATGAGCAAAGACGCCGACCCGCAGCACTCAAGGGCCTGGCTTCGCCAGAAGGCCAGGGAATATGCCGATGGCCGCCAGATCGACATCGACTCCCTGACCCGGGACGATGTGGCCGAGCTGGTCCACGAGTTCGGAATATACCAGGTCGAGCTGTTGACCCAGAACGAGGAGCTGAAGGAAAGCTACAAGGCCCTGGGGGAGGCCCGGGACGCTTACGCCGACCTCTTTGAATTCGCCCCGGTCGGCTATGTGATCGTAAACGACCAGGGCCTGATCACCTCGGCCAACTTAACGACCCGCACCATGCTCGGTCTGGAGCGGACCCTGTTTCTGCGGCGGCCCCTGGCCAATTTCTTTGCCCAGGGGCATGAGCGAAGATGCTATACCTTCCTGAACACCCTGTTCAGGGAAAACCGCGAGGAATCCCTGGATACCGTCTTTGCCCGCTCGGACGGATCCAGGCTTCCGGTCAGGCTGCGGACCAAGCTCAGGCTGGAGTCAGGCCGGAGAATCTGCCGCCTGGCCGTGATGGACATCTCCGAGGAGAAAAGAGCCGAGCAGGAACGCGAACGCCTGCTGACCAAACTGGAACCGGAAAATTCAGCGGCGACGTCCAAGGATCCGGCCTGGGACTGGCCATCTGCAAACGCCTGGTCCAGGAGATGGGCGGCTGGATCCGGGTGGAGAGCAGCCCCGGCGCCGGCAGCACCTTCACCCTCAGCCTGCCCTTTGAATCCGACGGGGTTCCTGAAGAAACCCGGCCGGAGACGGAAAGAGACGGGCCCGAGCTGCCGCCTTTGCACATTCTCCTGGTCGAGGACCAACGCCTGAACCAGATCTTCACCCGGGATCTGCTCTCGACTTACGGACACAGCCTGGACATTGCCGAGCACGGCCAACAGGCCCTGGAGATGCTCGAACAAAAGAGCTACGACCTGGTGCTCATGGATCTGCGCATGCCAATCATGGACGGCATGGAGGCCACGAGGCGGATCCGGACCGGCGATTCCGCGGTCATAGACCCCGAGGTCCCGATCATCGGGCTCTCGGCCCATGTCCTGTCCCCTGATGACGAAGAACGATTCTTCAGCTCCGGCTTCGACGGCTACATCACCAAGCCGGTGGACTTCGAGAAGCTCTTCACGACACTGAAGGAGGCCCTTGGCAAAAGACCGGATTGGGAGAGAGGGGAAGAGAGAGAGAGAGGAGTGAGGGGTGAGGGGGAAAGAAGGGTTCGAGGGTTCAAGGGGTCAAGGGTTCGAGTGGCGGAAGCGGAGGGTGAGGATTCAAGGAGTCAAGGGGTCAAGGGGTCAAGGGGTCAAGGGGCGGAAGCGGAGAAAGAGGAGTGGGGAGGCGCTAGGCCACCGACTGCTCCCAACTGAGCCGTTCCAGCCTGGGCAGGAGCTTGTGCTCGATGATTCTGTCCCAGGTGAATCCCCGGGCCGTATTCTGGGCCATGTCCCTCAGATTGTTCTCGATATCCTTATGCTCGTGTAAATAGAGAAGATCGGCCACTACCTCCTCGGGCCTGTTGGTCTCCAGGACCACCGCATCCTCGAAATCATGGGCGTAATCCTCGCCCGTACCCCCTACATAGGCTGCTCCTCCCGAGGCCATGGCCTCCAGACCGACCAGGCCGAATGGTTCATGGAGGCTGTTGGCCAGAACCGCGTCGCTGCAGGCGAACAAGACCCTGGAGAGATCATGGGAGATAAAGGACCTGATGTTGATCAGATCGGCGCCCTGGGCCGCGAGCAGCTCCCGCAGGCTGCCTTCCGGATTATGGCCGTTTAGATCCACATCCTGCACTGAAAGTCCGTACGAAGCGGCTCTTTCCAGGACCTCTTTGCCGAAGGGCTCGATGCCGCCCCGCAGGAAAAACACGATCCGGTAACCCATGGCCTTGAGCCGGGCCGCGGTCTGGACGGCCTGGAGCCAGCCCTTGGCCGGATCGAACCTGGCCATCTTGAAAAGGATGAAGTCGGCGTCCAGTCCGATCTTGAAGCAGCTCCGCGTGCTGGCGTGCGGGGGTTCTGTCAAGGCCGGCTGAATGCCGTTGTGAATGACCATGGGCTCCACTCCGTAAGGCTTCATGAGATGTCGCATGTAGCGGCTGACCGTGGTGATGCCGGCGCTTTGCTTCAGGCGGGACCAGTCGATGCGGTCAAAGGAGTAAGTGTTGTTGGCGTTCCAGAGCAAGAGGGCCTTGTCCCTGAGCCCCCGGGAAAAGAGGACATCGCTGATCCGGCACAGAGTCTCGGCCGTGTGCCACTCCTCGGCCAGGACCACGAGCTGCTTGCCGCGGCTGACAGCCGGACGGGCCACGGACTCGACGATACATTCCGGAATGGAAGCCCTAAAATCGTTCAGCTTGCCCTCCTCCCCGTCATAGACCCCGCTGGGATGGTAGCGGCTGATCCACTGGCACCAGCGATGCTGCGAAAAGAGCCCGTTGCAGGAGATGCTGATTCCTTCGAGCCAGGGATCTCCGATAAAGAAGAGATGGGTTTCAAAGCCCTGCCCGGCCAGGGCCTCGGACATCCTGCTGGCCCGGACCCCCAGTCCCCCGGCCAGGGAATAACCATCCGGTCCCTCGAAGGACAGGACCACAAAAACGGTGTTTTCAGGCCGCAGTTTATTCTTGTGCATGCATCTTCTCCAATCCTGTCCTGTTCAAATTTCCCTGTCGGGTCGACGAAACCATCCGCAGCATACGAAGCTGCGATATCCTCGGATCTTTAGAGCAAGGCCCATGCCGCTTACAGACGATTGTCCTTCATCTCGTAGCCCTTTAGCCCTTCTTTTCAAAAATAGTTATTGAAATTAAGCGCTTATCATATCATTTTTTTTAAAACCGAGCCGTAAAACAGCCATACGGCAGCCAGACCACTTTATGCGAAAAGACGATATAACCTGTTGATTTTGCACTTTTCAAGAAAGTTATATTTTCATGGTTCGTTGTGCCCTTCCCGGGCATGGTGGGTAATCCCGTAATCTTTAAACTGTGCCTCAAGTTCAAAACTGCAGATATTAATACATACGCTTCCGAAAAAGGATGTGACAAGTCACAAATGTCTCAGCAAAAAAGCCACAACGAAACAGGTCTGAGTTCTTCTCAGGCCCTGTTTTGTTGTGGCTGAAATAGATAAATAAATACCCGTGCCTGTGGCCTGCCTTGAAGTTGCTTCTCGGTTGCCGCTTTATACCATGCCCTGTCAAAGATGCTTGATGCCGGGACATACTAAGAAGAAAGGCCGGTGTGGCATGACCCACTCACCCATCCTCCTCCGTCCTCCTCACTCCTCTCCCTCCGCTTCCGCCACTTGAACCCTTGAACCCTTGACCCCTCGAACCCTTCTCTTTCCTCACTCCTCACTCTCTTCTGTTCTCTTCATCCGTTCCACCTCGGCAATTGCCTTTTCAAAGGCCTGGATATCGATGGGCTTGGCCAGGTATCCGTCGAAGCCCTGCTTCAGAAGCCGCTTTTGATCCTCCTTGAGTCCGTAGGCGGTCAGGGCGATGACCGGGATGTGCGGGTCGACCCCGGCCGGCGGCTCGTGCCTGATGATCCGCAGGGCCTGTTCGCCGTCCAGATTGGGCATGCGGATGTCCATGAGGACCAGGTCGAATGGCTCTTTTGCCAGGGCCTTAAGAGCCTGCCGCCCGTCTTCGGCGATGGCCACATCGTGACCCTGGTCCTTTAAGAGCTCTTTGGTAAAGATCTGGTTCATCGGGCTGTCCTCGGCCACCAGGATCTTCAGCCCCCCTTTGCTGCTCTCTGCAGGGGGCTCTTCGGGAACGGGTTCCGGAGCCTCCTCTTCGAGGGCCTGGTTCAGGACAAGGGTGAAGGAGAAGGTGCTGCCCTGCCCTTCCCGGCTTTCGCACCAGATTTCGCCGTCCATCATCTCCAGATAGTGTTTGCTGATGGCCAGCCCCAGTCCTGAACCGCCGAAATGCTCCTGCAGGGCCGGATTGACCTGCTGGAAGTTATCGAAAATGATGGCCTGATTCTCTTCGGAAATCCCGATGCCGGTGTCTGTGACCCTGCACAGAAGACGGACGCGGCCGCCCGGGGATTGCTCCGGATAAGGACCCAATTTGATGGACACCCTGCCTTCCCGGGTAAACTTGAGGGCATTGCCCACGACATTCTCCAAAACCTGGCGGAAGCGGTTCGCATCTCCGACAAGGCCATCCGGCAGTTCCGGGCTGACCTCGATTTCAAAGCCGAGCCCCTTGTCCTCGGCTGCGCGTTGCAGCGGATAAAAGGTTGCCTTCAAGCATTCCGTAAGGGAGAAGGGCTGCGGGTGCAGTTCGGTCCTTCCGGCCTCGATCCTGGAGAGATCGATGACGTCGTTGATGATGCACATGAGGTGTTCGGCGGATTGCCCGGCCAGATCGAGGTATTCCTTGACCTCGGGCTGTACGGCCAGCCTGTTGGCCAGCTCGATCATGCCCTTGACCCCGTTTAAAGGGGTCCGGATCTCGTGGCTCATGTTGGCCAGGAACTCGGATTTGGCCTGATTGGCGGTATCGGCTTTTTCCCTGGCTTCCAGGAGGATCTGCTCGGATTTTTTGCGCTCGGTGATATCCACGCCCATGGAGATGATTTGCCGGCGGCCTGAAAGTTCCAGCAATTCCGAGGAGAGAAGGACGCATCTCGTTTCCCCGCTTTTGGTTCTCCTGAGCTTTTCACTGCTTGCGATAGATCCGGTCAGGCGCAGCTGCCGGAGCTCCTCCTGCCTTTCGTCAAGGCTCAACAAGCCCAGTTCCACCGTTGTCCGGCCAATCAGCTCCTCCCGGGAATATCCGCTCAAGCGGCAATAGGCCTTGTTGACATCGAGGATGGTCCCGTCCTCAAACTCAGTCAGGAGCATGAAACTCGGGCTCTCAAGGAATATTCTGGAGAGCTTGGCCTGGCTGTCCCTGATGGTCTGCTGCAGCCAGAACCTGGAAATGACGTTGGCCATGACCGGGGCCAGGGATTCCATGAGCCTGAGGTCTTCCTGCCTGTAGCCTCCCACCCGGTTGGCCAGACAGATTATCCCGAGCTTGCCGCCCTCATCCACTTGGAGCGGAACCGCCAGAAAAGAGCTCAGGGGCGGATGGCCCGGGGGCAGGCCGATACTGGCCGCGTGGGCCTGGGGCTGGTTCGTGAAATAACCCTGCCAGTCGCGGACCACCTTGCCGAACAGACCATGCACCTCCATCTCCCTGGGCAGCTCCCCGCTTTCCTGGAAATTACCGGCCCGGCAGAACTCCTTGACCGAATCACTCATGGATATGTTCTTGATCTTGTCCCCGTCGCCTACATATCCGATGAATCCATACTGACTCTCCGTCAATTTTTCAGCCTGGGACAGGCAGACTTTACCCAGGCTTTTCACACTGTCGCAGTTCAGGTCCTGGGCAAAGATGTGATTGATGGCCTGCAGCATGGTATTCTGCCGCTTGATCCTCTCCTGATCTTTTATGCGCTCGGTTACGTCCTGCAGGGACAGGACCAGATAGCGGACTTGGCCCTGTTCGTTCTTTTCCGGAACCAGGCTCCAATCCCAGTAGGTCGTCCCCCGTTCAGGCTGATCCGGATGGTCGAAGGCTTTGGCTTCTACATAATAAGGCCGCCCGGTTTGGACCACGCCTTGAAAAATCGCTTCGTTTTCCGCATGGGGATAGAGATCGAAATGATTGAGGCCGATAAACTCCTCCGGCGTTCTCCCGGTGGCCCGGGCATAGGCCTCGTTGACCCGGATGAAGTTGAAATCCGCATCCAGGATCGCCAGCAGATAGGGCAGCGAGGAGAGGACGATTTCCAGAATCTCCTCGGCCATTTTCCGTCTTTCCCTTTTCCCGGGTCTGCCCGTTAAGTCCAATTCAAAATCGGCCCCGGCCGGCAGCGGTTCACGATCCACAACGCCGATCCGCCTGTCTTCCAGTACCGCGACCTTTTGCCGCAGACGGCACACCTCCTGCCAAAGCTCTTCCCTGCTGGATAATTCGTCAGTCATAGTCGTTCCAAAATGTCTAAAGCTGGCTTTGCCCGCAACCAAAAACGGATGGCTTCATCTATCAACCTGATGATTTCTTCCCGTTCTTCTTGGGAGTGCTGTCGTCCCCGTCCCCCCAGATCTCTTGGGCTTTTTTTTCAGAACCAGAAGGGCCGAGGCTTCAGCCAGGGCTTTGTCTTTGCGTTGCAGTTCTTTTCCTAAGACTTTGATTTTCTTTGTTTCAGCGGGTTTTTTCTTTGATTTTGTTTTACCATGAGGCTCAAGGCTACCGATTATCAGCGAGCGCCATTCATTGAGCTGGGCTTCATGAATCCCCTTGCGCCGGAGAAATTCACCGAGTTCTTCGTTTGAAAGAGAGGCGGCTTCAATAACGGTTTGAAATTTTTCTTCAGCTGTCCAATCCTGAGGTCTTTTTGGCATTTTAGAGTTCACCTTTTGAGAATGATTTGTGATTTGATCAACACTTGAAGCTTGTCGCAGCCATTTGGAGAGGGTGGTTTGGGCAACTCCAACTTCCTCTGCCAACGTTTGAGCAGAGACGGCAGATGGGCCTGCCAAGCGTTGAACCATTCTCATTTTGAAACCATCAGGGTATTTCATGTCAACCTCCAAAGCCCCCGAAGTTATTTTTGGGGATCGCCAGCCCAGCCCCCCGGGGGGGCTGGGCTGCAGCAGAAGAGGCGACAACTATCCTGACACAGGGGGATCTGTTCGGTCTGCCCGACAAGCGGCCGGGCTGAATTCTGAATCTCTTGGCCGGCTTCTTACATCCGGCGGCTTGCAACGACAGTATGAATCCTGAAATTCATGGCTTCGCTGTTGAGTATCACAAATCCGGGCCTGCTTGGCAACAAGCCTAAGACCCTACCTCTGGCCGGCCTGACATGTAATTGTTGACTTATCGATAGAACAGGATCGATATACCCATTATATCCCCCTTTTCCTCTTGCCAATGGCCTTGTATACTTTACACAAAACTATCAGTCTTTTTCGGGGCAGACAGCTCTAACTCCAGAGCTCTTTCCAGTGAACTTAAGTTTGTAAGATTTTTTGGAAACTTTAATGTGACTTATCTGTACCTTGAGTTTCCGGTGTCAGCCCTGCCTCTGGCCGGCCTGATATTTAACTATCGAATATTTATTACAATATACAGGCATGCTGCTACAATAATGCTCAAGTCCACAGCTGCCAGTTTGATCGAGGAAGAAACTTCAATTTGAGTCACTGGCACTCTCTTTACGAACCGGGCGACAGGGTTC
>JAIPDR010000051.1 GCA_021737615.1 Desulfohalobiaceae bacterium | reverse complement strand
CTCACCTCTTTCCTCTAATCTCTAACCTCAGACCAGGGCCAGCTCTCTGAGTCTGTGCAACAGGTTGGCCGTCTGCTCCTCCGGGGTCTGGCCCGGGATCATCTCACCGGCCCGCTGCGAGCTCGGAACCTCGAGCCGGTCCAGGCTCAGGCCGGGCCGGGGCAGCAAAGCCGCATCGAGCCCGAGGTCTTTCAGGCTCCTGACCTCCACCGGCTTCTTCTTGGCCTTCATCATGCCCGGCAAGGAGATGTAGCGGGGCTCGTTCAAGCCCCGCTGGGCCGCCAGCAGAACGGGCAGTTCCGCCTCGACCGTGACTGTCTCCCGATCGGTGCTTTGCAGGCAGCGCACGGTCTGTCCCTCGATTTCCTGGCGAATCACATGGGGGATAAAGGCCATGTCCAGCTCTTCGGCCACAGCCGCGCCAGTGAACTGGAGGTCGTCGTCCACCGCCCGCTGGCCGGCCAGGATCAGCCCGCAGTCCAGGCTTTGAATGCAGGCCGCAAGGGCCAGGGCCACTCCTCTCTGATCGCAGGCCTCCAGGTTCGGATCGTTGATCAGCACGGCCCGGTCCGCCCCCATGGCCAGGCCGGAGCGCAGGGCGTCCCGGCAGCGGTCCGGACCGGCGCAGAGCAGGGTGACCGTTCCCCCCAGGGCCTCCCTGATGCGCAGGGCCTCTTCCACGGCGATCTCGTCATAGGGATTGAGGACCCAGTTCAGGTTGTCCTCCACGATGTCCTTTGCCTCCGGCCGGACCTCGATGGCCGCCTCGGTATCCGGGACCTGTTTGATGAGCACGATGCTTTCCATATGGTCTCTCTCCTTATTTTGTTCAGCCGCTTCTTCGGCACGTCGCTATATTTTTTCTGCGGCTCTGTCTGCCAGAGCCGCAGAAAAAATTACATGTAGCCCTGATAGGGCTGCTGGACCACCGCGGTCTGCAGGTGCCTGATCATGGTGTTGAAATCGAAGACCGGAAGCCGGACCGCGTCCTGCACTGCCCGGGCAAAGGGAGGCAGATCGCTGCATTCCAGGACAATGCTCCCCAGACCGGGATTGGAAGCGGCCATGGCCTCGGCTGCCTGGACCACTTCCTGTTCCATACGTTCGGAGTCCAGGGTCCCTTTTTCTTCGAGAATGGCTTCCCGGAACTCCTTTGAGCCCTCCAGGCCCTGGATAACCAGACCGCTTGAATCCTCCACGCCCACGGCCCGGAAGTGCCGCTCGGTCAGGGCCCCGGCGTTGGCCGTGATCACGCCGATTTTTTTTCCCTGCGGAAGAATCTGCCGGATAAAGGGAATCTGCAGCAGGCTGGACAGGCAGACCGGCACCTGGACCGCCTCGGCCACCTCGCGTTGAAAAAGGGCCATGAAGCCGCAGGCCCCGGCAATGGCCAGGACGCCTTCCGCTTCCAACTCTTTTGCCCCCCGGACGAACGGTTCGATCAAAGCCGGGTCCCGCCTGTTGATCAGCCCATTGATGGAGGCCTCGGAAACCTCCTTGTAGCGGACCGGAAAGGGAAAGCTGGTGGCGTTTCCGACGTTTCCGGGGATACAGGGGTAACAGGCATTCAGGATGAGAATCCCGACCGGGGTTCCGTACCAGCTCTGGCTTTTTCTGGTCACGCTGTAGACAGGCATATCCTTCTCCTTTAGGCCGGACTCTGCTGCGGCCTTGCCTTTCAATCCACTTCCCTGCGAAAAACGCTTTGTCACAACCGCTTACAGGACAGCTTTAAAAAATACCACCGTATGCAACCTATGTTTATTTGTTGTATACAAACAGTACCAAAAAATGTCAAGCCCCTTTTTTCATTCCTGCCGTCCGGCTGCGGCCAAGCCTCTGCCCGGGCCGCCCTTACCCGGATTGACCGGCCCGGCTGGCGAAGAACTTGGCCTGGATCCGCTCTATATGACTCAGCAGATGGTTCTGACGGATGTCTCCGGTGGCCTGGGGGGCGTCTTTTTGCAGGCTGTGCAGGGTTTCCCTGATCTCGTTTTCCATGGACCCGACCTCGGCCTTCCAGTCCCCCCGGTCCATGGTCAGGTACCAGATTCTGAAGGTGATCTGGTAGAGGATCTCGGAGATGTCCTTGAGGACCGGGTTGCCCGCGGCTTCGTACAGGATGCTGCGAAACCGGAAATCGATTCCGGCCAGGGCCTGGAGATCCTTCTGCTTGGTCAGTTCCCGGCAGCGGTCGGCGACGGTTGTAATCCGCTCCAGATGCGTCCCGCTTATCTGCTCCGCGGCCATTCGTCCGACCAGACTCTCGATACCTCCCCTGGTCTGATAGGCGTGCATCATCTTCTGGAATTCGATTTCCGTGACCATGGTCCCGGTCCGGGGCAGGATCCTGACCAGCTGCTCCCACTCCAGGCGGTAGAGGACTTCGCGCATCGGGGTGCGGCTGACCCCGAATTCTTTGGCCAGGACGTTTTCGTTCAAGATCTGCCCCGGCTGGTACTCCAGGAAGAGGATCTTCTGTTTGATGCTCTTGTAAATCTCTTTGTTCATGGCGCGTTTTACCTTTCAGGACCGGTCCGTGATCCGGGCCTGGTTGTTTCTCTGCACATGGGCGGCCTGACAGGGACACTATCCCTTCTTTTAAAAAAATACCAGTGGTATTTCTTGGAACAACAAAAAAGGCCGGGTCCTGGACCCGGCCTGTCATGGATCTTCCGCCGGCCGCAAATGCTTCAGCCAAAGGCTTCTTTGCAGAGTTGCCTCAAAAAGCCGCCTTTTTTCTTCTTGTTTCCCTGCGCTTCCGGCAGACCCAGCCTGCGGTCCTGAATGATTTTTTGCGGGCACTCCAGGACCATTTTTTCGGCCTCCCGGCGGCTTTTGAGCAGGCAAGCGGCCTGTTCAAGCCCTTGGGCCAGCCTGGGAGGGCGGCCATCAATCGAATGGGCGTCGCTGGAAATGATCTGAACCGTCCGCCGGCGGACCAGGTTTTGCCCGCAGGTCCTGATTTTCCCGGGGGCGCTTCCCAGAAGGCTGGAGGCGGTCATCTGTCCCAGGGCCCCCTTGCAAACCAGCTCCAGCATCAGCCCGGGATCTCCCTGGATCATCCTGTTTTTCTCCGGATGGGCGATGACCGGAACATAGCCTTCCAGCTGAAGCTGGAAAATTCCCGCGAAGAGCTGTTCTTCGGCCATCAGCTGGGGCAGTTCCAGCAGGACGTACCTGGAGCCGTTCAGGGTCAATACCGCTCTCTTTGCCAGAAGTTCTCGAATTTCAGGGCAGAATACGACCTCCTCCCCGGCCAGGGCCGTCATATCCACTCCCTGCTTGCAAAGGAGCAGATTCAGCTCCATGACCCTTTGTTCGATGAGCCCGGCCCGCGGTTCGTAGACTCCGGGCCAGTAGTGCGGCGTGGCCACAACGGTCCGGACGCCCTGAGCGGCCAGAAGCCGGCACAGGGACAGGCTCTCGGCCCAGGACCCGGGCCCGTCGTCCATGGCCGGCAGGATATGGCTGTGGATGTCGATCATATTTTAAGATGCTGGGATGCTGGCATGCTGGAATTAACAAGAAATGCTGGTATGCTGGTATGCTGGTATGCTGGAATTAACAAGAAATGCTGGTATGCTGGTATGCTGGGATGCTGGCATGCTGGAATTAAGAAGAATTGTTAACCTTATGTTTAATCTCTTTTACGCAAATACACTCTGAATGCCTTGATCTGACTCCGACAATCCGCTGCTAGTTTATAAATTCGGTTGAAATCATCCTCCGCGATATACCGGCAATCCATGGCCCGATACAGCTGGGACTGAACTTCACTGCAGGAACGTAAGGCATATCCCAGGAATCTGATGAATTCCTTCTGGGACATGTCATCAAAGCCCTCAGCGATGTTATCTATTGTCACAAAATTCAGTTGGATTCAGCCAGTTTTCTTCTCTTGGCGAATAATTGAATGACTCGTTCCGGCAAATTTTTGAGTTTCATCACCGAGCGAAAGCCAGGCATGATTCGATCGTTGCTCTTTTTGGTTTCATTATCTTTGAATTTGATTTGTTTGTCGATGTCGGCAAACAGCTCTTCGAGACATGTCCTGCCATCAAGAAGGATCTCCATGTATTCCGGATTGTCCAGATTCTTGATAAGCGGCGTCTCTGCAAGCATGGTGTGAAGCATCGATGATATATCTTTAAGCTTTGGATATTCAGAGCCAGAGGACATCTATCCATGATTCTATTTCTTTGAATTCCGGATCGCCTGTCAGTATCTTGGCGGACAATTCCGCGGCTCCTGCGATAACAAAGGCATCAGCATAGGAGACAGAATATCGAGCCTTGACAGATGCAGCGCTCAAGACGCGTTCTGTCGTGGCAGCAAGCAGTTCTATCGGCAAGACTGACATGTCTTCCATAATGGATCGAGCTGACTCTTCGCTCTTTCTGCGGGAGGTGATATAATGGATTTCTCCAAGGTTGATCACAGAAAGGCAAACTTCTGCCTGGCCAGCCGATGCTTCTTTGAGGATCGTCCTGATCTGCTCGCCTCCGTGTTCCGCTTGGAAGAATGCCAGCAACGCAAAACTATCGAGGACATACTTTGGCTTTTTCACGGGCTTTCTCTGTTGTTCTTTCCTTCACGAGATCCTCAGTCAGCGAGGGACCTCCAGCCAATTTGCCGTAAAGGCTGTCTACCGGATCCGCTGCCTGAGGGGTAAGGACAATCTTTCCTGCTGATTCGGTGACCTGTATCTTCATGCCCGGTTTGAGCCCGATCTTTTTTCTGAATATGGCGGGAATCACGACCCAGCCTTTCGCAGAAACAGTAACTGTTTTTGTTCGTAATTCAGACATGGACCCCTCCATTTGTTATACGATTATTGATAAAAAGTATAACTTTCTTAAGGAGAGTCTGTCAACTGTTCTTGCGGCTTCCATTTTTCGACAGGATGAAACCGAGTATAACCAGCAAAGCTGAGGCTGACGCCTGTTTCAGTAGCGAGTTGGATTTTTTGTGAATGATGGTCACTGAGACCGTTATCTTGTCGTAATTGTTTGTTTTTTCCCGAAAAATACGGCCAATGTTGAAGCTTAGAATTCACATTTCGCGTCAAACGCGATCTGTGCAATTTATCCAATGGCAATATGCGCTGAAACTTGGCAACCTATCTAAATATTGTTCTTTTACCTGAACTTTGGGCTTTCGCAGCATCCAGACTCCCTGCGCAGACACCGGCGCCAAACGCGAAATGGGCGGCCTCGTATGCCTTTAGATAGACGATCAGATCCTTTGCAGAATTGATTCGCATGATGAACCTATGCAGAGGCCAGATGGGACTTTATATGTCAGTTCTTGCTGACCTCTCGTCTGACCCCTGACTTCTGATCTTCCCTCTTCTCGTCTCCCCAGTACCGCTGATCCGGACGGAAAGTCTCGGTAGGTTCGCCTTCCAGCAGTTCGTTCTCATAGAGGAAGGTGCGCAGGTCGTTCTGGAGCTGTGGTTTTTCGTTGGCTGAATTGTAGGGATTGGTGACGCTTGTGCTGACAACCTCGGGGTAGGTATAATCCACGGCCTTGTAGATCGAGGCAAAGGCAGGGATCACGGCGAAATAGCGGGGAAGCTCCAAGGTCCTTCGAGTTTCTTCGCCGGTCATGAGCTCTTCGTAGAGCTTCTCCCCGGGCTTGGAGCCGATGATCCGGGTTTCCATCTCCTCCGGGGCATAGCCGTACCCGGGGCCAGCTCCTGGATCATGACCGCGGCCAGGTCTTTGATGCGGATGACCGGCATCTTGGTCACAAAGACCTCCCCGCCCCGGGCCAGGCAGGCCGAATCGATGACCAGCTGCACCGCCTGCCTGATGCTCATGATGAACCTGGTCATTTCCGGATCGGTGAGGGTGATCGGTCCACCTTTCTTGATCTGCTCCCTGAAAATGGGGATGACCGACCCTCTGGAGCCCAGGACATTACCGAATCTGGTCGAGGCGAAAATGGAATCGTTGTCCCGGAGGTTGCTGTTGGCCGCGGTCATCAGCCGTTCGCCCATGAGCTTGGAGGTGCCCACGACATTGGTCGGATTGATCGCCTTGTCCGAACTGGTGAAAATGACCCGGCCGACATGGTTCTCCAGGGCGGCCCGGATCACGTTCTGGACGCCCATGATATTGGTCTGGACCGCATCAAAGGGGGAGCGTTCGCAGAGGATGACATGCTTGAAGGCGGCCGTATGAAAAACCACGTCGACCCCCTTGAATTTGCGGAGCAGCTTGACCGCGTCCCGGGTATCGGCCAGGAAAAACCTGGAGTGAGGATAAGGCAGGAAGCGCTGCTCCAGGAAAAAGAGTTCGGTCTCGTTGTTGTCCAGGCCGATAAGCTCGGCCGCCTGGTAGTCTTTAAGCAGCTGCCGGACGAGCTCCTGACCGACCGTGCCGCAGGCTCCGGTGACGAGAACCCGTTTATCGGTGAAGAAATCGGTAAATGGCATGGTTTTCATCCTCACGAAGCAATGGGGCCTGCCCCTGCAAAATCATTTTGGCTCTTAACGGAAACTTGGGGAAAAAGGGCCTTTTAATGGGTGACTCCGAATTTTTTTTTCCTACCCCATCGATATTGTCAAACGATGAGCCCGACCGGGTCTGGCCTGTTTTTACACTTTGCGTCAAACGCGAAGTGTGCACATCATTCACCTAAAGAATTGACGATATTGTACACGCTTCTGCGCGAAATCCCCAGACGGGAGGCGATCTCCGTCTTCTTGTATCCGCGGGCCAGAAGCTGCTCTATGATAAATTTCTTTGCCTGCCTGCTTTTCGGCGATTGGGAGGTATCCGCCTCCTGCAGGAGGCGTTCAAGCTGCGTCAATTCAAGAAGAGATCTTATCTGACCCCGATCTTCTCTGTATTTGCGGCCCAGTTTCTTAAACAATGCTGGAAACAGTTCGGCCAGGCTCACACATAATTTCTCAATGGCCCCTTCCTGCTCCAAAGCATTCGCGGGTGCGGCTCCCTTTGCTTTTAGCAGTATCTGCCTGTATTCCCTCCTGGCCGCAGGCTCGTCATCGTGGACCAGGCCCAGGATTGGCCGAGGATCGACAAAGGACTCTTGAGACCCGTCCCGGCAATACAGGGAGCAGGATGACCACCGATAGGCAGGGGCGGTTTCAATCAAGCCGGCGCGCAGGGGGGAAATTCCGGAATCGGTTCGCCCCCCCGGTCATCCTGCCAGAGGCACTTGCTCGCATGGAATTTGCGGATCAGAACCGCGGTTTACGTTGAGACCGCTGTTTGCATCGAGTCCAACGCACTCGATCCGGTTCCTCCCCTTGTCCTTGGCCCTGTAAAGGGCCCTGTCCACAGCCGCCAGAAACGAGTACCCTGAAGAGCCGCCCACACCTGTCCCGGGCAGGGTGACGGCCGCACCCACACTGACGGTGACCACCTCCTCCGGGTTGCCGAACTTGTGGGGAATCTGCAGCGAGGCCACGTTCATCCGCGCCTTTTCAGCCACATTGACGGCGCCTTCCAGACCCGTCTCCGGCAGTAGGATCGCGAATTCCTCTCCTCCGTAACGGGCCACGAAATCCGCAGACCTGTGCACTGACTGCTTCAGGGCGCAGGCCACCTGCTTCAGGCATTTATCCCCGGCCTGGTGACCGTATTGGTCGTTGAAGGCCTTGAAATGGTCGATATCCACCAGAACCAGAGCAATCTGCAGGGCCGACCGCTTGCAGCGCCGCCACTCCCGGCTAAAAGCCTCTTCAAAGCACCTCCGGTTGGAGATTCCGGTCAATCCGTCCTGGTTGGACTTGATTTTTAGAAGCCTGTTGGTCTTGTGCAGGGCTTCTTCGGCCAGTTTCTGCTTGGTGATATCCTCTGCCGAACAGACCACAAACTCCACGTTTCCATCAGCATCGAACAGAGGGGTCTTGATGAAGCGCAGCAGTCTCTCCTGGCCTTGACCGTTTTCAGACCATTGCTCATAAGACTTCCGGCTCTTCTGCGCGAAGATCTCTCGATTTTTGGCTATGTTCTGCCTGGCTCTTTCCCGGCTGAAAACGACATGCAGGCTCTGATACTCCACCTGATGCCTCTCGTATCCCAGGAACGCGGCGTGGGCAGCATTGACCTGGCCATAGGTTCCTTCATCCTGCAAACACCAGATCTGGACCTGGATGTTGTTGAGAAGCGCCCCCAGTTCGCATGATTTCGAGCGCAAAACAACCTCGGACCGCACATAATCCGGCATAAGCTGCTGCTGTTCTATCTGATAAGACAGCAGATCCTCGGCTCTTTTCAATTGAGAGCGGTCCTCCACCACGACGAAGATGATCGACTTCCGGTTGTACTGGACCGGAGAAACCTTGAGCGCCACATCCCGCATCTCGCCGTTGGCCAGTCTGTGTTTGTCTTTCAGCTCATGCAGCCAGCCTTTTTTGGCCCGAAACAGATCATTTCGCAGCTGTTTTTCGGGAAAGAGGCTTATCTCACTGAGGTGCATTTTCAGAAAATCGTCCCTGGAGTATCCGTAAAACCGAAAACAGGCCTGATTTGAATCGATAATGGCCCCGGAACAAGGGTCGATGAACATTTTCACGGTTTCATTGCTTCTGAAAAGCGAAAGGGAGTTCTTCTTGCTTTCCGTTAAATCCTTCTTCATTTCGCAATTTTTACGCATCAAAACCGAATTCTTACGGCGAAGGGATTCAATCTCTTTGCTCAGCTGCTTCAGCTTCATCACCTGCCCCGTTCTGTCGGAATGGTTTTGAAACACACCTGCTCCTTTTCACTTCAGAATTTCTGCTGGATACGATACTCATATGAAACTTCATTTAAAAATGCGGAATAGTTCGAACCGGTCACAGGGCTCTCTTGCGCTTAAACGCTTCCGGCTCTCGGTTTTCTAAGGCTCGCTCACGGGGGATCCCTGCCCCCTCCGGACTCTTAGACTCTGCTATAAACTTTGATGCTGCCTGAACGAGAACCTTCAGCAGTCTTATGGTTTGAAGCCGCAGACGCGGTCCGGTTTCCCCCATTTCGCGAGCCTAAGAAAACCTGAGAACCTCCCAGCGAGGTCGCGCAAGAGAACCCTGTCGCCCGGTTCGTAAAGAGAGTGCCAGTGACTCAAATTGAAGTTTCTTCCTCGCTCAAACTGGCAGCTGTGGACTTGAGCATTATTGTAGCAGCATGCCTGTATATTGTAATAAATATTCGATAGTTAAATGTCAGGCCTGCCAGAGGCAGGGCTGACAAGGAACACAGCCGGACAAGAGCCTGTCTTCAGAGCCCGTCTACGACTTTTGGTTGAGATGCAGGGCAACGCTTGGACAGGATGAGCTACAGAGGCCGGAACTTGGTTCTTTGTATCGCAAGGCGCAGCAACTGTCGCGGCCGCCCACAGTCAGGGATCAAGAATCACCTGGAGGACGTTGGCCTTGGGCTTCCGTCTGGATTCCCGGCGGCGGTCGGGTCCGTCCCAGGATTTCCCGCTGCGTCTCTCGGCTTTGCGTCTGTCGACGACTATCTCGATATCGGCCTGGCCGGCCAAAGACTTGCGGATCTCGTTTTTCATCGGGGCAAAGGGTTCGCTGATCACGACGAGAGCCCTGCCGGTATTGCCTGGTTGTTCTTTGCAGTTCTCCTCCCGGCTGAACACAATATCGAGGGGTACGGACATAATCTTTTCCTTTGGATCGAAAAGTAAACATCGCCTGGATAAAAATGCTGATTCAAAACCTGAGTTAAACATAGCAGATTACTAGGAGACAATCGGACTTTAGTCTTTTTTTTCGGTTGAATCTGCAGCGCCTCCATTTTTTTGAAAGGCGTAAAGGGTGGCCTGCAGGCGATCGGTGACCTTCAATTTGCGGAAAAGATTATAGAGATGAGTCTTTACGGTTTTTTCACTGATGAACAACTGTTCGGCGATCTTCCTGTTGCTGCAGCCGTTGGTCAGATGCTCCAGGACTTCCTGTTCCCGGGGGGTCAGTCTGTTTTTCCACCCGGGCGGGTTTGTATTTCGCGCCTGCTGAAACGGTTTCGTATACTGATCCAGGCACAACGCCAGAAGCCTGCGTTCGGCCCAGATTTCGCCCTTGATGACGGCCTGGACCGAATTCACGAGCTGGCTGATCCCGGCGTCCTTGGAAAGATAGCCCTTGACCCCGGCCTGGAGTGCTCTGACGATGAAATCCTCGTGATAGTCGTCGATCAGCAGGATCATGCGGCTGCTCGGATGTTCCATCCTCAACCGAAGCAGGATATTCGCGGCGGTGTCATATGAACCGTCCATCAGAAGCCGCTGGTCTAAAAGCACGATTTCCGGCTCGAGGCTGGTCATGGTTTGGGCCATGTCCGTCAGATTCCGGTCCAGAGCGATGACCCGAAAACCATGATAAGAATTAAGAGCTTGCTGAAATGTTTCGGCAACCAGGTTTTGCACACCGGCAATCAGAATCGTATGTTCTTTATTCATCAGCAGATACTCTCCAAAAATGGTCGTCATCAGCTCACAAGCCTGCTCCTCCGGATCAATGGTGGGGGGCACACCGATGGTGGGGGGGCACACCGGATGACGCTGAACCCCTTTTTGAATCCAATGAAGAGCCGGGAAGCAAAAATGCAACTGAAATTTTCCTTTGTTCAAGGACAGCCTAGACTGAACATGGAACTAGTAGCAAAAAACATGCCACACAGAAGACGAAGAGAGTAAATGATGAAAAAAACAGATACTTACGAATGGGTGTTTTCTTAAAAAAACAGGCCAAGAACGGACCCTAGTTTTCAAAACAGCCTATGCGTCTGAAAAAACCAGACAGATTACAACTAACTATTTGATTTTATAGAGTCCGGGAAAGTCAGACAATGTCCGGAAAAAGCAGACAGCGCAGAGGCGATCACCCTGGGCTAGGTAACCCGGGGGTCTCGCCTCTTTGGCCGGGGGGATAAAAAAAGGCGTGCAAACAGCGGTTTGGCTAATGGCTAGGGCGAACGGGTCAGGCCGCCGTCCACCCGGATGTTCTGGCCGGTGATGTAGCCGCCGGACTCGGAGAGGAGGAAGGCGGCGGTTTCCGCGATCTCCCTGACCGTTCCGTACCGGGCCATGGGGATACGGTTGCGGAAGGATTCGTTCTCCGGAAGGCTGTCGATGAATCCGGGCAGGATGTTGTTCATGCGGATATTCTTGGGGGCGAAAAAATCGCAGAAGAGCTTGGTATAGGCGGCCAAACTGGAGCGAAAAGCGGCCGAGGTCGGGAACTCGGGATCCGGTTCACAGGCGGCGAAGCTGGAGATATTGACGATGGCCCCGCCCGGCTGGTTCTCCATGATCGGGGTCACCAGCCGGCAGACGCGGACCACATTCAGAAAATAGACCTCCAGGCCCTGGTGCCATTGTTCGTCGCTGAGCTCCAATATGTCTCCCTTGGGGCCATGCCCGGCGCTGTTGACCACGGCGTCGATCCGGCCAAAGGTCTGATAGGTCTTTTCGACAAAGCGCTGCAGATCGTCCGGGTTCAGGTTGGAGCCGGTCATACCCAGGCCTCCCAGTTTTTTGGCCAGCTCTTCCCCCTTGCCCGAAGAGGACAAAATGGCCACGGAATAGCCCCGCTCGGCCAGAACCCTGGCCGCTTCCGCCCCCATACCGCTGCCACCGGCCGTGATCAGGGCTGTTTTTTTGAGCGCCATGTCTTTTTCTCCTTTTTCCGGTTTGAAGTGTTAAGCTTGAAGCGTTAAGTTTTAAGGGGAAACGCAAACCATCATTGCTTACAATCCAAACTTAACCACTTCAAACTTAATAACTTAAAACTTTTCTTTTTCAGTCCAGACCGAGCTCTTCAAGGCGCTGCCTGCTCGGCTTGCCCTCGGCATCCCAGTTCCGGATCAGGTAGTACTCCTCAAGCATCTCCTCCAGGTGGCAGACCTGACCCTTTGCCGGACCAGAGGGCATGGGCTCCCTGGTCAGGCGGGCGGGCAGGCTGTCGTCTTTCTTCGAAAAACCGGCCGCGTTTAAAAATTTCCGCTCGGCATTGATGATCCGCTCCGAGGCCTGGATGAGTTCCTCCAGGGTGTAATTAAGCCCGGTGGCCGTGTTCAGGTACTCAAGGATCCCGGTGGGCGGGACGTCGAGCTCCTTGCCGGCCAGGTTGCGGACCGCGAAGAAGATGCACAGGCCGGCGGCATCGATGACCGCGGACAGATTCTGGTAGTCCTTGGTGACCCTGGCCTTGCCCTTCCACTGCTGGGGATCCATGGCCTTGGGCACCCCGAACAGCTCGAAATAGGCCGGGTCGCCGCGCATGTGGGAGCCGCCGATGGGCGATGTGGCGTAGGCCAGCCCCATGGCCTGCTCCCCCCTGGGCTCGTAGCCTGGAAACTCCTGCTTCTTGGTGACCATGGCCAGCTCCGGATGGCCATAGCGCTCGGCCATCCGATAGCTGCCCTGGGCCAGGATCTCTCCGAAGCCTTGACGATAGCCGGTCATCCTGGTCATGTCCACCAGGGCCTGGCCATCCCCCCACATAAGCTTCTGCCCCACTTCCTCTTCCGTGAGATAGCCCCGGTCGAAGAGCTCCATGGCGCAGGCCAGGCTGGCGCCCATGGTGATAGTGTCCAGCCCCAGTTCGTTGCAGAGGTAGTTGGCCTTGACGATGGCCGCCAGGTTGTCGATCATGCAGTTGGGGCCCATGGCGTAGATGGTTTCGTATTCAGGACCTTCCCCTTCGCCGTGAAAATCCGGGTCCTCGACCCTGGTCTTGCGGCCGCAGCCGATCGGGCAGCCGAAGCAGGCCGTGTTGGTGGTCAGGTATTTGTCCGTGAGGGTCGTGCCCTGGACTGATTTCCAGCCCTCAAAGGTCCCCTGCTGCCAGTTTTTGGTGGGCAGGGCCCCGTAGGCCTGGGTCACGGCCACCACCCCGGCCGTGCCGTTCACGGTCAGGCCCAGGGGGGTCTCTCTGGTTGCTTCCTTGAATCCGTCGATGATGGTCTTGTTGAAGGCCTTGAAGCCGTCCGGGTCGGCCAGGCTGATTTTTTCGCCTCCCCTGACCGCAATACCCTTCAGGTTCTTCGAGCCCATGACCGCCCCAACCCCGGAGCGGCCAGCCGCCCGGTCGCGGTCGTTCATGATCGAGGCAAAGAGGACCCCTCTCTCTCCGGCCGGGCCGATACAGGCCACCCTGGCTTTGGCATCGGTCTCGGCCAGGATCTGATCCGTGGTCTCATGGGTGGTCTTTCCCCAGAGGTGCCCGGCCTTGCGCAGCTCGTATCCGCCCTCACCGATCCAGAGGTAAACCGGCTCTCTGGCCTTACCGGTGAAGATGATCCCGTCCAGGCCGCTTTTCTTGAGCTGGGTGGGAAACATGCCGCCGGAATTGGAACAGGTGATGGCCCCGGTCAGCGGGGATTTGGTCATGACCATGTACCTGGAGCCGGTGGGGGCCCCGGTCCCGGTCAAAGGGCCGGTGGCCATGACCATCATGTTTTCCGGGGACAGGGGATCCACCCCGGGGTCCAGCTCCCGGTTCAGGTAGTAGATTCCGAGCCCCCGGCCGCCGATGTAGTCTTTGGCCACCTTGGGATCGAGTGATTCTTCCTTGATTTCGCCTGAGGTCAAATCGACGCGCAGGAGTTTTCCGCAATAGCCGTGCATGATGTCCCTCCTTCGTTATCTGTTGGTACTTTGGATGGTATCTTAAATACCTGGTCAAAAATCATTATGAACGACAAGATAAGCGTAGTTGATCAAGGTCACGACGTCAAATACCGGCAGCCCGCAGACTTTTTGCACAGCCCCGGCATACGGAGGCAGGTTGGTGCACTCCAAAACCACGGCCCCGACCCGGGGATGCCTCTGGATAAGCTGCCTGGCCGCAGCGACCACTTCCTGTTCCAGCTTTTCCCGGTCCAGGCGCAGCTTGTTGTTGAAAAAAACCGCGGAGAATTCCTTGGACTCCTCCAGGCCCACGACGGCCTTTGGCGGCGGGCAGAGGCCCAGCCCCGCGAAATGGCGCGGCGTCAATCTCCGGGAGTCGGCCGCGATGATTCCCACCTCCTGGCCCGGCTGGATGACCGCCCTGGCCTGGTAGACCTGCAGCAGGCTGGAGCTGAAGACCGGGATGTTCACGGCCCGAACCAGCTCCTGATGAAAGAGGGCCAGGAAGCCGCAGCTGGTGGCCAGGGCTTTGACCCCCAGGGCTTCCAGCTTTCGGGCCGCTTCCAGAAAGGGGGGAAGGAGCAGGGGATCCGCCCGGCGGACGACCCGCTCTGCCGAGGCCCCGCTGACGGTCTCATAACGAACCGGAAAGGAAAAGGTCCCTGGGTTGCCCACATCGCCGGGGATGCGGGGAAACTCCGTGTCGAGCATCATGATGCCGATCAGCGGGGGATCCGAGTCTTGGGGTGGATGCTGTCTGGTGGTCATGGCTCTGACTCCGCTGTACTTCCCGGCTGCTGCATGGTTCAAACGAGTCTGCAGGCAGCCTGCCCTGCACGCGCTTTACTGCGGAAGGGGAGAGCATGCATGGTGTCTATTTTGCCTGCCAGGTTGGATTTCCCCAGATTATCGGGCGTAAAGCAAGTGCAGGGGGCGCGGGATAATCAGGAAAGCCATGGCCGCAGTCATCTTGGCTACACATCCGCCTCGGCCAGATCGCCAACCGAGACCGGCTTGAGCGGCGGCCGCACCGAAAAAAGAGCCGGTTCGGCGTCCGGAAGATCCGGATGCACTCTCAGGATCTCGGTCAAAATCGGGCCGCAGGTCCTGCCCTGACAGATCCCCATGCCGCAGCGGGTGGCCTTCTTCACTCCTGGGACCGTGTTCAACCCCCGGCCAATGGCCTTCAGGATTTCTGCCTGCCGTACCTGCTCGCAGCGGCAGACAACGGTCTCCGGGGGTATGACCCGATACCCGGCCTCTGGAATCCGGGTCAGCCGGTTGAGAAAGGCCCCGAAACGAAGTTCTTTCTGGAGTCCGGCCTGCAGGACCTCGAGGTTTCGCCGCTCCTGCCGTCCCGGCCTGCCCTTCAATCTGGAGACAATGGACAGGCCGGCGATGGCCCCCTCCAGGGCGGCCTTGTTTCCGCCGGCCACACCGGTGGGCTCCCCTGCGGCAAAGACTAGGGCCTGGCTGCTCTGCTGGCACTCATCGACCCGGACGGCCCAGCCGCCCTTGTCAGGGGTGAAGAGCAGATCACAGCCCACCTCCCGGGCCAGTTCGATGTTCGGGGCGAATCCATAGCCCATGGCCAGGCTTCCGGTTTCTATCTCTCTTTCCGTCCCTGGAACGACCCGGCCCCTGGCATCGATCCCGGCCGTGACCACTTCCTCCAGCCTTTTGTCCCCCCGGGCCTGGACGATCCTGGTGCGGTGCCTGACCCGGCGCCCGGCCAAAAGGAGCCGGCCAAGACCCAGGCCGCCCTGGAGGACTCTGGGCAGTTGACGCGGCAGGAGCCTGAGCAATCCCAGGGAGTCGGCCAAAGCGGACTCGTCCAGGACGGCCTGGACCCGGCCCTTGTTTTTCAGGACTTCACCAGCCAGGGCCAGGGGCAGGACTCCGCAGCCGCCGATGACCATTTCCGGGGCCGGCAGGACACCGGAGCCCTTGATGAGCAGCTGCGCCCCTCCGCTGGAGATGACTCCGGGCAGGGTCCAGCCGGGGAAAGACAGAAACTTTTCCCTGGCTCCGGTGGCCAGGAGAAGAGCCTCGAAGCGCAGCTCCCGGACTCCTCCTGTGCCGGCATCCACCCAGAGACGGTCCGGAGCCTCGAAGCCGATGACCTGGGCCGAAGTCAGGACGTCTATCGTGCTGCTCTGAAGGCAGGCCAACAGGCTGCGGCCCTTTCGGCCGACACTGTTCCGGTACAAGGATTCCCTCCCGGCCGCCGGCGGTGCAAAGCGCAGCAGCTGACCGCCCGGCTGACGGTTCTCGTCTAGAAGCAGGGTCTTGATCCCTTTTTCAGCCAGCACCTCAGCCGCGGCCAGTCCGGCCGGGCCGGCCCCGACGATGATCACCCGGGACTCAGTCGACATCGAGTTCGACCTCCATCCGATCCTCGACCCGGGTCATGCAGGCCCTTTGCCCGGGTCTGCCGTCCACGGTCACCAGGCAGTCATAGCAGACCCCCATGCCGCAGAAGAAGCCCCTTGGCTCCGACCCGGCCCGCCGCAGGACAAAAAACCCCGCGGCCAAAAGGGCGGCGTGCAGGCTCTCCCCGGCATAGGCCAGCACTTCCCGGCCGTTGACATAAACCGTGATCTTCTCCTTCCGGGGATGGGTTGGAATTCGCAGGTCAGACATGGCTGTTTATGATAATACTGGTTTCCGTTATGCTGGAATGCTGGCATGCTGGACGGCGCTTCGCGCCTATGCTGGAATGCTGGGATAAGAAGCATGGAGCATGGGGCATAGAGCATGGGGAAGAGGGCGGAAAAAAAGAAATGCCGGGGTTATTCATAATACAGAACCAATTGAATCCATCTGCTTGTAAATTTCGGCAAAAGGGATTCTTTCTTGCAAAACTTAATGTCCGTCCTCTGCTCTCCGACCACTGTCCTTACCCCCTTCTTGCCGTCCTCCGTCCTCTTTCCTCGTCCATCCATCCATCTTTTTCCTACTCACCACTTCTTCCTGCTGCCCTCTTTCCTCCTCTTCATTCTTCAATCCCAGCATTCCAATATGCCGGCATATTCCATCCTCCATCCTCTACATCCTGTTTATCCTGTCTATATTTCTTGAAGAGTTATTAGACAGGATTTACAGGATTGGACAGGATAAGAGAGAAGAAACAGATTTCAGCCGCCCCGGAAGACCGGCTGAAAAACTCTCAGCTTCCGGCGGGGAAGACCCCTGCCCACCGATCACCGCCTACCGCCCTCTGCTCTCACCCCTTCCTGTTCTTCCCGTCCTCCGTCCAATGTCCACCGTCCATCCGTCCCTCTTTTTCCTGCTCAACACTTCTTCCTGCTGCCCTCCGTCCTCCGTCCTCTGTTTTCTTCTTCGTTCTTCAATCCCAGGATCCCAGCATGCCAGCATCCCAGCACCTTCTGCCCTCAGTCCCCCTCGCCGAAGCGGCCGCAGCTGAAGGCCTCCAGGGAAATGTCAGTGGTTCCGTCCGTAATCAGCTGGGCGATCAGCAGCCCGGTGACCGGGGCCAGGGCGATGCCGTCGCCTTCGTGCCCGGCGGCCAGCACGAGTCCGGACAGAGCCGGAACCAGTCCCAAAAGCGGAAGGCCGTCCGGGGTATAGGGCCTCAGGCCGGCAAAAGACCGGATGGCCAGCACGTCTCGCAAGGCGGGGATGATCCTGGAACAGGCCCCGGCCACGCCCTTCAGGCCGGCCAGGGAAGTCCTGCGGTCGAAGCCGACGAATTCCCGGGTGGATCCCAGGAGCAGGTTGCCGCTTTCGGTCTGTTCCATGGAAACGCCCCCCCCTCTGCCTGATTGCGGGCCGGGCTTGTATTTGGCCCCGATGTACCTGGCCGAGAGAAGGCATTTTCCAAGAAGCAACGGCAAGGGTTCCGTAACCAGGATCTGGCCCCGCCTGGGGCTGATGGGCAGATCGATTCCGGCCATTCGCGCGATCGCGGGGGCCCAAACCCCGGCGGCATTGACCACGGTCCGGGTCTGGATCCGCCCCCGGCTGGTCTGCACGGCCTCGATCTTGGTCCCGGTGCACTCGATGTCCAGGACCTCGGTCCGGGTCAGGATCTTTGCTCCGTGATCCCCGGCCCCCAAAGCCAGGCCCTGGGCCAGAGAAATGGGGTTCACCTGGGAATCCAGGGGCGAGTAGGCGGCTCCGAGAAGCTCCGGGGAGAGGTGCGGCTCCATCTGCAAAAGATCCCGCCTGTCCAGGAGGCGGACATCCAGACCGTTTGAGCGGCACTTTTTGACATGGGCCTGCATGGCCTCCTGCTCCTCTTCCGATTCCACGACGATCAGGCCCCCTTTGTTCTGGTAGTGGATTGGGACCGGCAGCCGCCTGTCGAGTTTTTGAAAGAGCTTTTGGCTGGTCAGGGCCAGCTCCAGGTGGACCCCGGGCTTTTTGGACTGCAGAAAGACCAGGCCGTCGCAGGCCCCGGAAGTCCCGCCGGCCAGCTCACCTTTTTCCAGCAGGACCACCCGAACCTTGCGCCGGGCCAGGTAATAGGCGATGGAGGTCCCAATGACCCCGCCCCCGATGATCAGGACATCAGCCGTCTTCGGCGACAAATGACTTCTTCTCTTTGGTCATAGGTTATCGGGCCCCAAGGCCCGGTCCTCATCCAGGCCTGCCTTTAGATCGTCGTGCCTGACAGGCTCTTTTGCTTCAATCCTCTTGCTTCTCCATTTCCTGTAGCTCCACTGCAGGATGCCCAGCAGGATCAGCAGCCAGGACACGATCTGCACCTGATGCAGCCGCAGAAACTCTTCCTGGGTGCACAAAAAGGCCACTACCAGGGAAAAGACAAAGCCAAGCACCCGCATGGGCGCATTCAGCCTGCGAAAGAGATAGCCGCTCATGGCCCCGGCCAGCAGGATGACCGAAATCAAGAGAACGGCCACGATGGTCGCGATCTCCACGACAGTGCCCTGCATCAGCAGGGCCTGGTTGTAGATGAAGATATAGGGAATAAGAAACCCGACCAGGGCCAGCTTGAAGGCCTCGAAACCGGTCTGCAGGGGCTTGGAACCGGCGATGGAGGCGGCGCAGTAAGCCGGGATGCAGACCGGGGGCGTGATTCCGGCCAGGATGGCAAAATAGAAGACAAACAGGTGCGACGGGAGCAAATCGCAGCCCAGGGCCAGCATGGCCGGGCCGCCGATGGTCACGGCGATGATGTAGGCCGGGGTGCAGGGCAGCCCCATGCCCAGGAACAGGGAGGTGACCATGATCAAAAACAGGGCCGGCAGCAGAACCCCTCCGGACCAGTTGTTGATGACCGAAGCCACCCCCAGGGCCAGACCGGTGTTGGTCACGATGCTGACCACCATGCCGGCTCCGGCGCAGGCCAGGGCGATCATGACCATGTTATGGCCGCTCAGCCTCAGGGTGGCCCAGAGCCGGGCCGGGGTCATCCTGGTCTCCTTGCTGGCGAAGCTGGCCAGAAAGGTGATCCCGATGGCCGCGTTGGCCGCATAAAAGGGCGAGAAGCCCTTAAGCAGAAGCCAGACCAGGGCCAGCATGGGGATCAGGAGATAGGAGTCCTTGAGGATCTGGGTGTAGGACAAGAGCTGTCCCTCGCTGATGCCCCGCAGATTATCCCTTTGCGCCGTGAAATGGACCCTGAAGATCAGGCTGGTGTAGTAGAGGATGGAGCCGAGCAGGGCCGCGATGACGATCTTGACGTAGGAGATGCCGGTGATCTCGGCCATGACAAAGGCCCCGGCCCCCATGACCGGCGGCATGAGCATGCCTCCTGTCGAGGCCGCGGCTTCCACCGCCCCGGCCATCTGTTTCCTGTAGCCGAGCTTCTTCATGAGCGGGATGGTGAAGGTCCCGGTGGAATAGACATTGGCCGCGCCCACACCGCTGATGGAGCCGAAGAGGCCGCTGCTGATGACCGCGATTTTGGCCGGGCCTCCGGAGCTCTTCCCGGCCAGGCGGCAGGCCAGATCGGTGAAGAACTGCCCGCTGCGGGTGTTTTCCATGAAGGCCCCGAAGATGACGAAGAGGGCGACGAAAGTCGCCGAAACCCCGGTGATGGAACCGTAGATGCCGGCATCCGAGACCAGATACTGCATCTCGATGATCTCGGCGATGACCGGCGGCTTGGAATAGAAGACCCCGGGCAGGTAGGGGGCCACGAAGAGATACCCGAAAAAGACGGCGATGAGGATGGCCATGGCCGGGACCACGGCCCGTCTGACCCCCTCCAGGAGCAGGACGATGTTCAAGCCGCCCAGGAGCATCTCCACGGGCAGGACCGGATCGATAAAGACCAGGCGCATGCTCAGAGTGTCGTTCTGGGTGATCACATACAAGGGCGGGATAAGGGCGGCCCCGGCCAGAACCAGGTCGAACCCTGACGGCCGCTCCCTGGGGGATCTCTTCCCAGCCGGGAAGAGAATAAAGGCAGCCGGAAGCAGGAACAGGAGATGGACCCCCCGCTGCACCCTGGGCTGCATGATGCCGAAGGAGGCGGTGTAGAGGTGAAAAAGGGCCAGGACGACCAGCCAGCCTCCGATCAGCCAGTTCTGCCATCCTTTCAGATCCCGCACTTTCGACAACTCCTGCTGCTCATAAAAAAGTTAACCCGCTGACCTCTTCCTTCCGGCCCGATCCTTTTACCAAGAGACAAAGAGCAGAGGGCTTGGCAAAGAAGCTGAGGGCGCATACAAGTGCTTCAGTCAGTAACTCGGTGATATAATGCAACCGGACTACTAACCAGGGGATGTACGAACTCTGCCCTCTGCTCGCTGGTATGAAACTCCATCTAAGAATGCGAACCGGTCACAGGGCTCTCTTTTGCTTAAACGCTTCCGGCTCTCGGTTTTCTATGGCTCGTGAATACGGGATCCCTGCCCCCTCCGGACTCTGAGACTCTGCTATAAACTTTGCTGCTGCCTGAACGAGAATCTTCAGCAGTCTTATGGTTTAAAGCCGTAGGCGCGGTCCGGTTTCCCCCATTTCGCGAGCCTAAGAAAACCTGAGAACCTCTAAGCGAGGTCGCGCAAGAAAACCCTGTTGCCCGGTTCGCAAAG
>JAIPDR010000050.1 GCA_021737615.1 Desulfohalobiaceae bacterium | reverse complement strand
GCAGCAGAGGACTTCACGGCTAAATTAAACACAATATATCCGAAAATTGTTTGAATCTTCAGATCAGGGAGCAGAGCATGAACAATACGATCTTCATTCTGACCGAAGGGGAACAGGGGAGCTTGCGCAAGGTCAGCCGGGAGGCCCTTGGTTTGGGAAGAACCATAGCCGGCGAAACAGGGGGCGAGGTCCTGGCCGTGGTCTTCGGCCAGGACAGGGATCAGGCGGAAGAGGCCCTGGGATACGGGGCGGATGCGGTCCTTTGCCTGACCCGCCATGACGCGGACAGGGTCAGCGGCGAAGAACTGGCTCTTTGCCTGGAAAAAGCGGTGGAGCAGTATAGACCCGGACTGATCATCAGCGGGGCCTCGAGCCGGGGCCGGGAAATGTGCGCCAGGCTGGCCGCAGGGATCAAGGCCCCCCTGGCCCAGGACGTCTCGGCCTGCGTGTTTCAGGAGGCCGCCTTGAAGGTCTCCCGACCCATGTACGGGGGACGGGTTGTGGCCCACCTGACCCTTAAGGGCTCGCCGAATATCCTCTCCATCCGGCCCAACGCCTTTTTAGAGCCGAGTCTTAAGGAGGATCGCACCGGCGAAATCTGGTCCCTGGATCTCGAGGCACAAAAGCCCCGGCTGAAGGTGCTGGACAAGATCCCCCAGCAGGACCGGGCGGATATTGCCGAAGCCGAGATCATCGTGGCCGGGGGATACGGCGCGGGCGAAGAGGGCTTTCGGTCCCTGCAAATCCTGGCCGACAAGCTGCAGGGCGCTGTCGGGGCCTCCCGTTCAGCAGTGGATGCGGGCTGGCGGCCGGTCCAGGACCAGGTGGGGCAGACCGGCAAGGTGGTTTCCCCCAAGCTGTATCTGGCCTGCGGCATTTCCGGGGCCATTCAGCACGTAACCGGCATCTCCACCGCCAAGACAGTCGTGGCCGTGAACAAGGACCCTCAGGCCCCGATCTTCGCCAAGGCCGACCTGGGGCTGGTCGGAGACCTGCACCAGATCGTGCCCCTCCTGACCAAGATGCTGTGATGGGCAAGACGTTTAGAAACCCGAAACAGGCAAGATCTTATTTATGAAAACCGCCAGCATTCAACGAGAACAGATGGAAGTGGATGTGCTCTTTGTCGGAGCCGGGCCGGCCAGCCTGGCCGGGGCCATCCGCCTGATGCAGATCGCATCCGACAGGGGCATGGACCTGGAGGTAGCGGTCATAGAAAAGGGAACAGAGGTCGGGGCCCACGCCGTGAGCGGGGCCGTGCTCAAGCCGGAGCCTCTGTTCGAACTGCTGCCTGACGCCCTGGAGCAGGGCTGCCCCATCGAGTCCCGGGTCCGGGGGGACGGACTCTACTGGCTCACAAAAAAGCGCGCCTACCGCCTGCCCCTTGTTCCCCGCCACCTGAAGAACCAGGGCCGGGTCATCATCAGTCTGTCCAGGCTTACCAGGTGGCTGGGGGAGCGGGCCGAAGCCCTCGGAGTCAACATCTTCCCGGGCTTTGCCGGGACAGAGGTCCTGTTCGGGCAGGACGGCCGGACAGTGGTCGGGGTGCGCACGGACGACAAGGGTCTGGACAGGGAGCGAACCCCCCGAGCCAACTTCGAACCCGGCATCGATCTCAAAGCCGGGGTGACCGTGCTGGGTGAGGGGGCCAGGGGCAGCCTCTGCGAGCAGGTCTGCTCCAGGCTGGGGCTCAAAGGCGACTCCGGGCCGGAACAGTTCGAAGTCGGCATCAAGGAGGTCATCCAGCTCCAGGAGGCGGACCGTCTCGGGCAGCTCCCGGCCAACGCCCTGCATTTTATGGGTCATCCCCTGGGCGGCCGCGAACCCGGCGGCGGGTTCATCTATGAAATGGACCAGTCCCGCCTGGCCCTTGGCTTTCTCCTGGGGCTGGGATACCGGGAGGCCGGCCTGGATGTCTACGACCGCTTCCTGCAGTTCAAGAGCCATCCTTTTATTCACAGCCTCATCAAAGGTGGCAAGGTCCTGGAACAGGGAGCCAGGACGGTCAACACCGGGGGGCTTTACACCATGCCCGCCCTCACGGCCGACGGCCTGATCCTGATCGGGAACACGGCCGGGTTTCACAACACCCCGGCCCTGAAGGGCGTCCATCTGTGCATGCAGTCCGGCATGCTGGCGGCGGAGACCATAGCCGAGGCCCTGGCCTCCTCAGACTGTTCCCAATCCAGTTTGCAGTCTTTTGAGGAAAAGGTGGGAAGCGGCGGAATTCAGGCCGAGATGCTGGAGGGGCGCAACTGCCAGCAGGCCCTGAACCGGAAAGGGCTGGCCGGATTTGTCCATCTGGGGGCCCAGTATCTGAGCAAAGGCCGGGGGATCATCGATCCCCTGCCCGGGATTCCGGATCACCTCAGCCTGAAGCCGGACCCGGGATATGCTTTCGGGAGTGAGTCCTCCAGGCCCTTGGAAGATGAGCCGGAACTGTTCCCGGACCAGCTGACCGGAGTCTACCTGTCCAGGACCGGGCACCGGGAGGACCAGCCCTGCCATCTGGAGATTCATGACCCTGAAATCTGCCGCAGCACCTGTCTTGATCGCTTCGGCTGCCCCTGCACCCGCTTCTGCCCCGGCGGCGTCTACGAACTGGACAGGGCTGCAGAAAGCGGGCCGGTCATCAGGATCAATTTTGCCAACTGCCTGCACTGCAAGACCTGCGAGATCAAGGACCCGTTTGCGAACATCACCTGGCACTGCCCGGAAGGCGGTGACGGGCCGAAGTACAAGATTGTGTAAACAAATAGTTAAATGTCAGGCCTGCCAGAGGCAGGGCTGACAAAGGAGTCGTTATGTCCGAGCAAAAGAGTTATGACGTGGTCATCGTCGGCGGCGGGGTCATGGGCTCGTCCCTGGCCTACCACCTGACCGGGGCGGAAAGCAGCCTGAAGGTGGCTGTGGTCGAGCGCGATCCCACCTATGAAAGGGCCTCCACCACCCTGTCCATGGTCAACTTCAGGATCCAGTTCAGTCTGAAGGAGAACGTGGAGATTTCCAGGTACACCTCCCGGGTCTTCGAGGACTTCGAAAAAGAGATGCAGGTCGGGGATACCCGGCCGAACATCGCCCTCTGCCGGGAGGGCAACCTCTTCATGGTGGACGAGGAGGCCCGGCCCGCGGCCGAGGCCTCCCTCAAAATGCAGCAGGGTCTCGGCTGCGAGGTGGCCTGGCTGGATCCGGACGGGATCAGGGCCCGCTATCCCCTGTATGACGCGGGTCAATACAGCGGCGGGACCTTCGGGCCGCAAGACGGGCATTTCGACGCCTATGCCGTGCTCATGGCCTACAAGAACAAGGCCGTCTCCCAGGGAGCGGCCTTCATCGCCGACGAGGTCAGCGGCTTGAACACGAGCCGCGGCAGGATAGGCGGGGTACAGCTGGCCTCGGGAGGCAGCCTGCAGGCCGGATACGTGGTCAACTGCGCCGGGGCCTGGGCCGCGGAGATCGCGGCTCAGGCCGGAGTCAGCCTGCCCGTGGATCCGGTCAAGCGCCAGGTCTTTGCCCTGGATCCCGAGGTCAAACCGGACGGCCCCCTGCCTTTGACCATACTGCGCTCCGGCCTCTATTTCCGGACCGAGACCGGCGGCCTTTTGCTGGTGGGCAAATCCAAGCCCGATGACCCGATCGGCTTCGATTTCACCTGGGATCGCAAACGGTTCATGGAGGAGCTGTGGCTGGAACTGGCCGAGTTCGTGCCGGCCTTCGAGTCCTTGAAGCTGGTCCGGGGCTGGGCCGGCCTCTATGCGGTCAACCAGATGGACGGCAACGCCCTGCTCGGCGAGTGGCCGGAGCTGGCCGGCTTCTACCTGGCCAACGGCTTTTCCGGGCACGGGCTGCAGCAGGCCCCGGCCGTGGGCCGCTACATCAGCGAGCTCATCCTGGACAAAGCCCACGCCCTGGATCTGTCCGTCTTCGACCCGTCCCGGGTCCTGGAGAACAAACCCCTGAGCGAAGGAGGCCTGGTCTAGGGATTTTGGATTGCGGATTTTGGATTTGCGATTTCAGAGCCCATTACAGTATTTACGTTCATTCACGTGTTTCGTAGTTTATAAAAAAATGAAGGCTTCACATGCACTTCAATTCCTTGATCACGACCATCGACACCCATACCGCGGGCGAGCCCACCCGGGTGGTGACGGCCGGGATCGGTCCTGTTCCCGGCCGGGACATGGCCGCCAAGAAAAAGTGGTTTTTAGAGCACAAGGACCACATCCGGAGGCTGCTCCTCTGGGAGCCCCGCGGCCACCGGGACATGTTCGGGGCCGTGCTCACCGAGCCGACCCGGGCCGAAGCCGAGGCCGGGGTCCTGTTCATGGACAGCGGGGGCTGTCTGGACATGTGCGGGCACGGCTCCATGGGGGCGGTGACGGCCCTGCTGGAAACCGGGATCATCCCCATGCCCGAGGCCCCGGAGCCGGTGGACAAAAACATCGTCCTGGACACCCCGGCCGGACTGATCCCGGCCAGGGCCAAGATCCACCAGGGCCGCTGCCGCAGGGTGACCATCCGCAACCAGCCCGCCTTCTGGTATGACTCGCTCCAAATTCCCCTGCACGGCCGGGAGCTGCCAGTGGACATCGTCTACGGAGGCAACTTCTTCGGCCTGGTGGATGTCGAATGCCTGGGGCTGGACCTTGAATCGGCCGACCTGAATCGCTTGACCGGCACGGCCCTGGAGCTTCGGGATTGTCTCAACCGCGAACTCCGGATCATCCATCCGGCCAGCGGGAAGCGGGGCGAGGTGGCCCTCATCGAGTTTTACCAGGAAGGCCGGCCCCCGAAAAACGTCGTGATCTTCGGTTCCGGCCAGATCGACAGGTCGCCCTGCGGCACCGGGACCTGCGCCAAAATGGCCCTGCTGTACAAAAAGGGGCGGCTGGCCCCTGGCCGGGACTATATCCAGCAGGGGATCCTGGGCACGAGGTTTTCCGGGACCATCGTCAAGGAGACCCTGGTGGCCTCGTGGCCGGCCATAGTCCCGGAGATCAGCGGCCAGGCCTTTATAACCGGCTATCACCGCTTTGTGATCGATCCGGACGACCCCTTCCAGCAGGGCTTTTTGCTTCCGTTATAGATGTTGGCAAGCCGGATAAGCAAACAGGCACCTTTACCCGGAACATCACGGCAATTGCCCATGCGGCTGCCTGGTTCGTTGACATTTTACAACGCCTTGCTACCATAGCCATGATTATTTGAAAGGCGAAGAACCTGATGGTTTTTCAGCAAGTACTTTGCAGGCCGTCATTTCAAGGCCAGGCCGCCTTTGCGGGGCAAAAATGCGGGACACGGGTTCCCGGTCCGGGGAGGATATCATGAAGCAGGAGCTGCTCTACTTGAGCCGGGAAGACGTAGAGGTAACCGGGGTCGGCATGGCCGAGATCATCGAGGCCCTGGACGAGACCTTCAAGGAAAAGGGCCGGGGCCGCTGTGAAATGCCCCCCAAGCCGGGCATCCACCCCGGCAGGGATTCCTTTCTGCACGCCATGCCCGCCTATGTCCCCCATCTGCAGGCGGCCGGGATCAAATGGGTCTCCGGCAATCCGCACAATCAGGACAAGGGGCTGCCCTACATTTCCGGTCTGCTTATCCTGAACGATCCAGAGACCGGGATCCCGCTGGCGGTCATGGACGCTACCTGGATCACCGGCAAGCGGACCGGGGCCGCCTCGGCCGTGGCCGCCAGGTACCTGGCCAGAAAAGACAGCCGGAGTCTGGGGATCATCGCCTGCGGGGTCCAGGGCCGGAGCCATCTGGAGGCCTTTGCCTGCCTCTTCGACCTGAAAAAGGTCAGGGCTTATGACAGAAGCAAGGAGGCCGCCCGCAAATACGCCAGAGAGATGTATCGGTCCCTGAAACTGGAGGTGGAGGTGGTCGACTCGCCCGGGGAGGCGGTCCGGGACATGGACATGGTCGTGACCAGCGGCCCGATCCTCAAAGACCCGTCCCCGACCATCGAAGCCGGCTGGCTGGCCCCGGGCGGCTTTGCCTCTCCCGTGGATTTTGATTCCTACTGGACAGGCCCGGCCCTTGGGGAAATGGACAAGCTGGCCACGGACGATACCGAGCAGATGGAGTACTACCGGCGGATGGGCTACTTCCGGAAGACCCCCCGGGCCTATGCCGATCTGGGAGAGATAGCCGCCGGGAAAAAGCCGGGGCGGGAAAACGACCGGGAGCGGATCATCAGCCTCAACCTCGGCCTGGCCCTTAGCGACATGGCCACGGCCGGCCTCATCTATAAAAAGGCCAGGGACATGGGCATCGGGCGGGTCCTGCCCATGTAGCATCCGCTTTAGGGAAGTTCGGCCAAGGCGGCCGCAATGGCAGCGATCGAGGCCGCCGGCATCCCTCCCAGCCGAGGTGTGTGACCATACATGGTTGTCAATTGTTTCATGGCCTCAGCCTGGGCTAAGCAGGGTTATGGACCTGCCTTTGCAAAAAACCGATCACCTGGCGCAGGTACTCCCCGGGCTGCTGCTCGTAGGTGTTGTGGCCGCATCCTGGCAGGACCGCCAGCTCACTGCGCTGCAGGTGACGGTAGAAGGCCACTCCCTGCTCCACGGCAAAGAGGCTGCTTCGATCCGGGTAGAGGATGAGCACCTTGCAGGCCACTTCAGTAAGCATGTCTCTCAGGTCGAAGACGCCTTGGCCGTAGGCCCCGCCGTACTGCCGGCACCGGTCGTACAGGGTCCGGGCCCGCTTTTCCCCGTGCCAGGCGCTCAGCTTGGCCCGGGTCTCGGCTTTGAGCCCGGAAAAAGAGGCCGGAAACATCATCCTGTTGAGCTCGGTCATGGGGATATCGCTGAAGCACTGGGTGCTGGAGGTGATCACGCTTTTCACCCTTTTGGGGCGGAGCAGGGCGTAATCCAGGGCGATGACCCCGCCCTCGCACTGGCCGAGGAGGTGGGCGGCCTCGATGCCCAGGCGGTCGAGAAGACGTTCCAGCTCCAGGAGGCACTTTTCGCGGAAGGTGTCGCTCACATAGTACTCGGCAAAGTGCTGGCCGGCACCGGAGAGGCCGAATCCGCGCCGGTCGTACATGAGGACCCGGTAGCCGGCCCGGACCAGGCTGGGGGCGATGTCCCGCCACATGGCCGAGCTTCCGAATCCATGGTGCAAGAGGACCACCGCATCGCCCTGGCCCCTGGTTTCGTAAAAGATCTCGACTCCTTCTATGGTGGTGTACGGCATGTCGTCTCCCTTGGATGAAATACTGAAGGTAAATATTTTATCTACATCCTGTTAATCCAGTCAAAGAATTCTTTGCAGAAAGAGATATTAGACAGGATTTACAGGATTGGACAGGATAAGAGAGAAGAGGCAGATTTCAGCCGCCCCGGAAGGTCGGCTGAAAAATTCTCAGCCTCCGGCGGGGAAAACCTCCGACCACTGTTCTTATCCCCTGTCTTGCCGTCCTCCGTCTTCTTCCAATTCCAGCATGCCAGCATCCCAGCATGCCAGCATTTCTTCCTCCGTCCTCACTTCTTAACTCACCTCTCGCCTCTAACTACTCACTGCTCATTGTTCACTGCTCAATTCTTCAGGGACCAGGCTGAACAGGGCCCTCTTGCCTCTTTCCAGGGTCCCGATCTCTTTATCCATGTTGAGGATCCTGGCTGGATTGCGGGTGATGAGGGCCAGCAGCTGCTCCAGTCCGAGGTCCAGGTGCAGGTCCCGGGCAAAGAAGGCGGCCTCGGCAAAGAGGTCGAGGTCGGTGTTGGAACAGAGGCTGTCCGTACCCAGACAGACGTCTATTCCGGCGGCCAGCAGCTTTTCGGCCGGGGCCCGGCCGACGCCTATCAGGGCGTTGCTCCGGGGGCAGAGGCAGACAGCGGCTCCCCTTCGGGCCAGGAGCTCGATTTCTTCGGGTGAGGCATAAACCACATGCACGGCCAGGGTCCCGGGGTCCAGGAGGCCGAGGCGGTCGGCAAAGGTCACCGGGGTCAGGCCGGGCGGGGTGAAAGACTCCGGAAGCAGCCCCTTTTTAAGGATCCCGGCCAATCTCCCCTGCCCGGTGGTCAAGAGCTCCACCTCGCCCGGGTGTTCGGCCAGGTGGACGGCAAAGGGATGTCCCTGCTCCCGGCACCAGCCTTTGATCAGCTGCAGGGTGCGGTGATGGGTGGAGTACAGGGCATGGCCGGAAGGACTGCTGCGCAATCGGTTTTGTTTGCCGGGCAGGGGGTGCAGAGCCTTTTCCCGGAAGCCGATCTGTTCCAAAAAGAGGTGGAAAAAGAGCCCGGAAGCGGATAAGAAGTCGTGCATGAGGCTTGGGCTGTGACCGCTGATGTCGCCGACACAGGCGGTTCCGCCGGCAGAGAGATCCGCCCGGACCCGGGCCAGGGTCCGGGCATCGATGCCCTTCAGGGGCAGTCTGATCAGGCTTTGGACCCAGTCTTCGAAGCCCAGGCCGGTGACGGTCCGCCCTTTGAGATGACTGAGTTCCAGGTGGGTATGGGCATTGATCAGTCCCGGGGCCATGATGCCGGGACCCAGGTCCTGGATCGGGCCGAGATACTCTTTTTTTATCTCCCTGTAGGCGGCGATCTCATGGATGATCCCGTCAGCGGCCAGCAGGACGCCGTCCGTGAGAAGGGGCCGGTCCGGGGCCATGGTCATTATCTTCCCGGCCCGAAGGGCCTGGATCGAATTGTCAGACATCTGTTTTCTTCGCGGTTCGTGTCTTTTTTCTGATCACAAAATGGTCCTGGTCCCAAAAGGAAACAGCCCCGGGTCTGATGCCGGCCCGGGCCAGCCTGGCCCTGTGCCGGCCCTGGTGCCCGAAGAGCTCGCCCTGGGAGCGTCTGGGGCAGATGACTTCCTTGGCCCCGGGTCCCAGGGCAAGGGCCTGGAACAAAAGGCGGGCCAGGAGGATCCGGCTTTTGACCAGGGAGCCCAGGGCCGGGTGCCAGGGACCGGCTGCCAGGTTGCGGACAAGACCGGGTTCCGGGGGCAGCCCGATGCGGGTGACCGGGATACCGGCCCGCCAGAGCCTGAACACGCCCCGGCTGACGACGGCAACGGTCTGCTCCAGGCTCCAGGGGACATAGTCTCCCTTTTGCCACTGTTTCTCAAGCCCGGTCCCTTTGACCACCAGGCAGGGGTAGATGCGGACCAAAGCGGGTTGGAGCTTAATGACCCGATCGATATCCCGGAGCCAGGTCCGCGGCCCCTGTCCGGGCAGGCCGGGCAACAGCTGGATCCCCAGGTCGAGGCCGCTTTCCCGGACAATGCGGCAGCCCCTTTCCGCTTCCTCCCGGCCGTAAGACCGCCTGCTCAAGGTAAGGACCCGGTCGGAGAAGCTCTGCACCCCGAGTTCCACCAGATCGAGTCCCTCTTCTTTCAAGGCCGAGAGTCCTTCGCGGTCCAGCCTGTCCGGCCGGGTGGAACAGCGGATCCGGGTGATCAGCCCCAGGCGCCGGTATCTTGCGGCCAGGCCGAGGAATTTCCCGGTCCAGGCCCGGGGGAGGCTGGTGAAGGTGCCGCCGTAAAAGCCCAGCTCGCAAGGGGTCTTTCCGTCCCGGTGCGCCTGCCGGAATCCGGCCTGCAGGCGGTCAAAGCTTTGGCCGAGTGATTCAGCCGGGGTTCCGGTCTGGGCGTCCTGGGCGCAGTAAAGGCAGCGGTTGGGGCAGCCCTGGAAGGGCAGAAAGACCGGCCAGATCCTGGTTCTGTCCCGGGTCGGCTCAAGCTGAAAAAAACGGATTTCAGGAGTCATGTCTCTATCAGAATAAATTTGAACTCTAAATTCCGGGCAGAGCCGATCCGGCTCTGCCCGGAATTTAGAGTAAAGAAAAAAAATAATGATGACAATGAGTAATGATTTATTTTAAATTTCAATTAATTATCTAAAAAATCATTTTCCGTCCAGAAAATTATTTTGTTTGACAATAAAATTAGTCGGTTGTATTATACTGATTCAATTTTGGTTTTTATGGCACGGGCCGCGTTTTGGGGCCTGTTTGCCTGAAAAATTCTAAGGGGGGGTGAGTTATGGAGGACTGCATTTTCTGCAAGATCGTCAAACAGGAGATACCCTGCGCCGATGTCTATGCGGATGACAAGATCCTGGCCTTTTTGGACATAGGGCCCATTGCCGTGGGTCACACCCTGATCATCCCCAGAAGACACTATCCCAGCCTCTGGGAAATACCGGGCGACCTGGCAAAAGATCTGCTTCTGGCCATGCAGAAGGTGGGCCGGGCCATGATGGAGGTCACGCGCGCCACCGGGATGAACGTGGTCATGAACAACTTCGGCTCGGCCGGGCAGGTCGTGCCCCACGCCCACTGGCACCTGATCCCCAGGGTCGAAGGCGACGGCCTCTTCCAGGTGGCCCAAAAGGAATACGAGTCCCGGGAGGCCATGCATGATCTGGCCAGGAGCATGAAACAGGCCCTGGGCTGATCCCGGGTCAGCCCTGCCTCTGGCAGGCCTGGTATGAAACTTCATCTAAGAATGCGAACCGGTCACAGGGCTCTCTTTCGCTAAAACGCTTCCGGCTCTCGGTTTTCTAAGGCTCGCTCATGGGGGATCCCTGCCCCCTCCGGACTCTTAAGCTCTGCTTTAAATTTGGATGTTGCATGAAAGTGTATTTTCAGCTGTCCTCTTGTTTGAAGCCTTTGGTGCGGTCCGGTTTCCCCCATTTCGCGAGCCTAAGAAAACCTGAGAAGCCTCCCAGCGAGGACGCGCAAGAGAACCCTGTTGCCCGATTCGCAAAGAGGTGCCAATGCTCAAAACTGGAGTTTCTTCTCATTGATCAAACTGGTAGCAATCGAAATCAACAACATAAGTTAAAAGTCTAGCAGTTATTTTCATTAAGAATGCAATTTTCACTAGATTGCTCTGATCCATGTTACTTGGCCATTTTTGTATAACTATTTAAAATTATAGATACTTACGGGAGGAATAACTTGCAGGGTCGCTGAAATGTACGGGAGCGATTACCAAGATTTTGAATAATGAAAACCTCAATTTATGACGACCGTAAGTATAAACACAGGAGGCATTATGAGCGAGAAGACCTTGACCAAAGCGGATATTGTCGAGAAGATCTACGAAAAGACCAACAGGAACCGCTCGGAGGTCAAAAACCAGGTCGAGGAGATGCTGGGGATCATCAAGCAGTCGATCAAGGAGGACTACTCCCTGCTGATCAGCGGGTTCGGCAAGTTCGAGGCCTACGACAAAAAGGCCCGCAAAGGGAGGAACCCCCAGACCGAAGACACCATAACCCTGCCCTCCCGCACGGTCTGTGTCTTCCGTCTCTCCAGAAAATTCCGGGCCGAGCTCAATCCGCAACAATAAACGAATCCGGGTATTTTCGCAGCAGAACCCGCAGCGACAGCCGCGCCTCTTCAAGGGAGGAGTAATTTTTGCTCCGGACCCTCCAAAGGGTTTGTCCTTTTCGGCTGAGGCGCACCAGGCGGGCGCCCGTGCCCAGGCGGCGCAATTCTTCCAGGACCCGTCCGGCGTTGTCCCGGGAGGCAAAGGCCCCGACCTGAACACAGTAGGCCTCCCGGGCTGCGGGGCCGGGCCGGCTAAGGGGGGTGATGGTCACCCGGGCGGTTCCGGAGCGGACCATGCCCATCCTCCGGGCCGCGGCGTAGGAGAGGTCGATGACCCGGTCCTTGACAAAGGGACCGCGGTCATTGATGCGCACAACCACGGTCCGCCCGTTGTCCAGGTTGCCGACCCTGACCCGCAGCCCAAAGGGGAGCGTCTTGTGGGCGGCCGTCAGGCCGTGCATGTCATAGGTCTCGCCGTTGGCCGTCTTGCGGCCGTGGAATTTGCCTCCGTACCAGGAGGCGATCCCCCGGAGCCTGTGCCGGCTCAGGGGTTCGGCCCGGCCCTCCCGGAGTCCTTCCCGGGGCTGGGGCTGGTGCCCGCAGCCGGGAAGGACCAGGGCCATGATTAGAATCAGCCGCCAGATCCCGCTCACTGTTTCTGTTCCTCTTCCTGCTCCTGGAACTGGAACTCCTCGTAGATCTTCATCAGTTCTTCAAACCTGAGATCAGCCCCCAGTATGCCCTGGATCTCGTCCTCAGAGTCGAGGATGGGACAGGAAATGGTAATGCACAGTTTCCCGGTAAAACTGGAGCGGTAGAAATCAGTGGTGTGCAGCTTGCCGGTGCTGATGGGCACCCGGTACCACTCCCTGTCGGCCAGGTCCTTGTTTTTTTCCACGTTTTCATAATTGGCCTTGTCTTCCGGGTGGGAGATGTCCCAGAACCGGAGCCAGCCGTTTTTGTCCGTGACGTACAGATACTGGATAAAGGGATACTCCTCCAGGAAGGCAGCGGCCTTCTCCTGGATGGATGTCAGCTCAGCCCCCTGCAGGCTCCGGGTCAGGTCCTCGATGAGCTTGGCCGCCAGGTTCTGGGCGGTCTGTTTCAGGTGGTCGTATTCCGAGATGAAGTATTCGGGCAGATAGCGCCTGACCAGACTCATGATCTCCTCGTGGGAAAAGGAGGTGTTGCGGCCGTGATTGTATTGCTCCAGGACCTTTTTATGGATACGGCCCACTGCCGGGTGGCTCTTGGGTATCCGCTCTTTCTCCGGGATCTCCAGGGTCTGGTTGATCCAGTAGGCTATGCCCGCTTTGCCGGACTTGTCGTTGATGATGACCGGCGTCGACCGGCCGAGGATGTGATTGGTGTCGAAGATGTTGTAGATCTCCTCGTTCTTGGACAGGCCGTCGGCGTGGATGCCGGCGCTGGTGGCGTTGAAATCCCGGCCTACAAAGGGGTAGTTGGGTGGGATGCGGTAGTTGAGCTCCTTTTCGAAGTACTCGGCAATTTCGGCGATGACCCGGGTGTAGGCGGAGTCGTCATCCCCGGTCAGGGAGATGTACTCGATGACCAGAGCCTCCAGCGGGGCGTTGCCGGTCCGCTCGCCAAAGCCGAGCAGGGTGCCGTTGGCCGCGGAGCAGCCGTAGAGCCAGGCCGTGGAGGCGTTGATCAGGGCCTTGTGAAAATCATTGTGCCCGTGCCATTCGAGCCAGCGCCCGGGTACCCCGCCGTCGTCGGTGAAGGCCCTGATGATCTTGGCCACGTTCCGGGGCAGGGAGGCCCCGGGGTAGGGCACGCCGTAGCCCAGGGTGTCGCAGAGCCTGATCTTGACCGGCAGGCCGCTCTCCCTGGACAGGGACATGAGCTTTCTGGCAAAGGGAATGCAGAAGCCGTAGATGTCGGCCCGGGTGATGTCTTCGAAGTGGCAGCGGGGTGAGATGCCCATTTCCAATGCCTTTTCAACGACCCGCAGGTAGTTTTCCATGGCCTGCCTGCGGTCCAGGTTCAGCTTGAGGTAGATGTGGTAATCCGAGACCGAGGTCAGCATCCCGGTTTCCTTGAGCCCCATGTTCTTGACGAACCTGAGATCATCCAGGTTGCAGCGAATCCAGCCGGTTATCTCCGGGTAGGTGTATCCTTTGGCCAGGCAGGTCTCCACCGCCCTCCTGTCCTTGTCGGAATACAGGAAGAATTCGCTTTGCCGGATCAGCCCGCTCTGTCCCCCCAGCTTGTGCAAAAGGTCGAAGATGGTGCTCATCTGTTTGATGCTGTAGGGGGGCCTGGCCTGCTGTCCGTCCCGGAAGGTGGTGTCGGTGATGATTACCGGATCGGCCGGACGGCCCATGATAAAGGTGTCGTCGAAGTTGACCCGGCTGATCTTCTTGTAGGGATAGATCGTCCGGTGCAGGTCCGGGGTTTCGGGATTCTTGAGCACCTGTTCCCGGTCGGAACGGGTGAGGTGGAGTAGCGATTTGGTCATCATCTGCCTCCTTGCGGTCATGGTAAAAAAAAACCCCGGCCAAGAGGCCGGGGTTGATGGGCTTATCGCTTTTCAGCTCGTGCTAAAATTCCCAGCCAAGATCATCTCTTAGTTCTGTCGGCAAATTGGCGTCTTCCGGAGGCAGGTAGGGACGGGGAGCGCCTGCGGAACGCCTGCTTTCCTTGAGTTCGTCAAGGCCGAAAGTGCGGGGGATGTAAAAGACCTGGCCCGGATAGATCAGGTCCGGATCATTGATCTTATCCCGGTTGGCCTTGTAGATCAAGGGCCACATGAAGGGGTCGTTGTAAATCTGCCGGTACTCGGAAATCCACCACAGACATTCTCCTTTGACCACCTTGTGCATCAGGGGCAGCTCGGCATAGTCCTGGTCATAGAGTTCCATGGCGGTCGGCGGAACCGCTTCAGGCTCCGGGACCTCCTCCGGCTGCACGGTTTCAGGTTCAACCGTTTCTACTTCAGGCGCGGCCGGGGCCGGCTCCGAAGCAACCTTCTTCCAGCAGCAGCCCGAGAGCGTCGTCAAAAATAAGACCACGAAGACGAGTAGCAGATACCTTTTCATTTTCCTCCTCCTTTTGCTTCCACAGTGACACAACGCACACTGCCAAACTCCTTTCAGGAAAGAATATAGGTATTTTAAAAAAAGATCAACGATTTTTCCCTTCTTAACGAAATTTTCCCGCTCCCGGGAAAAATTTTTGGAGCCGGGGAATGCGTTGACTTTGCTTTTGGGGTATGATAGCTCATTTTGCTTGTGAAGGAAGGCACAATGTATGTTCTTCAAAAAGAAGGAAGACAGGGAATACGTCGACAGCCTGCTTCGGGCCAGCCTGCTCGGGCTGCACATGGTGGCCACCACGTTCATCGGCCTGCTGGTGGGCCTGTACCTGGACAAATGGCTGGACACCAGCCCCTGGCTGACCATGATCTTTCTGCTTTTTGGAATCGCGGCCGGCTTCAAGAACATGTTTCAGGAAGTGCGTAAAATCCAGTCCAGTGAATCTCGTAAAGATCAGAAAAAAGACGAATGACCGGCTCCTGCAAAGGGGCATCCGCAATCCCGAGATCAGGAGTTTGATCAGACTGCACCTGATGATTATTCTGGGGTTGGCGGCGGGCTGGCTCGGCCTGGCCGGCGGGGAGCATTTCGCGGCTTTTGCTGTCGGTGCAGTTCTGTCCTTCGTCAACTTCTATATCCTGGCCAGGATCATTCCCCACCTGGTCTGGGGTCAAAGCGGGGGAACCTTCAGTCTTGTTTTCGGTTTCTACCTCAGGCTCTTGCTGACAGGATGCGTCCTGTTTCTTTGCATAGCCTGGCTGGAGTTTCCGGTTGTGAGCCTCTTGCTCGGGCTGTCAACCGTCTTGTTGACCATCCTGGTCTGGTTCGCCAAGTTTGTTCTGACCCATAAACACAAGGAGGCATAAACCCATGTCTGCAGTAGCCCCACATGTCCTCTTGCTTGAAGAAGCCATGGAAGTGGTCGGTCTGGTCGGGGAGGCCGGGCATAGTCTGATTCCGCAACACGTCCTCTATACCTGGCTGGTCATGCTCATTTTGATCGTCCTGGGCTGGGTCGGGACCAGGAACATGAAGCTGGTGCCGGGAAGGGTGCAGAACTTCCTTGAGCTGATCGTCACCGGTATGGAAGATTTCATCGTCTCCAATATGGGAGAAAAAGGAAGGGGGGTGGTCTTCCCGCTTCTGATGACCCTGTTCCTCTTTATCCTGTTCTGCAACTTCATCGGCCTGGTCCCGGGCTGCAACGCCCCGACAGCCAATCTGAACACCAACGCGGCAATGGCCCTCAGCGTGTTTATCTTCTACAATATCATCGGGATCAAGACCCATGGCCCGAAGTACATCAAGCATTTTACCGGCCCTGTCGTTTTGCTGACGCCGATCATGCTGCCCATCGAAATTCTGAGCCATCTGGCCAGACCCTTGTCGCTCACCGTCCGGCTCTTTGGAAACATATTCGGCGAGGAGCTGGTGCTGATGCTCTTTTTCATGCTCCTGCCCGTGCTGGCCACGCTGCCCATCTATTTTCTGTACGGCCTGGCCGACACCATTCAGGCTTTTATCTTCTTCATGCTTTCAATGATCTACTTGAAAATGGCCTACGAGGAAGCGCACTGATTTATAGCCAACCGCTAATCGCTTTAAGGGGAAATGGCCGTCTGGCCAGAATTATAAAACCTTGTAAGGAGGAATCTTATGAAAAAAGGATTGATGATTGTCCTGAACACAGTTGCCCTTGTCGGCCTGGCCGGGGCGGCCTTTGCCCAGGAAACCGGGACCGATCCGCAAGTCGTGTCCATGATCGCCATCGCCACGGCCATCGGCATGGGGCTCGCGGCCCTGGGGACAGGAATCGGAATGGGCTTCGGCTTGAAAGGGGCCTGCGAAGGTACAGCCCGCAATCCTGACGTCAGCGGGAAAATCACGGTGACCATGCTCATCGGTCTGGCCATGATCGAGTCTCTGGCCATATACACCCTGGTCGTGGACCTGATCCTGCTGTTCGCCAACCCGTACGTCTAAAACAGTGCGGTCTTTTTTGTCAGGGAGGCCCGCCCGGGCCTCCCTCGTGTTTCAGGCCTTTCCATCGACCTTGCCCGGACCATGAACGTGTATTGCAAACCCTTGAAGAAGCGGCGATTGTGAAGACCAAAAGAATACCCAAGGTGACTGTTCAGCGGATGGCCCTCTATGTCCAGGCGCTGGAGGGATTGCTCCAGAAAGAAATCGAGGTCGTGTCCTCGGAAGGACTTGCAGCCGCCTGCAATGTCAATTCCTCGCAGATACGGAAGGATCTGGCTTACTTCGGCGAGTTCGGAGTCAGGGGGGTGGGCTATTATATCGCGGACTTGCTGGGGGCCATGCGGGCCTATCTGGGGATCGACCGGGTCTGGAACTGCGCCCTGGTAGGGGTCGGCAACCTGGGCCGGGCCTTGTTGCGGCACGAACAGCTGGCCCAAAGGGGATTCAGAATCGTGGCCGCCTTTGATTGCGATCCCTTCAAGATAGGGGAAGTCGTGGCCGAGCACGAGATCATCTGCACCAGACGCCTGAAGGAGGTCAAGGAAGAACTGGCCATCGAAATCGGCATGATCGCCACTCCGCCGGAACGGGCCCAGCGCGCAGCCAACCACTTGATCGAGGCCGGCGTCAAGGGCATCATCAACTTCGCCCCGGCCGTTATTTCCGTGCCGGCGGATGTAACCATCGACTACGTCGACTTCTCGCATAATCTGGTGACCCTTGCCTTTCAGTTGAACACTCCGCCAGAGGACTGATCCTTTTTTCCCGCAACCGCGGCCCCATGTCCCCGGACGTACATTCAGGTGTAAGCCTTTGATAAAAAGTGCATTTATTTTTACCTTGCCAAACTTCGATGATCCGGTTATATTTTCCAGTTGCCTGTAAATGAACAGGAACCCCGCAACCCGGCCACATGCCCGGCGGTTTGGCCGGGGGTTATGGTCTCTCGGGCCGGAAGGCGAAGTCTATCATGATGAATACTGATCCAGCGGCTGCTCTCTGACAGCAGGCAGCCGAAGCAGTATGCCAAGCAAACCTGGAGGGCGAACGATGAAGAAGGATATCCATCCCAAGCAGTATAAGGCAACGATCAAGTGCTCGTGCGGTTTCGAGGTCGAGACGGAATCCACCCGCGGGGAAAAGATTGACGTGGAGATCTGCTCCAACTGTCATCCCTTTTACACCGGCAAGCAGAGATTCGTGGATACAGCCGGCCGGATCGACCGCTTCAAGAAAAAATATTCCAAGTACCAGAAATGAGCTTTTGGGCCAAACTAGACGATATCGAGCAAAAATTCAATGATATCGAAGCACAGCTGGGTTCGCCGGAGATCTATCAGGACCAGCAGAAGTACAGCGAGTTGGCTAAAAAGCATTCCGATCTGTACCAGATCGTGGGCAAGTACCGAGAATACAAGAGGGTTTGCGCTGACCTGGATGCCAACACTGAGTTGGCCACAGATCCTGACAGAGAGATTCAGGAGCTTGCCAGGCTGGAAATCAAAGGCCTCGAACAGCTGAAAGCCGACTTGGAAGACGATCTGAAGGCCCTTCTTATCCCGGAGGATCCTCTGGACAAGAAGTCGGTCATTTTAGAGATCCGGGCAGGGACCGGAGGCGAGGAGGCGGCCCTGTTTGCCGCGGATTTGCTGCGGATGTACAGCAGATACGCCGAGAATAACGGCTGGAAGGTCGAGCTGCTGCACACCAATCAGACCGGCAGCGGCGGGTTCAAGGAGGTCATCGCCTCCATCAGCGGGGGAAGAGTTTACAGCCGTTTGAAGTACGAATCAGGAGTGCACCGGGTGCAGCGGGTGCCGAGCACCGAATCTCAGGGCAGGGTCCACACCTCGGCGGTGACAGTGGCCATACTTCCGGAAGCCGACGAAGTCGATGTCCGCATCGATCCCCATGATTTGCGGATAGACGTCTTCAGATCGTCCGGTCCGGGCGGGCAGAGCGTGAATACCACGGATTCTGCGGTGCGTATCACCCATGAACCCACCGGTCTGGTCATTACCTGCCAGGATGAAAAATCCCAGCTTAAGAACAAGGCCAAGGCCATGAAAGTCCTCCGCTCCAGGCTGCTGCAGATGAAACAGGACGAGGCCAAGCAGGAGATGGACCAGACCAGACGGGCTCAAGTGGGCAGCGGAGACAGGTCTGAACGGATCCGGACCTATAATTTTCCTCAGAGCCGGATCACCGATCACCGCATCAACCTGACCAGCCACAATCTGGAAGAGATCATGGCCGGCGGGCTCGAAGAGATCATCGTCCCGCTGGATCGGTCTTTCCAGACCCGGTTCATGCAGGAGCAGTAGTTCTTTGGTTCGGATCCAGGGGAAGCGAATGACCTGAAGCCTCAAGATGCAGACCATCGGTCAATTACTGAGCGGCTATACCCGCTGCCTGGAACAAAAGGGTATTGACGCCCCCAGGCTTTCGGCGGAAGTGATCACGGCCCGGGCCCTCGGCCTGAGTCGGCTCGAGCTGCTCCTCTGCCGCGACAGGCTCCTGAGCCCCCGGGAGGCGGATCAGGCAAAAAGGCTTCTCAGGAGACGGGAAAAGGGGGAGCCCCTGGCCTATATCCTCGGGCAGAGGGAGTTTTACGGCCAAGACTTTCTGGTATCGAATCAGGTGCTCATCCCCAGGCCGGAGACAGAACTGGTCATCGAGACCGCCAGGGAACTGCTTCCCCGGCAAAAGCCCTTCTTATTCGCCGATATCTGCACAGGCAGCGGGGTCATCGGCATCATGCTGGCCAGGCTGTTTCCAGAGAGCCGGGGGATGCTCCTGGATATCTCCTTGTCGGCCCTGGATGTGGCCAGGAGGAATATCCAAAAACACGATCTAGGCCATCGGCTGCAACCGGCCTGTGCCGATCTGGCCTCTGCCCTTGGCCCGGAGTCTCTGGATCTGCTGGCAGTCAACCCGCCCTATATTCCGCAAGGCGAACTGGACGCCCTGAGCCCGGAAATCCGGGAGCATGAACCGCGCCTGGCCCTGGACGGCGGGCAGTCGGGTCTGGATGCGATCCTGCTGCTCCTGGACCAGGCCCGGAGGGTTTTGAAGGACGGGGGCCGGCTGATCATGGAGATCGGCCAGGGACAAGGGACATGTCTCAGGCAGGCAGGCGGCCCTTCCGGGACATCCTGGGGCAGGCTGCGCACATTCAAGGATTTAAGCGGTCGGGAACGGGTTTGGGCCCTGCAGAAAACCGTGACCTAAAGGACACAGTCTTGTTGGTAAAAAGGAACACCTTGTGCAGTCCGGAAATAAAAATACAAATGAATCAAATGGATATGGTTTAGGATGATAGCGGCACACCTTTTGCATTGTGACGGTGGAGGTAAGGCATGAAGCAAAGGACAGTGGAAAAGGTTGTCTCCTGCTCCGGTCTTGGGCTGCACAGCGGACAGCGGGTGAATCTGAGGTTTCATCCCGCGGTCCCCGGGACCGGTCTAGTCTTCGTGGTCAAAGGCCGAAAAGGGACCCGCTTCATCAGAAACAGCCCGGAGCTGGTCGTGGGCACGCAATTGTGCACGACCCTGGGTTACGACGGCGTGAGCATAGGCACGGTGGAACACGTCCTGGCCGCGGTTCACGGGCTGGGGATCGATAACCTGCTCATCGAGGTCGAGGGCTCTGAACTCCCGATCATGGACGGAAGCGCCGCGCCCTTTGTTTTTTTGCTGCGTCAGGCCGGCTTTCGGACCCAGCAGGCCGCGAAGCGGAGAATGACCCTGAAAAAGGGATTTTCCTGCGAGGAAAAAGGAAGCTGGATCAAGGCCGAACCCGCGGACCGCTTCCAGGTCGACTACGTCATCGATTTTCCGCATCCCTTGATCGGCACACAGAAATTCAGCTTTTGCGAAGAAGAGGATTCCTTTATCCGGGAGTTGGCCCGGGCCAGGACCTTTGGCTTTCTGCAACAGGTCGAAGGTCTGCAGAAGAAGGGCTTGGCCCTGGGAGGCTCTTTGGAAAATGCGGTGGTCCTGGATGAATACGGGGTGGTCAATGCAGAGGGGCTGCGCTTTTCAGACGAACCCGTCAGGCATAAGCTCTTGGATTTTATTGGTGATTTGTCTCAGCTGCCCTGTAAGTTGAGCGGCAGGTTTGAGGTCTACTGTTCCGGTCACAGTTTGAACAACAAATTCGTGCGGGCCCTCAGCCTGGGGGCAGAGGAACTGCTTCAGCCGCTCCCGGCCGGAAGCGGACGCCAGTCTGCTCCGGATTCCCGGAGGGGGGCGACCCGGATCCCCAGCCTGGCTTCCGTCTGAAAATATTCGAAATCCCGGCTCTTGGCCGGCGTTGTTCTGTTTCCCCGGGCCGGGGTAACAGAATTTTTTTTTGTACTGTTTTTGGGGGTTGCCTTTTGACTCAAAACAAGTTATATCTTCTTTCTTCGCTGGCGTAGCTCAATTGGCAGAGCAGCTGATTTGTAATCAGCAGGTTGCGGGTTCGAGTCCCATCGCCAGCTCCAGGCCGATCAGGAGGGGTACCCAAGTGGCCAAAGGGAGCAGACTGTAAATCTGCCGGCGATAGCCTTCGGAGGTTCAAATCCTCCCCCCTCCACCAGATGAAAACGGGTTTTTGAGAAGTAGGAGACAAGCCGATTGCCGCGGGATGAATATCTTTCGGCTGCGGCCGGTTGCAGCAAGTCGATGACTACTTTGGAAAGAATTTTTGCGATACTAATGGAAAGAGCAGGCTTGACTGTTTTTCCAAAGTGCGGCAGACGGGACTGCCGGATTCTTCACTGCGGGAATAGCTCAACTGGCTAGAGCACCAGCCTTCCAAGCTGGGGGTTGCGGGTTCAAGTCCCGTTTCCCGCTCCATGGTACTTGCCGAACAGGCCCACGTAGCTCAGGCGGTGGAGCACTTCCTTGGTAAGGAAGAG
>JAIPDR010000049.1 GCA_021737615.1 Desulfohalobiaceae bacterium | reverse complement strand
CGCTGCCCTACGTGGCCACCAACGTCTTCGGCATGATGTCCAGCATGGTCCTGATCGCCATGCCGCTTTTCATCTTCATGGCCTGCGTCCTGGAGAAGTCCGACGTGGCCGAAGACCTCTACGAATTCATGTATCAACTGCTCGGGCCGGTCAAGGGCGGTCTGTCCATGGGCACGGTCCTGATCTGCGCCATTATTGCGGCCATGTCCGGGGTCAGCACGACGGCCGTGGTCACCATGGGCATCATCGCCCTGCCCATCATGCTCAAGCAGGGCTATCACAAGAGCATCGCCATCGGACCCATCCTGGCCGGAGGGGCGCTGGGACTGCTGATTCCCCCCAGCATCTCGCTGATCGTCTACGGCATGGTGGCCAGGGTGTCCATCGGCAGGCTCTTTGCCGGAGGGATCGTCCCCGGGCTCATACTGGTGTTTCTTTTCCTGTGCTACATCGGCATACGCAGCTTTATGCAGCCCAATTACGCCCCGGCCCTGCCCCGGGAAAAACGTATCCCCTGGATCGACCTGCTCCGCCTCTCCAAAGGGCTGATCCTGCCCATCGCCATCATCTCCGCGGTCCTGGGTACCATCTTCGCCGGAATAGCCTCCCCGACCGAGGCTGCGGCCGTGGGCGCGGCCGGGGCTCTGGTCAGCGCCGCGGTCCATGGCAAGCTCACCTGGCGATTGCTCAGCGGCGCCGCTGTCCGGGCCATGGCCATCAACGGCATGATCATGTGGATCCTCTTCGGGGCTGGCTGTTTTACCAGCATCTTTTTTCGAACCGGAGGCCAGAACATCATCCATGACGTCCTGCTGGGCATGGGCACCAGTCCGTTCCTCATCTTCCTCTTCATCCTGGCCACCCTGATCATCCTGGGCTTTTTCCTGGACGAGATCACCCAGGTCATGATCACCGTGCCCGTTTTTCTGCCGGTGATTGTCAAGCTGGGCTACGACCCGGTCTGGTTCGGGGTCCTGTTCATGACCCAGGTGCAGATGGACTATCTGACCCCGCCCTTCGGCTTCACCCTGTTCTACATGAAGGGGGTGGCGCCTCCGGAGGTGTCCATGGGGGACATCTACCGCTCCATTTTGCCCTTTGTCCTCATGCAGCTTGCGGTGGTCATCTTCATCCTCCTGTTTCCTGAGGTCGTATTGTGGCTTCCCAATCTGCTCTTCTGACGGAAAAGAGGCAGGACTGGCTGAGCAGATCAAGGAGCCGGCCCGGTGTGCAGGACAAAGCCAATTGCGGACCGGCTCCAGTATATGCTTTTAACAGGCAGAGGCTGATGGTCTACCGCCGGCCGGGAACGAGACGGCATGGTCTCCAGGAGGAAAAATCTTTTCCTGTTTGGTCTAACCATTATAATATATTTTTTAATTCAAATATCCGGTGCGAGCCTGTGGTCCAAGTCCCGGAACTCGGACTGGATAAGTGGTTCTGAACAATGTTCCATCCCGCCAAACAGAACAAGATTTTTGAAGATGTGGTGGCTCAGATCCAGGAAGCCATCCTTTCCGGACAGCTGCGCCCCGGTGATACGCTCCCGCCGGAACGGGAACTCAAGGAAATGCTCAGGATCAGCCGGGGCACCCTGCGGGAGGCCTTGCGGGTCCTGGAACAAAAGGGGCTCATCGAGATCAAGCTGGGCACAGGCGGCGGGCCGGTGGTCAAGGATCTGTCCGACGATAAGATGCGGGAAACCCTGGCCCTGCTTATCCGGCATCAGAAAGTCTCATTGGAGCATCTGGCCGAGTTCAGGATGGGGGTGGAAGGAGAGGTCGCGGCGCTGGCCGCGCAGCGGGCGACACCTCAGGATATTTCCGAGCTTGAGGATCTCCTGTCAAGGGCCCGTGCGCATGCCGAAAGAGGGCCCGGGGATTCCGGGAAGTTCCTGGCCCTGGACAAGGAGATCCACCAGCGGCTGGCCAAGATTTCCGGCAATCCGATTTATCTTTTGATCCATACCTCGATTCACGGTAATATAGACCGCTATTACGAACGCTTTCTCGATATGCGGGAGGCAGCCCTCAAAGCCAATGTCCGGGATCTGAAACTATTGATCGCCGCCGTCGCAGCCGGTGACAGCGAGCAGGCCCGGAGCGTGGCGGCCGATCACGTCAAGCGTTTCAGCGCCAGAATGCGCAGGGCCGTGCGGATCAGTTAGGCAATTTTCAAGAACCAGTATGGCGAAAAGCCCGGGAGATTCAGATGACGATTTTCGACCAGCTTGTTTCCAGAACCATCATGCACGTCCCTGGCCCCATGGTCAGTGTCTTTGCCAGAAAATATATCGCCGGAGAGGTTCTGGAAGACGCCCTTGAGCTGACCCGCAGGTTCAATGCCGAAAATATAATGACCACCATCGACGTCTTGGGCGAGTTTATTACAAACAGGAACGAGGCCCTGTATTTCAAGGATCAGAGCCTTAGGGTCCTGCAGGAAATCGAGAGCTCCGGCCTCCGGGCCAATCTGTCCATCAAACCCACCCAGATGGGCCTGCAGCTGGATTATGATTTCGCCAGGGTCAATATCGAGGAACTCGTGGCCTACGCCCAAACGATCGGTAATTTCATACGGATCGACATGGAGGATGTCCAGTGCACCGATCTGACCCTGAAGCTCTATAGACAGCTCCGACAGAAATATCCGGATCATGTGGGCACGGTCCTGCAGGCCTATTTGCGCCGGACCGCCGGGGATATCGAGGATCTGGCGGACGGTCCCCTGAATATCCGGTTGTGCAAGGGAATCTATCGGGAGCCGCGCGCCCTGGCCTTCAAGCACCCCGAGGTCATCAATATGAATTTCAGCCACTGTCTGGACAGGCTCCTGGCCAGAGGGGCCTACGTGGGCATCGCCACCCATGATTCCCGGCTGGTCTATGAGGCCATGCGGCTCATCGAGCGCTACGGGCTGCCTCCGGACAAATACGAGTTTCAGATGCTGCTCGGGGTGGACGAGGAGATGCGGCGGATCATCGTCGATCAGGGACATCGGCTGCGGGTCTATGTCCCTTTCGGGAGATCCTGGCTGCCCTACGCCAGGAGGAGGCTCAAGGAAAATCCGGATATCGCCAGGCACGGACTGAAACAAATACTTGGTCTGCAAGAGACCCAAAGGAGGTAAATACATAATGACACCCTTACACCAGCAAACAATTGCGTCCATATCCTACGAAAAGCCGGAACTTGTCCACGGCTACGCCAATCAGACCCTGAAGGTCGACCTGACGGCCGCTTCCTTTGAGATCAAGCCGGTGACCCGGGAAATGAAGGACACCTTCACCGGCGGCAAGGGCTTTGACCTCTGGCTGCTCTGGAATGCGGTCACCGGGAAGACGGCCTGGAACGATCCCGAGAACGCGGTCTGCATTTCCTCCGGACCCATGGGCGGCACCCCGATTTATCCGGGCTCGGGCAAGAGCATCGTGACCACGATTTCACCCCTGACCGGGTCGGTCATGGATTCCAATGTAGGGGGCTACTTTGGCCCATACCTCAAGTTTTCCGGTTTCGACGCCCTTGAAATCGTCGGCAAGGCTGCCGGAAACACTGTTTTGTACATCGACGACGAGTCCGGAAACATCCAGCTCGTGCACATGAATGATCTGCCGCAAGAAAGCTACGGTCTTTCCGATGCCCTGACCGAACACTTCGGCGGAATCGACCGCAAGAAGGTTTCCGTGGTCTCGGCCGGCCCAGGGGCCAGAAACACCTATTTCGGCTGCCTCAACTTTTCCTATTATGACGGCAGGCGAAAGCAGACCCGGAACAAGCAGGCCGGCCGCGGCGGCATCGGGACCGTCTTCGAAGACAAGGGCTTGAAGGGCCTGGTGGTCAAATGCACCTCTTTTTCCGTGGACAGCAACAACCCCGCGGACAAAGACGCCCTCAAGACCTGCGCCAAGGCCCACACCCGGAACATCCTGGAACTGGATCCCAAGCAGAACGAGATGGCCAAGGGCGGGACGACCTTCATCACCATGATCATGAATGACCACGATCTGCTGCCCACCCACAACTTCCGATTCGGCCAGCACCCCCAGGCCAAAAACCTGGCCGCCGACGTCTTCAGGCGCCTCTTCGATCCGGGATTCGACGGCTGCTGGTATGGCTGCAGCGTGGCCTGCGCCCATGGCGTCAAGAACTTCGTCCCGACGACAGGCCCCTACAAGGGGCGGCAGGTCTTCGTGGACGGACCGGAATACGAAACCATAGCCGGGGTGGGATCCAATCTGGGTATCTTCGATCCGTACACGGTCCTGGAGATCAACTTTTACTGCGATGCCTACGGGATAGACACCATTTCCTTTGGCACGGCCACGGCCTTTGCCATGGATTGTTACGACAGCGGGCTGATCGGAAAAGAGCAGACCGGGGGGCTGGACCTGTCCTTCGGAAACAGGTGGTCGGCCCTGGAAGTGCTGCACCAGATGGCCTCGGGACAGGGGTTCGGCCCGACCATCGGCCGGGGCGTGCGTTGGATGAAGGAGCTGTTTTCCAGGGAATACGGGGCGGATGCGGCCTTGATGCAGGATATCGGCATGGAGAGCAAGGGTCTGGAGTTTTCCGAATACATCTCCAAGGAATCCCTGGCCCAGCAGGGGGGCTACGGCCTGGCCCTGAAAGGACCCCAGCACGACGAGGCCTGGCTCATCTTTTTGGACCAGGTCCACAACCTGATGCCCTCCTTCGAGCAGAAGGCTGAAAACCTGCACTGGTTTCCCATGATCAGGACCTGGTTCGGTCTCTGCGGCCTGTGCAAGCTGCCCTGGAACGACGTCGTGCCGGCGGACAATGCCGAAACAGAGGAACCGGCCAAGGTCATGGGGCACATGAAGCTCTACGCCCAGTACTTTTCGTCGGTCACCGGCAGACAGGTCGATCCAGACGATCTGGTGGTCATGAGCGAGAAAGTCTATAACTTTCAGCGTATTTTCAACCTGAAGATGGGTTTCGGACGCCGGGAGCAGGACCGGATTCCTTACCGGGCCGTGGGTCCGGTCACGGCTCTGGAATACGAATCCAGGCAAAAGCGCTACGACCAGGAGCTTTTTGAAAAGCACGGCCTGGATGTCTCCGGAATGGGGACCGGGGAAAAGATCGCCGCCCTGCGGGAAAAAAGGGAAGAACAATACGAACAATTGACCAATGCCGTGTACGAGCGAAGGGGCTGGACCTCCGACGGCATTCCGACCCTGGCCACGGTCAGACGGCTGGGGATTGACTTTCCGGAAGTTATCGATCTCCTGGCCGCCCACGGGGTCAGGGAATGATCACAGTCGATGAGCGCCAAGTGGACTGGTATGAGGGGATGACCGTGGCCGACCTCCTGCGGGAGATCGGCTATGAGGGGCCCTGTGCCGTAGTCCGGGTCAATGAAACCCACGTCTCCAGACCGAAGTTTGCAGAGACCCCGGTCCCGGACGGGGCCAGGGTCTATTTGATCCCCATGATCGCCGGCGGATAGTAAACAGAAGATGTAAGGAAAGAGAACAGGGGAAGACGGAGTCGGAACCAACCCGGTCTGGAAGCTCCGGTTTGATGGAGACGGGTCGGCCGGCCAGGTGATTTTCAGGCAGGCAATACCCTGGAGCAGGAAAAATGACGAAACAAACCGATCCGAGGGAAGACAGGTTTCGGGAAATTCCCGGTCTGGTTAGCAGGATACTGAAGGCATCCGGCAATGAAAGGCACCCTTCAGGCAAAGAGTTCAGGGTCCTGTCTTCTGAACAGGCGGCCCGGCTCAGCCAGGAGTTTGACTGTTCTCTGCGCCAGGTCTGGATAAGCGCGATGGAGCAGGGGGTGGGACTCAGATGCAACCTGCGCAATCTGGAGTCGGTCTCTCTCCAGGAGCAACTGGTCCTGTTCAAGGCCAGGGTGGCGATCGTCGGGGCCGGTGGCCTGGGCGGCCAGGTGATCCTCTCCCTGGCCAGACTCGGCCTGGGCCGTATTGTGGTGGTCGATCCGGATGTCTTTGATGAAACCAATCTGAATCGCCAGGCCCTTTGCACCCAGCAGGCCCTGGGGCGTCCGAAAGCCGAAGTCGCCGTCCAGGAGGTCGCAAAGGTGAATCCCGCCCTGGAGGTGACGGGCATTAAGGAGCGGTTCACGAGAACAAACGGGCCGGATATCTTGACTGGCGCACAGGTTGTCCTGGATTGTCTGGACAACATCCCGGACAGGTTCGTCCTGGAACAAACAGCCCGGGACCTTGGCATCCCCCTGGTCCATGCAGCCATAGACGGTTTCCTGGCCCAGCTGATGACCATCTATCCAAAGGATCAGGGCCTGAGCCTCCTCTACGGCCGGGAAAAAGAGACCCCGAAATCACCGCTCGGCAACCCGGTCTTCGCCCCCAATCTGGTGGCCGTTCTCCAGGCCATGGAGGTCCTGAAGATCGTCCTGGGCCGGGGGGAGCCCATCCGCAACAGCATGCTCTCTCTGGAACTGGAATCAGGCCGCCTGGAGCGGTTCAGCTTCTAATATCCATTTTGAGCCGCCGGACCAGAGAGTCCGGCGGCTCAAAATGGATATCGTTACATACACCAAACAACCGACTCACCGACCACTGGGACTCACTCCTCTCCCAGTTCCTGGCTCCTTTTTTCCGCAGCTACTACGGCCTCGATAAAGGAGCTGCGAACCGCGTTTTTGTATAAAACACGCATGGCCGCACTGGAGGTACCGGCAGGAGAGGTGACCATCTCCCGCAGGACAGCCGCAGACTGCTGGCTCTCCCGGGCCATTTTGGCGGAGCCTTCCAGCAGGGAGACGATCATCTCCCGGCTTTGTTTCCTGGTGAATCCCACGGCGACCCCGGCTTCGACCATGCTCTCCATGAAGTAGAAGACATAGGCCGGTCCGGTGGACTCCAGGGCGGTAAAGGCGTCGAAGTACGTCTCCCTGAGGACATGGACCTCACCGAGCTGGAGGAAGAGGTCGTGGATGAAGTCCTTTTGCTCTGTGGACAGCTTGCGGTCGTCGTAACACAGGGCGAAGACTCCGGCTCCGACCAGGGCCGGGGTGTTGGGCATCACCCGGACCACGGGGCAGGTGTGCCCGCTCCATTTGGCCAGGGTTTCCCGTTTGACGCCCGCAGCAATGGAAATCAGACACTGGTTTTTCTGAATGTCCAAGGCGACTTGTTCCAGGACCTCATGCATCTGCTGGGGTTTGACACCCAGGACGATGTACTCGTTCCCCTGAACCAGGTCGGCTATGGATTCCCTGATCTGAAGGCCGGTTTCCTCTGACAGGGTTTGCAGGCGCTCCTTGTCCATATCGAACCCGGACAGGGTCAGACGGTCATTCTTGCTCCAGCCCGTAAGCAGGGCTCCGCCCATGTTTCCGGTCCCGATCATTCCTACTTTAGTCATCGCTCCACCATTTCGAGCTTGTTGAAAAAAAAGGAAATTTCAATTTCGGCGTTTTCAGGACTGTCAGAGCCGTGGACCGAGTTCTGTTCGATGTCCAGGCCGAACTCCTTCCTGATCGTTCCTGTAGCGGCTTCGGCAGGATTCGTGGCCCCCATGATCCCGCGGTATTTTTCTATGGCCCCTTCTCCTTCCAGGACCGCGACGATGATCGGCCCTGAGCTCATAAAATCCGTCAGGCTGTCGAAAAACGGTTTTTCCCGGTGAACGGCATAAAAACCCCTGGCCTCTTCCCTGGATAACTGCAGCATCTTCAAGCCCTTGAGTGTCAGGCCGCCGGCTTCGATTTTTTGAATTATCACTCCGCACAGATTGCGTTTGACCGCATCCGGTTTGATGATCGACAAGGTCAATTCCTTCATGGATTCTCCTTTTTTCAAACTCTTAAAAATACCTGCTCGGACTTATTATAAAAAAACAGTGTCAGTACATCCTTTTTCGTCTTCTCCGGCTCAGGCCTTGGATGTTCAATCCAGGAGACGGCTGGCCTTTGTCAGGCGAACCGATGTATCTCTTTGTCCGGCCCAGTGCGCGAGTGCGGTCAGGGTTTCAGGATAAGGGTGGCCGATGGCCACGGCGGCGCCTCTCCTTTTGGCCAGCTCTTCGGCCTTTTGCAGTTGAAAGAGAATGGCGGAGACGTTCTGGTCGTTGTCAATGAAAATATCCCTGGAAAGTGTCGGAACACCCAGACGTGAGGAGACCGTTGTACCCTTGCTTTGGGGCGTAGTCAAACTGTCGATAAAAAAAAGGTCGTGCTTTTTGATCATCGTTAGAAAAAGATCCATAGCCCTCGTGTCCGCGGTGAATTTAGACCCCATGTGGTTGTTCACTCCGACCAACCCGGGCACCTGCCGGATGCTTCGAGTAAGGATCTCGTGGATAGTTCTTCGGCTCATGTCCACAAACAGACAGCCCGGGCCCGGGTTCATTTCGGGATATTCTTCCGGTTCCATAGGGACGTGGAGCATGAGCTCCAGGCCGTTTTCAGCCCCAAAGCGGGCAATATTCCGTGTATGGGTGCAGTCCGGCAGAATGGAGAGGGTAACCGCGGATCCGAAAAGGCCATAGAGCTTCCGGGCCTGTTCAATACTCTCACCGATATCATCGATGATCAGGGCCAGCCTGGGTTGCTTTTGCCCGGGTACAGGAGGAGATGCAGCCGCGGGCTCGAACAGGAGTTCATGTGTCAGAACCCCCTGAACCCTGATCTCCCACTTGTTCGGATTTTGGGCGGAACGTAAGAGGCGGGCTCCGTTGGCCCAATCCAGAAAGCAGGTTTTGAGCCGGTTGAGAAATGCTTCCTGTGGACCTGTCTTCAGGGCCAGGACCAGGGACTGGAAGTGATAGTGGCCATACTTGCCTTCTTTTTGAGTCACTTCCTGGTGCTCGAGGACATCGAGGCTGATGCCCTCTGCGATCAGGCTCTGGACCAGGGCCTGATCGATTTCGTTTATCTTGGCGTCAAACTTCGGGATGTTTTTCTCTTCATACATCAAACCAAGGGGTTTTATGGAATCGGGCTCTCGAACATCGAGTGAGGCCTTTCTTATCGAAGACGCTCCGGCCCTCTTCTTTGTTTCCGCCTTGTTCTCCGTTGTGGGACCGGCCCTGGGTAGCAGGAAGGTCACAAATACGAAGCTGCCCAGAGTGAATCCAAAGGCCAGGGTCAAAGCCACAGTCTTGGTTCTTTTCCAGAACCGGCCCGGTTTCCGTGTCTTTTTTTCAGCCATCGCTACCGAAGGGCCTTGATGATCGGCATTCCCTTGAGCAGCTGCAGGGCCAGGCGCAGTTGATTGTCTTTTTTGAGCATCAGCTGTACCTTATCGCCGTTTTCGAATACCCTGGATTTATCCTTGATCTGTTCCTTTTCCAGATGCCGGCTCAAGTCTTTCTCTCTGATCGTGGTGAACGAAAAAGGCTCGTCTTCATCATCTTCCGGAGCCACAAAAGGTACGATCAGGTCGGGCTTGATGCCTTCCGCCTGGATGGAACGGCCGTTCGGGGTGTAGTATCTGGCCGTGGTCAGCTTGATCCCGGAACCATCGGCCAGGGGGATGACGGTCTGCACCGAGCCTTTGCCGAAGCTCCGCTCTCCGATGATAAGGGCCCGCTTATGGTCCTGCAGGGCCCCGGCCACGATTTCCGAAGCCGAAGCGGTCCCGGCATTGATGAGCACCACTATGGGCAGGTCCAGGTCGTTTTTCTGGTCTTTTGCGGAAAAGCTCATCTGGGCCTGTTTGACCTTGCCCTTGGTATAGACGATCCTGCCCTTTGACAGAAAGGCGTCGCTGACAGAGACAGCCTGATTCAAGAGCCCGCCGGGGTTGCTTCTCAAGTCAAGAACGACTCCTTTGCCGTGTTCCTTCATTTTGTTAAAAACACGCTGCAATTCAGAGGTGGTGTTTTCATTGAAGTTGGTTATGCGTAGATAGTAATACCCTTTTTCGAGTTCTTCGGACTTGACACTGTCCAGGGGAATCACGTCCCTGACGACCGTGACCCGTTCCGGCTGGTTCGATTCCTGGTGCAGGATGGTCAGCTCCACCTCCTCCCCTTTGGGGCCACGGATTTTGTGGACCGCATCCATGATCGAGATGTCCTGGGTCGATTCACCGTCGATTTCCAGGATGACATCACCGGCTCTCAATCCGGCCTTGAAGGCGGGAGTATCCTCAATTGGGGAGACCACCGTCAATTTCCCGTTCAAGGTGGTGATCTCTATTCCTATCCCGGTGAATTCCCCTGAGGTTTCAACCTGCATATCCTGAAAGGATTCCTTGTCCAGATAGGCGGAATGAGGATCAAGATTCTTGAGCATGCCTTCGATGGCCCCTTTGATCAGCTCCTCTCTGTTTACTTCCCGGACATATGTGTTTTCTATCAGATCCATGATCTGACTGAACTGTTTTAGGGGTTCATACTGTTCGTCGGCCTTGGTCGTCCCGGGGGTGACGGCCAAGGTAAAGAGGATCAGAAGAATTCCCAGCGAGTGAAACCAGCGCATAAAAGTCTCCATTTTTGAAGGGGTTAATCCTGAATTAATCAATGTTTTGTCAACCCGCTTCGGCCAGCCAGGGGCCGGGATTGACCGGGGACTGGCCCAGGCGAAGTTCAAAGTAGAGTCCCGGACCTTCGACCAGTGGATAGTAGCCTGTATAGCCGATGATCTCTCCTTTTTCCACGTCCTGGCCCACAGTTACCACTGTCCTGGAAAGAAAGGCATATAAAGAATAGTACTGTTTTCCGTGAAAAATGACAACAACCTTGCCGAATCCCCGGAGGACATCACTGTACACGACCTTGCCCCAGAAAACGGATTGCACACCGGCTCTTTTTGGGGTGGTGAAAGCCAGGCCTTCCAGGGGAGGGTTTGAATCCTGGTTGTATTTCCTGGCCAGTCCCCCCTGAACCGGCCAGGGAAGAGCCCCTTTGAGGTCGGCGATCCGTTTGGTCTCAAAGGCTTTGAGCTTATATTCAAGCTGCTGAATCGTTTCTTTTATCTGGGCCAGTTGCTCTTCTTTGGCCAGTCTTTGCGATCGAATTTTCTGCAGCTGTCGCATGAAAACGAGTCTGCTTTTGAGGAGTTTATCCTGGGTGGCTTGAATCAATTCCAGCTGTTCATTGATCCGGGCCCGGCCCTTTTTTTGTCTGGCCAGGTTGCGGTTCAGCTCTTTTTCCCTGGTCCGGAGGCGCTCCAGTTTGTCCCCGGCTGAACGGTAAATAGCAGAGAGCCAGGTCAGTTTCAAATCGGTTTCGGCCCAGGCCCCGAAGTCCTGGAAGCGTTTGTTTCGATTCGAAAGGTACAAAAACCAGAGCTGTTCGAGCATACCCTGCAGTTCACTGCGCTGTTCCCGGACTCTTGACTGGAGGGAGGCGGCCGATTTTTCCAGTTTCTGATTTTCGTTTGCGATCCGGTTCAGCTTCTCCTGCTGCTTTTCTTTTCTAGAGCGAAGACTGCTGATGCGGTCTTCGATTTCGGTCAGGTTGGCATAGAGTGCTTGCTCTTCGGACGATAGTTCTTCGAGAAGGCGTTTTTCTTTCTCCACAGACCGGTTCTTTTGCGAGAGGTCTTCAAGTATTGCCTCCTTTTGACCCGTTGCCCAAACCGGGGACGAAAAAAAAAGAAGCAATGATAAAAGCCCGGCCCAAGGGGTCTTGAGTATTCGCAAGAAATGATTGCTTTGCATATTCCCTGACCTGGATAAACGGGAACGGGTTCCTGGTTCACGGCTCGAAATAGAGGAGACTGCAGGAGCCTGATCCAAGAAGGACCTTAAGCAGCTGCAGTCGGTTTTCTGCATTGAGAAGAGCAAACAAAAAATTAACTTACGAAAAAGGTTGCAAGGGGCAGGTCCGGCACTTGCCTTCTCTTTTCAAGCACCAGTTTTTACCGGTTCTGACCAAAAGGGCGTGGTATTCGTTATAGAGTTCGACGTCCCGGGGCAGGACGTCCATGAAAAAGCCGCGCAATTCTTCGTAATCGATGTCTTCGGGTGTCAGAGAGTGGCGGTTGCAGATCCTGGCGGTATAGGAATCGACAACAAAGCTTGGTTTGGAAAAGGCGTACAACAGCATGCTGTCTGCTGTCTCCGGGCCGATTCCTTTCACGGTCAGCAGGTTTGTTCGCAATTCGTCAAGGGGTTGTTTTGCCAGGAGTTCGAGTCGAAAGTCCGCCGAGTCTTTGAGAAAGCTAAGGAAATTCAAGATGCGCTGACCCTTGACCCGAAAGTAACCGGCCGGCTTGATCAATTCACTCAGGGTGGGAAGGTCCAGACAAAAAATTTTTTCCGGGTCCAAAAGATTTTCGTCTTTGAGCCTGGTCAGGGCCTTCTCCACATTGGACCAGTTGGTATTCTGGGTCAGGATAGCCCCGAGGCAGACCTCGAAAGGAGTATCTCCCGGCCACCAGCTGCTAGGACCAAGGGCATCCTGCATGGCCTTGTAGAAATTCAAAAGGGTCGCCTGTCTTGACATAGGCTTATTCATTTTGCTTCTCTTTTAAAGATCAATCCGGACCATTCCTCCTGGTGCAGGATCTTGAACTTCCTGGCTTCCTGCCGCTGATAGGCTTGGATTACCTCTTCTTCCTGCTCCAGCATGATGCCGGAAAGCAGGAGGAAACCAGCCGGCTTCAGCAGGGACACAAGCAATGGAGCCATTTCAATCAAGGGACGGGAAAGGATGTTGGCCAGTATCAGGTCGAATGAGACCCCCTGTTTTATACAGTCGAGACTCCCGGTGCCAAGGAGCAGAGAGTCTTCGGTCTTGTTCAAGACCCTGTTCCTGGATGTGTTTGCGACGGCCTCAGGATCGAGGTCCAGGCCAAGGCCGTGCAGATCCATTTTGACGGCGGCGATTCCCAGGATTCCGGAACCCGTGCCCAGATCCAAAAAAGAGGAACCGGCCCTTAGCTCCCCGGAAGCCCGGAGTTCGGCCAGGGCCCGGAGGCAGAGCTGTGTGGAGGGGTGATGTCCGGTCCCAAAGGCCAAGCCGGGTTCGATGTAGAGGGGGATCTCGCAACTGTCTTTTGTTTTCTTTTGATCCCATGAAGGCAGGACAATAAATTTTTCCTGAACGCGGACAGGGGTGAAAAATTCCCGCCAGGACGTGCTCCAGTCCTTGACCTCCTGACGCTTAGTCTGAACCGAAAGCAAGGGGTGTTTTGTCTCCAGTGCCTGCCTGATGCGACGGGCGGCTTCTTCCTGGCGGCAGTGGATCACAACGCGGACCTGGTCCTCGGTGCAAATCTCTTCCCAGCCCCAGGGCGAGAGATCTTCAAGAGTCAAGTACAGATCGTCGAGAAAGTCCGTAGCTGATAGAATCTGGATGCAGAACATGGATGAAGCAGCGCAAAGGGCCGGGTGCAAAGTTAACTCATTGCCGGTAAAGGACGTCCTCCAGGGAATCGATAAAATCCGTCATCTCTTCCCGGCTGATGATCAAAGGGGGCAGTATCCTCAGAATACGGTCCTGGACCACATTGCAGATGAACCCTTTCTCCAGTAATCCCTGCCAGACTCCTTTTGCGGGGAAAGTCAGTTCGATGCCCTGCATCAAGCCTTTCCCGCGGACTTCCCTGATCTTGCCGGGGAAACGGGCCTTGAGCTCTTGCAAGCCTTTCTGCGTCTCTTTGCCGATCTCTGCGGCCCGCCGGCACAACCCGTCTCTTTCGATGATTTCCAGGACCCTGGTCCCTACGGCACAGACCAGGGGGCCTCCCCCAAAGGTGGTGGCGTGGCTGCCCGGACCAAAGGCCTGGCCGACCTCTTCCGTGACCAGCATGGCCCCCAGAGGGAGCCCGTTGGCCAGCCCCTTGGCCGTGGTCAGGACATCCGGCCTGAGGTCGAAGTGCTGATGGGCCCAGAGCTTGCCGGTCCTGCCCAGACCGGTCTGGACCTCATCCACCATGAACAGGCAGCCCCGGCTCCGGCAGAGATCTTGCAACTCATGGAGAAATTCCCGGGGCAGGCAGCGGACTCCACCTTCTCCCTGGATGATCTCCACCAGGACGGCGGCGGTCTTGTCTCCAAGAGCCGCTTCCACGGCCTCGATATCGGCAAAGGGCACGGTCTTGAAACCAGGGGGCAGCGGGGCATAGCCTTCTTTTACCTTGTCCTGGCCGGTGAGGGTCAGGGTGGCCAGGGTCCTTCCGTGAAAAGAACCCTCGAGGGAGACGATTTCATGGGCCTTCAGGCCGCGGATGGTTTGCATGTACCGCCTGGCTATCTTCAGGGCCGCTTCATTGGCTTCAGCCCCTGAATTGCAGAAAAAAACGCGATCCAGGCTGCAGCTCCCGGTCAGGGCCTTAGCCAGATCCAGTTGCGGTCTCTGATAGAAGAGGTTGCTGCAGTGGACAAGGGTATCAGACTGCTCCTTGATCACGGCGGATATTTCCGGATGGCAATGGCCCAGACCACAGACGGCGATACCCGCAAGAAGATCTGTGTATTCAACTCCTTGGGGGTCGTAGAGCTTGCTGCCCCTGCCTCTGGCAATCTCCAAGGGGTACCTGGAGTATGTGGAACAGAGCAGGCCCTTTTCCTGGTTTTGGGTTGCGTTATCGTGCTCTTTCATGATGTTTTCTTAGACGCAGGTTGTGGTATTCTGCTTGTGTTTAAATAACAAAAACCCTCACTGAGGTTTACCCAAGGTTTCAAGTGAGGGCGGATAGTCAAAACCGGCTGTGCCGGAACTTTGTTCTGCTGACTGAGGCCGGGAACGACTCGCCAGGGCGATCTTAACCTGAAGTATCCAGGGCCAGTAAGTTCAGAGCAGGCAGAAAAAAAGGTTTGACCTGGCTCATCTTCTGCGTCGAAGGAGTCTTGCTCTTTTTGACCACTCCCAGGTTTTCAAAGCCCATGGGATCGAAATCAGAAACAACAGAGCTTTCTGTGTTCTGCAAACAGTCGATGATCAAATAAAAGGAAAGCTTGGTCATCTCGTCCTGATATTCGAAATAGTCTGAGTCTGATGCCGTCTTCTCTGCCATGAAGTCCAGATAACAAGAGCAGGCCTGTTTCCTGGACAGGGCCAGGCCGGATCGGAACAATCCCTTTTTAAAAGAAAAGATGACTCTGGGTTTCTTTAAGATATTGACAAGCAGGGCATCGGCTCTTTTCTGGGGCCTGGCCAGGATTTTTTTCAACTCCGTCCGGTTGTGGCAGATGTTTCGATCGGCCTGCATCTCGATATAGACATGGGATATTTTTCCTTTTCCCTTCCCGAGCTGAAGCATGTTGGGGACATAGTAATTATGGGCCACTACGTCTGCGGCCAGATGGCTCAGATATCCGTAGGCATAGGCCTTTAGGTTGTCTTCAGGGACGGAATCCAGTAGCTTCAGCCCGGCCTGCCAGCTGTGGCAATGGGTCCTGGTCAGCTTTTTCCCTTTCCCGACCAGGATATCGGCACTGAGACAGCCGTAGAGAAAGGATTCCTGGTAGGTCTGGATCACCGCGGCCACCGGCCCGGCCAGGAGCTGGAGATTGCCCAGCAGATGATTGCCCAGGGCCAGATGGACACCGGGACCCCAGGCCATGGCCTCAGCCGGGAGAAGGAGGCAGCCCGCGGCAATGGCCGGGAGAATCAAGAGAAATGCTTTCATAGTATAAAAATGCGGATGGAAGATCCTTTGCAATGTTGTGTTTTCAAGCCTATTTCTTTAACATAATCCTTTCAGGATGACAAGTCAAACAAAAAGGAATTGATTTTTTTGGAGGAAATGCAGGTGGAGAAGGGGAAGTACACGAAAATCCGGTTTGAGAACCCCGAGGGGCTGATCTTGTGCGGGCTGTTTCTGGAGGCAGAAGGGAAGCCGCAGGCCGTGCTTGTTGTCTGCCACGGCTTCACCGGAAGCAAGGAGGGTGGAGGGAGGACCCTGGAGATGGGCAGTTTCCTTTCCGCCAAGGCCGGCATCTCTGTCCTGGTCTTCGATTTTGCCGGCAACGGCGAGAGTCAGGGGCAGTTCGAGGACTTGACCCTCAGCGGGCAGGTCAAGGATCTGAACGCGGCCGTGACCTGGTGCCGGGAGCGGTTTCCGCTGCCCGTGCTGACCATGGGCCGCAGCTTCGGGGGAACGACCGTCATCTGCCAGGCTGCAGAGGACCCGCGGGTCCGATCGGTCTGCTCCTGGGCCGCGCCGGCCAGGCCTTATGAACTCTTTGCCGGGTTGGCCACGGACCGTGCCCCGGATTCGGAGCTGATCAGCCTGCAGAGTCCCGAGGGCTCGGTCCGGATCAGGGAGTCTTTTCTCGACGATCTGAAAGAACACGATGTGCTTCGATCTGCGTCCAGGATTTCACCCCGGCGCCTGCTGATCGTTCACGGCAGCCGGGATGAGAGCGTCCCTCCCCGGGAAGCGGAGAAGATCTACGCCGCAGCCGGGGAGCCCAAAGACATACGCTTGATCCCTGAGGCCGACCACCGCTTTCAGGTAAATGCCGGGCTGGCCTGGGAAGCCAGCCTGGAGTGGGTCCAGTGCGTGCTGGCCGATGCAGGGATAAAGCCTTGACAATCGATTCGGAACCACATATTGGTTTTGTTAGGCGCCAGTAGCTCAGCCGGATAGAGCATCTGACTACGAATCAGAAGGCCGGGTGTTCGAATCGCCCCTGGCGCACCAGGAATTTCAGGCCCTTAGACAACTTGTTTGTCTAAGGGCTTTTTTTGACAGGGCCGGGAGAGCAGCTTTTTTTCCCGCCTTCTGATTGACATTGCCCGAAACCCCGGAGATTTTGCCTTTGAAGCATATCCGGATGGGGCCGAACCTTGACCGGGGCCGACGCTCCCGGTATGCTCGAGACTATTCCGGGCCGAGGGCTTTTACCCGGAACTTTATCAGCCGGTCAAGCACAATGAAATTCTTCTTCAGTCAGCTGGCCTATTTCTTCAACACTTCCAGGGAGCGAAACATCGGGTTTCTGATCAAGTTTCCCTGGTTCTGATCCTGTTGATCGGCCTGTACACGATCCTCTTTCACTGGCTGATGCTTTTGGAAGGAGAGCGATACTCCTGTTTCAACCTCTTAAAGCCCAACGATCTGCAGGTCTTGGCCGAGGGGCTCAACCTGTTCCGCAAGACGGCCCCTTCTCTGTTTGTGGGCAAGTCCCTGTCCGAGTGCAGGATCAGAAAACTGACCGGGTGCAATCTGGTGGCGGTCAATTCCAGGGGTACCATGCACATCAACCCCGGACCGTCCTATGTCTTTCAGCCAAAGGACGAACTCTTCCTGGTCGGCTCAGACCAGGCCCAGCAAGAGTATCTCAAGCTGTTTTCCGCCAAGAAGAGCAGTCAGGGCCACCAGTTGGCCTGATCCATCCCGAGCCTCGGCATCTCACTCCGTCTTCTCCTTTCTGTAGAAAAAAACAACAAAAATGTATCAGCAAGCGCGCCCTTTCTGATGATGGTACTATTTTGTGTATATTTTTTGAGATATTTTAAATGAACAAATCAATATGTATGTGAAATGATGCGGTATATCAGTTTTTGGCATACAGATTGCTATTGTTGAATTGATCTGCTGATCCTCTTTCCGGAGAAAAGATTCCGGATCCTTTGCCGGTCAGGTTCTCCAGCAAGGCAGGTGTCACCAGGATCAGCCTGCGTTCACCACATCCTAAAAAGGAGGAATCTTTATGAATGGAGCCGACACGGTTTTTATTATCATCGCCGCAGCCCTGGTCATGTTCATGACCCCGGGGCTGGCCCTGTTCTACGGGGGACTTACCAGGTCAAAAAACGTTCTTGGAACGATCATGCAGAGCTTCATCGCCCTGTCCCTGGTGACCTTGGTCTGGATCCTCTGGGGCTACAGCCTGGCCTTCGGCACGGACATCGGCGGTCTCATCGGCGGGTCCGACTTTTTGTTCCTGAAGGGGGTAGGACAGCTGCCAAACCCCGACCTGGCCGGCAACATCCCGCATCTGGTCTTCATGGTCTTTCAGTGCATGTTCGCCGTGATCACCGTGGCTCTGATCAGCGGGGCCTTTGCCGAGCGCATGAAGTTCAGGGCCTATCTCCTGTTTGTCGTGCTCTGGACCACCTTTGTCTACAGTCCATTATGCCATTGGGTCTGGGGAGGTGGCTGGATGGGCTCTATGGGCGCCCTCGATTTCGCCGGGGGGGCGGTGGTCCACATGAGTTCCGGCAGCGCGGCCCTGGCCTGCGCCCTGGTCCTGGGCAAGCGGGAGGGGTTTGGCCAGAAGCCCTTCATACCGCACAATCTGCCCATGACCGTCACCGGAGCGGCCATCCTCTGGTTCGGCTGGTTCGGCTTCAATGCCGGGAGCGCCCTGGCCGCGGACGGTCTGGCGGCCAATGCCTTTGTGACCACGCATCTGGCGGCGGCCATGGCTCTTTTGGGCTGGCTGCTGGTTGAAAAAATGCACCGGGGCCAGCCGACCACCCTGGGGGCGGCCTCGGGCGCCGTGGCCGGGCTGGTGGCCGTCACCCCGGCGGCCGGGTTCGTCGGACCGATTTCTTCGTTGATTCTTGGTCTCCTGGCCGGCTGTATCTGTTACTGGGGCGTCCTGCTCAAGGAACGGCTGGGGTATGACGATTCGCTGGACGTGGTTGGGATCCATGGCCTGGGAGGCATCTGGGGGGCCCTGGCCACGGGCCTTTTCGCCAGTCAAGCCATAAACGGCTCCGGAGCCGACGGATTGTTTTTGGGGAATGCGGGCCAGCTTCTCATCCAGGTCGTGTCCATTGTCGGGGCCTGTGTTTTTTCCTTTGTTCTTAGCTATGCCATTTTGAGACTGGTGGATGTGTTGATCGGACTTCGTGTTTCTCCGGAAGATGAGGAAATTGGGCTGGACCTCAGCCAACACAGTGAAACAGGCTATAAGCTTTGAGCAGGTCATAACGAAAGGGAATGTTTCATTATATTAGTGAGGTGGGTTATGAAAAAAATGGAAATCATCATCAGACCCTCGAGGCTGGATGCAGTCAAAGAGGCCCTGACAGCACAAGGCTGCAAGGGGATGAACGTTACTGAAATCAGCGGATTCGGCCGCCAGCGCGGCCACATGGAGATCTACAGGGGAGCGGAATATCAGATAGACCTGGTTCCCAAGGTCAAGGTGGAAACGGTTCTGGACCAGGGCGGACTCCAGGAGGTGGTGGAGGCCGTCCTGGAAGCGGCCCGGACCGGAAAGGTCGGAGACGGCAAGATATTCATCTCTCCGGTTGAAGAGGTCGTCCGGATCAGAACCGGGGAGCGAGGGGTGAATGCCTTATGATGGGTCCAGCAGGATATTCATGCTCTGCACCTGCTTAAGCAGGGTGCTTCGGGGGCGCATGAAAAACGGCAGCTCCTTTCCCGGAGTCAGGGAGGTGATCACGGTCCGGCCGACCACGTACCTTGTTTCTCCTTGAAAAAAATCCCGGGTTTTCAAGCCCCACAGGGAATGCATGACCAGGGGCCGGCCCTGGCTGGAGCCGATATAGAGCATGATGTGCCCCGGTTTCCGGAGCAGGGTCAGAAAAGGGACCCCCTTCTCCAGGATAAGCCTTGTTTTCTCCCTGGAGGAAAGCCCCTCCAGGGAGACGACCCGTCCCTGTTCGGCCTGCTGCGAGGAGTTTCTGGGCAGCCAGACGGCAAACGGGGTGAACAGATCCCGGAGCAGGGCCGAGCAGTCCCTGTTCTGGTAGAGGCCGCCCCAGCCGTAGACCTGTCCGAGAAAGACATCGGCCATCCGGGCCAGGTTTTCCGGGGCCGGGTCCAGGGGGAAGCCGGCCCAGCTGCCCAGGCTCAGCCGGGCCTGCCTTATGACCGCTCTCTGCCCGGCGTCTGCCGCGGCGATGAGGACCAGGGCCGTATCGTTCTGCCGGTCAATGACAGGCAGCAGCCCCCCGATGCGGCCGGTGAAACGGAAGGTTCCGCCGGCATCAATCACCGGAACACGGTCCTTTATGAAGGCCGCCATCTCGCTTTGTTTAAAATCGGCGACGAATTGTGAATCCACAAGTCCGATATCCCGGGCCTGGACCCAGCCGAAGACCCAGCCGGCTTCCACCAGCAGCCACTGCTTGTCCCTGGAGACATGGACGATGTGGACCGGGGTGTTGGCCCAGAGTGCGGAATTTTGAAAGTAGTCAAAAGGATAGCCTTCACCCGGTTCGTCGAAATCGTGGAAGGCGGGTTTGCGGGTGGGCATGGCCCTTAGATCCGTATTGGTCAGGGTAATGCCCCTTGCATCAAGAAGAGGAAACCTGTCCGGCTGGGCTTTTGCAAAGAGCGAGGCCAGCCATTCCGGTGAACGGGGGAGGGTGTTCTCCCCGTAAAGCCGCTGCTCCCATTCAGGCTCGAGGGGCCAGAACAGGGTATCTTTGGGAAAAATGGGCTCACCCGCATGCCAAGGCCGGAAGTACTTTTGTAAAAAGTCCTCCTTTTGTTGAAGCGGGCGGGCCGGGCCGGGGAAATCTGACGGCGGTCCGGCCGGACCGACATACTGGGAGGCCTTCTGGGTATAACGCTTCAGGTCGGGCAGGACCTCCGGGGCAAAGGCCCGGCAGGCGCTTAGCAAAAGCAAAGAGACGAGCAGCAGGCCGGCCGCGCTTTTAAGCGGCCCGGGCGCGCACGGTTTCCATGCACTTGATCTTGAGCTCATTAGTTTTGCCTACCATGGGCCGGACTGGAAGTAAACGACAGCCCTTGGACAGACAAGGCTGATTGTCCTATACAGATTCAGCGGGCATAAAATTTTTAGTACATGGGTTGAAACCAGTCCTTGAAGTTCGGATCAGACATGGTGCAGACGGCCTGCATCATGTCCATCATTTGCTTGGTCACCGGCCCGGGAACCGGGGACAATTCACGTTCTTCAAGACGCTTGACCGGCAGGACCTTAATGCCGGTATGCGAGGTGAAGATTTCATCTGCCTCCAGAAGCATTTCCGGTGAAAATCGCTGCTCTGAAACAAAAATCCCGTATTTGGGGCCTGCTTCAAGAATCGACAACCTGGTGACGCTCCTTAGGATATTACCGGTGGGAGTAGTGAACAGACTGCCGTCTTTGACCATGAAGACGGATTCAATGGAACCCTCTGCCACGTAGCCCTCGCTGTCCAAAAGAATCCCCAGATCGTAGCCGCGGTCCATGGCGTCTTTCCGGGCCAGATAGCCATTTAGATAGTTGGCGCAGGCCTTGGCCTCTGCGGGTATCATATCCGATCTGATTTTTCGCCATTTGCTGAAACAGACATCAATGGGGCTCACCTGATCCAAAGCGAGCTCCTCATTTGCGGGAACAGCGAAGATGGAAACATCCAGCTTTGAATCCAAGACGAGCTTGATAACCGCCTCCTCACTCCAATATGCTACTATCTTGACCAGCCCCCTGCCGATCTGGTTTTCTTTGACTGTTTGCCTCACCCCGTCCGCGATGGCCTCTCTGGATGATCCCAGCTTCATGCCCAGCAATTCGGCGCTGCGAAAGAGCCGGTCCAGGTGTTTGTCCATGCGGTAGGCATAGACCCCATCAGTACCGGGATGAATGCCGAAGGCTTCAAAAATGGCCGATCCGCGGCTGAATCCATGGCTGAGTATCGGCACAGTGGCTGAATTCCAGGGAACCATCT
>JAIPDR010000048.1 GCA_021737615.1 Desulfohalobiaceae bacterium | reverse complement strand
AAAAGGTCCGCACCACCCACGGGGTCAACTGCACAGGCTCCTGTTCCTGGGACGTGTACGTCAAAAACGGCCTGATCATGTGGGAGGTGCAGGCCACCGACTACCCGGACTGCGGTCCGGGCCTGCCGGACCATGAACCAAGGGGGTGTCCCCGGGGATGCACCTTTTCCTGGTATACCTACAGTCCGGTGCGGATCAAATACCCGTATGTCCGCTCCGAGCTGCTGGACATGTGGCGGCGGGCCCTGAAAGAATGCACCGATCCGGTCACGGCCTGGCAGCGTCTGAGCAACGATCCAAAACAGGCCAGAGCCTATCAGAGGGTGCGGGGCAAGGGGGGCCTGGTCAGGGTCTCCTGGGAAGAGGCCGCCACCCTGGTCGCGGCCTCCCTGGTTCAGACCATCAAGCAATACGGCCCCGACCGGATCTTCGGGTTTACGCCCATCCCGGCCATGTCCATGGTCTGCTACGCTTCCGGGGCCCGCTTTCTGTCCCTGATCGGCGCTTCCATGATCAGCTTCTATGACTGGTATGCGGATCTGCCTCCGGCCTCGCCCCAGATCTGGGGGGAGCAGACCGATGTCCCGGAAAGCGCGGACTGGTTTGAGGCCGCCTACATGATCGTCTGGGGCACCAACCTGCCCATGACCCGCACTCCGGACGCCCATTTCTACACGGAAGCCCGCTACCGGGGCGCGAAGGTAACGGCCGTGGCCCCGGACTACGCCGAGTACTGCAAGTTCGCCGATACCTGGCTGCCGGCCAGGGCCGGAACCGACGGGGCCCTGGCTATGGCCATGACCCAGGTCATCTTCAAGGAATATTATCTGGATCGGCAGTCTGCCTATTTCACCGAATACGCCAAGACCTATACCGACCTACCCTTTCTGGTCCGGCTGGATCCGGGCGAGTCAGGCTGGCTGCCGGGACGTTTCCTCAGGGCCTCGGATATTGGCAGCTGGCAGCCAAATGCCGAATGGAAACCTCTGCTCTGGGACGCGGGCTCGGACAAAGCCGTGGTGCCAAACGGCGGCATCGGCTTTCGCTGGGGCGAAGAAGGCCGCTGGAACCTGCACCTGAAAAACGCACAGACCGAGGCCCCGCTTGATCCCGTCTTGAGCTTCAGCCGGTCTAACCAGGGATGGTGCAAGACGCGGTTCCCGGTGTTTGCCGTGAGCGGCTCAGGCGCGAAGACCGGCTATGTGCCGGTACGCAAGATAGAAAAAGAGGAGAAGGAGATCTTTGTCGCCACGGTCTTCGACCTCATGGCCGCCAACCTGGGCCTGATGGCCGCAGATGCGGCCAACCTCCCGGCGGATGCAGACCTTTCTGAATATCCAGCGGATTTTCAGGATCCGAAGCCCTATACCCCGGCCTGGCAGGAGCGGATCACCGGGGTTGCGGCAGCCGAGGCCGTGCGTGTGGCCCGGGAGTTCGCCGAGACTGCGGAAAAAACCAGGGGCAGGGCCATGATCTTTCTGGGTGCGGGGACCAATCACTGGTTTCACAGCGACATGACCTACCGGGCCATTATCAACCTGACCACGCTCTGCGGCTGCCAGGGGGTCAACGGTGGAGGCTGGGCCCATTACGTGGGCCAGGAAAAGATCCGGCCGATTTCGGCCTGGGCCCAGATCGCCTTCGCTCTGGACTGGAAGCGGCCGCCCAGGCAGGTCAACGGGACCTCCTTCTTTTATTTCGCCAGCGGCCAGTGGCGCTACGAGAGCATGGATGCCGGGACCCTGGCCTCTCCGCTGCATCGCAACAGCCTGCCCTTCAGGCATCCGGCCGACTACAACGCGCTTGCCGCCAGACTTGGCTGGCTGCCGTCTTACCCGCAATTCGATGAAAATCCCCTGGAGACCTGCCGTCAGGCCGAGGCGGACGGGGCCGAATCCGACGAGGCAATCATCGCTTCTGTCGAGGACCGGATCAAAAACGGCGATCTTCGCTTTGCCATTGAAGATCCGGATCATCCGAACAATTTCCCCAGGGTGCTCTTTCTCTGGAGGGCCAATCTCCTGGGGGCCAGCGGCAAAGGGCATGAGTATTTCCTGAAGCACCTGCTCGGCGTGGAGAGCGCGGTCTCCGCTCCGGAAAGCTCCAGCCGACCGGAGCAGATCCGCTGGCGGGAGCCCGCACCAGAAGGCAAACTCGATTTGCTGGTGACCATGGAAATGCGCATGTCCACTTCCGCCCTGTACTCGGACGTGGTCCTTCCGGCGGCCTCCTGGTATGAAATGCACGATTTGAGCACCACGGACATGCATCCCTTTATCCATCCCTTCAATCCGGCCATTGACCCGCCCTGGGATACCCGCAGCAATTGGGATCAGTTCAAGGCCATAGCCGAGAAGTTCTCCAGTCTGGCCGAAGAGCACCTGGGCCGGCAGAAAGATCTGGTGGCCACCCCCCTGGCCCACGACACGCCGGGCGAAATCGCCCAGCCCCGGGTCAGGGACTGGAAAAGTGAAGACAGCGAACCGGCTGCCGGCAGGAACCTGCCCCATCTGGCCGTGGTCGAGAGGGACTATCCCAATGTCTGCGCCATGATGACCGCGCTGGGACCCCTGGCCGCACGTGATGGCATGGGGGCCAAAGGCGTTGCCTGGAAGGCGGACCAGGAATATGAACGGCTCAAACAAGAGCTGGGAACGGTGGCCGTACCCGGTGTTTCCCAGGGCCTGCCCCGCCTGCATGACGGCCGGGACGTGGCCTCAGCCATACTCGGCCTGGCCCCGGAGACGAACGGGGCCACGGCCGTCAAATCCTGGCGGAGCCTGGAAAAAGTGAGCGGGCTGAAGCTTTCCCATCTGAGCCGGGATCGTGAAGGCGAACGAATGACCTTTGCCGACCTCACGGCCCAGCCCCGGGAAATCATGACCTCGCCCACCTGGAGCGGAATGGAAAGCAAAGAGCGGCGCTATTCCCCCTTTGTCATCAACATCGAACAGAAGCTGCCCTTCCGGACCTTGACCGGCCGGGCCCAGTTCTACATGGACCACGAATGGATGCTTGCCTTTGGCGAGAATCTGCCCCTGTACCGGCCGCCGCTGGACATGCAGGCCCTGGGTTCCACCGGGATTTCCAGAGAGCCCGGCCAGGAGATCATACTGAACTATCTGACCCCGCATTCCAAGTGGTCCATCCACAGCACCTATTCGGACACCCTGGTCATGCTGACCCTGTTCCGTGGCGGTGAGGCCATCTGGATCAACAACGAGGACGCCCGGTCCATAGAGGTCAGAGACAACGACTGGCTGGAATGCTTCAACGTCAATGGGGTGGTCATGGCCAGGGCCGTGGTCAGCCACCGCATCCCCCGGGGCAAGGCCTTCATGTACCACGCCCAGGAGCGGCTGATCACCACGCCCGGCTCAAAGCGGTCCGGACAGCGCGGCGGGACCCACAACAGCGTGACCCGCATCGTGGTCAAGCCCACCCACATGATCGGAGGCTACGCCCAGTTCAGTTATTTTTTCAATTACTACGGACCGACCGGAACCCAGCGCGACGAGGTGATCGTGGTCCGCAAAGCCGGGGAGATTGACTGGTATGAAGATTAAAGCCCAGCTGGCCATGGTCTTGAATCTGGACAAGTGCCTCGGCTGCCACACCTGCAGCATCCCCTGCAAGAATGTCTGGACCAACCGTAAAGGCGCAGAATACATGTGGTTCAACAACGTGGAGACCAAGCCCGGGATCGGCTATCCTAGGGAGTGGGAAAACCAGTCCCTGCACAAAGGCGGCTGGCAGGAGGAAAACGGCCGGCTGTCCTTACGGGCCGGGGGCCGGACCCGGAAACTGGCCCGGATATTTCATAACCCCGATCTGCCGCAGATCGACGAATACTATGAACCCTGGGACTATGACTACGAGCAGCTGATCTCGTCCCCGCGCGGAAGGCATCAGCCTGCCATCCGCCCCCATTCGCAGCTGACCGGCAAAAAAATGGATCTGGACTGGGGACCGAACTGGGAGGACGACCTGGCCGGAGCCTGCGAAACCGGCGGCAGGGACCTCAACTTCGAGGGGCTGGATCCCCGGCAGTATCTGGAATTCGAACGGGTCTTCATGTTGTATCTCCCCCGGCTGTGCGAGCACTGCCTGAATCCGGCCTGCGCGGCTTCCTGCCCATCGGGGGCCCTGTACAAACGAGACGAAGACGGCATCGTGCTGGTGGATCAGACCCGGTGTCGCGGCTGGCGATACTGCGTGAGCGGATGTCCCTACAAGAAGGTCTATTTCAACTGGCAAAGCGGCACTTCGGAAAAATGTATCTTCTGCTATCCCCGCACGGAAAGCGGCCTGACCACCCTGTGCTCGGAATCCTGCGTGGGCCGCATCCGCTACCTTGGGGTGATCCTCTATGATGCGGACCGGCTTGCCGAAGCGGCCTCCCCTGCCGACCCCAAGCAGGTTTATCCCGGCCATCTGGATATCATGCTCGATCCCCAGGATCGATCCGTCCTGAAGGCAGCCGAAGAACAGGGCCTTTCTGCGGGCACGCTTCGCGCCGCCCAACAATCCCCTGTGGACAGGCTGATGCGCCGGTGGCGCCTGGCCCTGCCGCTTCATCCGGAATACCGAACCCTGCCCATGGTCTGGTATATCCCCCCGCTGAGCCCGCTTTTGGCAGGCAAGGAGCCGGCCGGCCCGGAGGAGATGCTCTCCGTAATGCGCATACCGGTCCGCTACCTGGCCAACCTGCTGGCAGCGGGAGACGAGGCCCCGGTGCGCGGCGCCTTGAAAGGCCTGTTGGCGCTTCGGGCCTACATGCGCTCCTCCCGGCTGGGGGAAGCCCCGGACAAAGGCGTTCTCCGGGAAACCGGACTGAACGAAGCTCAAATTTCGGAAATGTATCGCTTACTGGCCATTGCCAAGTACGGGGACCGCTTCGTGGTCCCCACGGCTCCAACCCCGGATGCCGCAGATATGCGTGCAGAACAGGGAGGGCTGGGGTTTGACTGAGGCTATGAACCGAAGCAACAGAAAACAGATGAAGATCCTGTCCTGCCTGCTCCAATTTCCAGAGGCCGGGATGATCGAAGCCCTGCTGCCGGAGCAGGCCCTGCTCGAATCGGCTTTTGAGGGCTCGGATCGGGCGCGGATCCGCGAGTTCCTGCAGTACCTGGCCAGAACCCCCCTGCTGACTGTCCAGGAAGCCTTCTCAGGGGCATTCGACCTCAGTCCGCCCACCTGTTTGCATCTTACCTATCATCAGTGGGGGGACGGCCAGAAGCGTAGCCCGGCTCTGGCCCGCTTTGCCGAAGCCTGCGAAGCCGCCGGATTCGAGCCGCGCCGGGCTGAACTGCCGGATTACCTGCCCCTGGTTCTGGAATTGCTCTCGCAAGGGGCAGACAACGATCTGCAGTGGATCATCAGCGAGCACCGGCAGACGGTCCGGCTTCTGGCCGAGCGTTTGAAAGCCGCCCAGAGTTCGTATGCAGAACTTTTTGAGGTGCTGTCCACTCTATTCGAAGCATCTGCAGATGGAAACGCAGGGAGGCGGTCATGACTGATTGGAGCAATGCTTTGGCCTTTGTCGTGTTTCCCTACCTGGCCATTACTGTTTTTGTCGTCGGCCACGCCTGGCGTTACGCAACCGACCTGAGGCGCTGGAACGCCGGCTCCAGCGAGTTCCTGCACAAAGGCAGCCTGAAATACGGCATCACTATGTTCCACTGGGGCGCGCTGCTGACCCTTATCGGCCATGCCGGCGGCATGCTGATCCCACAGTGGATGTATGATTTGGCCGGGGTCTCGGCTTCGGCCCACAATTTTCTGGCCTATTGGGCCGGTCTGATTGCCGGGCTGCTGATGGTGCCGGGTGTGATCTGGCTGCTGGCCCGCCGCTTTAAACAGGAGCGGATCGCCGCCGTTACCTCATTCAATGATTATCTGCTGCTGGTCTTCATCCTGCTTGTTTCGGCCACAGGCCTGTACAACGTGATCTTCACCCATTACGACGTCCTGTATTCAGTAGCGCCCTGGATACGCAGCATCGTGATTCTGGCCCCAAAGCCCGGCCTCATGGAGCCGGTGCCTCTCAGCTATAAACTGCACATCCTGACCGCCCTGGCCCTGCTGGGCTATTCGCCGTTTACGCGGCTGGTGCACATCTGGAGTGTTCCGGTGACCTACGCCTACCGGAGCTATGTGCTGTTGCGCCGACCGGCCTGAAAGTCAGCTTCCATAGAATTTTAGATTTTGGATTTTCGATTGTTAAGACAAAGAATAAGGGCTGGTTATCTGGCATAAATCCAAAAGCTTTTTCTTAAAGGCTATACCATCGTGTGGCCCAATGGTGCAGATTTAGCACCTGAATATTTATACTTTCAAGTTTTTCAAAAAAAGCTTGACAGGCCCGGGAAAAGCATGTAGCATATAAGCAACTACTTATTTAGTTAGGATGAACAGATGGAATGCAAGCAGGCTGAACTCTTTAAAGTCTTGAGCGTCACAACCCGAATCAGGATCATTGAGATACTTAGGGAAAAGGGGCCTCTTAGCGTGAAGGAAATGGCGGAAACCCTGGACATGACCGCCTCGGCCGTGTCGCAGCATCTGAAGGTACTTCGTTACGCAGGCTTGGTCCGCAACGAAAGAAAGGGGTACATGCTGCCATATGAGATCGATCACGCCGCTATGGGACAATACAGAGAAGTTCTTAGCGAAGTCTGCAGTTGCGGTTGCGAAGGATCTTGCCGGGCGGAGGATAATGACGCCGATGGTTCGCAAGAGGACCTCGCCGCACTCTTAGAACGCGAACGGGAACTGCAGGAAGAGCTTCAGGAGCTGAGAGCGAGGATCAAAAAGATGAAGACGATATAAGCGCAAGGTCTCTTTTTTTTGAATTTTGATTTAGCAATTGCTTATCTACTAAACAATTAAAGGAGGGAGTGATGTCAAGGAAAGACAACCAGACTGATACAGAGGATACGAATCCCGGCAGGCAATATGCTTCGAAATTGACTGCCGGCACAGACGTGAAGGCAGGAAGGATGGTCTTCATCCTGGGGATGATGGCCTTCTGGTGCAATGGCGACAACTATGCCGCCGCCCCACTGATTGTTGAGATTGCCAGGGACCTTCATCTTGAGATCAGCCAGGCAGCTTTTTCGGTTGTAGCCTATATGCTGCCCTTCGGTTTGTTCACCCTTCTTTTCGGGCCTCTTGCCGATCGCTTCGGCAAGGCCAGGATTATTAATCTGGCCGCCTTTGGCACGGCTATTTTCAGCATGCTTGCAGCAGCCGCATTCGACATCGTATCTCTCAGCGCCATTCGGGCTGTTAACGGTGCATTTGCCGCGGCCATTCTTCCGGTGACCATGTCTCTTGTCGGCGATCTCTTCGGCAATGATCCCAAGGAGGTTCAAAATGCACTGGGAAGAGTACTGGGCATGATGTTCCTCGGCGGTGCATCTGCTACTGCTATCGGGGGTGGATTGGCTTTTTTCGGCTCTTGGAGGCTTGTGTATCTGCTTTACGGGATGGCAGAACTTGTCATCGCCTTTCTTATGCTGCGCATTCTGGTGAGACAGCCCGGGACAGTTTCCAAAATGAATCTCAGGACCGCCTACCAGGAGGCATTCGCCAATCCTGCTCTGCTGAAAACCGTAGCCATCATCTTCCTTGTAGGCGCTTCAGTATTCGGCAGCTTCACCTATGCCGGAAAGTTCGTGGAGACCAGAACGGGGTACAACATTCTTTTGGTAGGCCTAATCCTCACCTTCTTCGGCCTGGCCACGGTTTTGGGTGGGAGGAAGGCAGGTGTTCTGAGACAAAAGTTTGGGAGCAAGCTTCTCCTTGCGGCAGGAGGTGCCGCCTGTATCGCGTGGGCGCTCATGAGCGTCTGGCACTCAGCGGTGCTTCTTTCCGTATCCTTGGCCGGGTTTGGCCTGGGGTTCATTATGATTCAATCAACTCTCATCACCACCGCCCAGCAGCTGATGCCCGCAAGACGGGGTACGGTCATGGCTCTTGCCTCCTTTAATATGTTCGTCGGCGGCGGGATCGGTACATTTATCAACGGAAAGATTCTTAATGCCTGGGGATATGAGGCGATCTTTTTGGTCTCGGCGGGCCTAATTCTTTTGGCCGGCGCTATTGGCACGGTTTTACTGCAGAAAATTGGAGGGGCTCGTCCTGCGGCAGGCAGCCCAGGTACGTCATGACAATCTTTCAAAGGAGAATATCGCATGAGCTTTACAATCGCCTTGGCAGGTAAGGGAGGAACAGGGAAAACCACCATTGCGGGGCTTTTGATCCGCTACATGATCCAAAAAGACCTGAAGCCGATTCTTGCTGTGGACGCTGATTCCAACTCAAATCTTAATGAAGTACTCGGCGTTCCGCTTCACGAATCACTGAGTGACGCCAGAGAGACGATGAAGAAGGAAGTTCCCCCTGGCATGACGAAGGATGTCTTTATGGAAATGAAGATGGAACAATCCGTGGTTGAGGGAGGGGACTTTGACCTCATTGCCATGGGAAAACCGGAGGGACCGGGGTGTTATTGCGCCGCCAACAACCTGCTTAGCCACCTCATGGAACGCATGATGCAAAACTACAATTACATGGTGGTCGATAATGAAGCCGGCATGGAGCATTTCAGCAGGTTGACGCTAAAGGATATTGACCTGCTGATAGTGGTTTCCGATGCGAGCAGACGCGGTCTCACGACAGCTTGCAGAATCGCGTCCCTCATTGGGGACCTCCCTATTCAAACTTGTCAACCGGTATTGGTCGTCAACCAGGTACAGTTCCCACCGGATAGCTGGCCGTTCGAAGCGGTTAAAAAGTTCGGGACAGACAGGATTTGGGCTTTGCGGGATGACCCGCTGCTGGCGAGATTTGACCGCAATGGCACACCAACCATCCAACTTCCTAGCGATGCCGCCATCGTGCAGGAAACGTCGGCCGTGTTTGACTCTCTGCTCTCCGGTGAAGCGTCAACAGCCAGTGGCCAGGGAGCGTAATTACGGAAAGGAGGATAACATGGGTAAAAAGCATGGTTTTGTCGAGAAAGAAGTGAAGCGGCTGGCCCGACAGGTCGCCTTGGAGCGCATCGCTCCGAACGCCGGCGAAAGGGACGAAAACTCCACTTTCCCGTGGGATGAAATACACATCCTGGGGGAATGCGGCCTCCTGGGGATGGCCATAGCGGAAACCTATGGCGGAATCGGCGCTGACAGGGCGACTTTCACCTCGGTGGTGACTGAAATCGGCAGGGCCTGCGCTTCAACAGCGTTGGTGTATGTGTCACACAACGTCGCGCAAAAGGCTGTTGAAATAACGGGCACTGAAGCGGCAAGGCAGAAATGGCTGCCGGCCATGTTGAACGGCCGTATGCTCGGCGCCTTTGCCGTTCATGAGCCGAACAGCGGTTGCGACGCCAGAGCCATCACCACCACCGCACGCCGGCAGGGTGATCACTACATCGTCAACGGTTCAAAGATCTTCATCACCTCGGGTGGAGAAGCGGGCCTTTACATAGTTCTTGTCAGAACGGAACCTGAAAAGGGCCCCCAAGGGATGAGCGTTTTGCTCATAGAGAACAATACGGCCGGGCTCTCCTTTGGACGTCCTGAAGACAAGATGGGTCTTCGAAGTACATCCTCTCGAGAGATGTTTTTCCAAGACTGCCAGGTTCCGGCCGGCAATCTCTTGGGCGTCGAAGGCACTGGAATGCAGGTCCTATCCCAATCCGCCATGGACTGGGGGATTTTTGCGGCAGCGGCTATATCGGTGGGCATCGCTCAGGCCGCCGTTGATTTGGCTGTGCAGCATGCCAAGGAGCGAGCGATTGCCGGTCAGCCGATTGGGGTACACCAAGCGGTTCAGGCCCATATTTCCGATATGATCACGGCAACGGAGGCGGCCGCGGCGCTGCTCATGGCCTGCGCCGCCAACGCGGATGCTTCACCGGCTTCCGCGACAAGCAACGGGTTCAAGGCCAAGTTGTTCGCCTCCGAAGCTGCCGTGGAAGTGACCAACAAGGCCATTCAGGTCATGGGCGGACACGGGTACTGTCGAGATTACACCGTTGAGAGACTGTTTAGGGACGCACGAGGTCTGATGCTTCACTTCAAGACATCGGAGTGGCTGCGCCAGGACGTCGCCAAAGCGGCCCTGGGATTATAAGGGCCCACGAGTCTGTCGATGCGCCGGACAAGCACCGTGGAATAAACAGAAACACCCAGAAAACCTGAAAGGAGGTGATTGCAATGTGTCAACCAAGAACTGCGCCCATAACCAGAGAACTGGAAGGATGTACTTGCGGTTGTTGCGGGTGTGGATCCGGTCCGGGATTCCGCCGGTTCTTCTCCGCCAAAGAGGAGCGGGATCGCCTGGAGAACTACAGGGACCAGTTGAAGAAGGAACTGGCCGGAGTCGAGGAACGCATCAAGGAGTGCGAATGTAAGTGATCCCAACCTCAATGGAAAGGAGGTGATTCAGATGGCCGACAAAAAGCAGAACTCTTGCGGGTGTGGTTGCATGCCTTCCATAAAGAAAAACGCGAAGAAAGGCTCCACTACTCCCAAACACGAGGACCAGAAGTCCAAAAAGTAATTGTCATTAACTCAGGCCGCTTTACCGGAGGAGATGTTTTTTCTCCGGTCATTTTTCAATAACATGGTTGTCAGCAACGAAATAATGGAATAATATGATAGATTTAGGTTAACCAATTAGGATTCAGTCGACCTTATGAGGTCGACTGAATCCATTGATCAAGAAGCCCGAGGGTCAGCAAGGAGTAAGGGAAAAGCTTTGATAAGGATGTTTCAAAGAGGAAGGAATGTGGTCAGAAAAGAGGCGCACTACTGCCTTCTGCGTCTTTCAGCCATTTTGAGGGCAGTTAAAAAAAATCACATTTTGGCCGAATCTCTGTCATCAACTTTAATCGGAGAATTCGGCTTGCAAGGGAAGCATGGTCGATAGGAATTGCAATAATTCTCCACAATCAGGTCAGTAAAGCTGTCCAGGTTTGACATCCTTGAAGGTTTCAGTTTCTTGTTCCTCTGTCCGGCTTTGCTGTCGTACCAATGAGCGGATATCCTGGAACGGGATCTTTCAGCAGGGATGCATGAAGCCGTAATGCCGGACCCATTTGCAGTTATGGGGTCATTATGTTGCGCACCGTGGTGTGCAATCCAAGATGATCGGCAATTTCTTTCTGATGGTAACCATATTCAAAATGAGCTAAGTATATTGCCTGGTTACGAAGTGCTTTGTTAGTTTGGCTGTAATCAGAAAACAGCGATTCCAGGTCAGGACGATGAACCTTTCGATCAATGATTCGGATTTCCTTGAGCATTGCTTTTTGCTTCAAATAGGGCAAAAGCTTTTCAATGGGTGGTCATCGGACAATAGGCATGGCAGATGCCATTGTAGTCTGCCAGGCTTCTTTCAAGAACCTGCAGGAAGATGTTCCTGTCCTGGTCATCGAGAAAGATGGGCTTTTGGTTCTTACCCCGGGCGGTCAGGTGATAGAGCGCACCGGGAAATTCGATGCGGAGTGGTCGGGCCATGAAGAGAGCATAGTAGATAAAAATCTAAAATAAAAGACTTGACCCCAATTCTTCCGCCAATTCTTCCCCAATTCTTCCCAATTCTTACCTCCTTGTTCAAAAGAACAATCTATGATATCAAGTGCGGGAAAAGTGTTGAAATGACAAGAAAAGCTTTCCGGATCAAATGCTGCTGGAAATTGGAAAGCGGAAAGTGCCCCAATCTCCTTCTCCCGGAACCAGACTTGAAACCAGAGCTTGTATCGATCTGTGCGCGATCCGGCTGGCCGGAATGTCTTATTGAGAGCCTGTCCCGGGAGATCAGACCCCTGGACCAGTTCTCCATTAGTGTATCCGGCTGCCCCAATGGCTGCTCCCGGCCCCAGATTGCCGATTCATAATTTCATGCAGAAAGAAAAGGATCTGCAGGCACTGGACAAACTGGCGGAGACGATTGCCAGAAAGCACGAAGAGGGGGGATTTCTTTGATTTGGATCAAAGACTGAATGCGAAAATTATGTAGGTTAGGTTTGCAGGGGTGCAGATCGCATCGAAAACCATTTTTACAAAGGAGAACAGTCATGTTTTGTTTTCAATGCCAGGAAACGGCCAAGAATCATGGGTGCACAGTCAAAGGCGTTTGCGGGAAACCCGAAGAAACCGCTGATCTGCAGGATCTGCTCATTGACGTCTGCAAGGGAATTGCGGTTTACGGGGAAAAATTGCAGGAAAAAGGGACCGTGGACCATGAGGCCGGCCGGTTTATCTGCAAGGCCCTGTTCACCACCATCACCAATGTGGCCTGGGACGACGAGGTGATCATCAAGCGGATCAGGGAAGCCCTCAAAGTACGGGAAGCGGTCAAGGCCAAATTGGCCGGCAACCTTCCTGATCCGTTGCCGGACTGTGCAACTTGGTTCTCCGATGACCCGGAGGCCATGAAAGCCAGAGCCCTGTCAGATGACCTGCGGATCACGGCCCAGGAGAACGAAGACGTGCGCTCTCTGCGCGAGCTCTTGATAATCGGGTGCAAGGGAATCGCCGCCTATGCCGATCATGCCGCCATTCTGGGCCAAGAGAAAGACGATATTTACGGCTTTCTCATGCAGGCCCTCTCCTCCACGACAAAAGAGCTTTCTGTAGACGACATGGTAGGTATGGTCATGAAGGCCGGGGAGACGGCGGTGAATACCATGGCCCTCTTGGATCAGGCCAATACCGCCGCTTACGGTCATCCCGAGATCACGGAAGTAAACATCGGTGTCGGCAAGAATCCGGGAATTCTGATCAGCGGTCATGATTTAAAAGACATGGAAGAGCTGCTCAAGCAGACCGCGGAAGCCGGAGTCGACGTCTACACCCACGGGGAAATGCTTCCGGCCAACTATTATCCGGCCTTTAAGAAGTATGACCACTTCGTGGGCAACTACGGCGGATCCTGGTGGCATCAGAATAAGGAATTCGAATCATTTAACGGACCCATTGTTTTGACCACCAATTGCCTGATTCCCATGAAGAAAGACAACACCTATCTGGACCGACTGTTCACCACTGGAGTTGTCAATTATCCAAGCACTGCTCACATTGCGGACAGGTCAAACGGCGGGAGCAAGGATTTTACTCCGGTGATTGAAATGGCCAAGAAGTGCCAGGCACCGGAGGAGGTAGAATCCGGCAAGATCGTGGGTGGTTTTGCCCACAACCAGGTCCTGGCCCTGGCGGACAAGGTAGTGGAAGCGGTCAAGTCCGGAGCGATTAAGCGTTTCATCGTCATGGCCGGTTGCGACGGCCGGCAGAAATCCCGCAACTACTTCACCGAGGTGGCGGAAAACCTGCCGCAGAACACAGTCATTCTCACCGCCGGATGCGCCAAGTACCGCTACAACAAGCTGGACCTGGGCGATATCGGGGGCATTCCCCGGGTCCTGGACGCCGGGCAGTGCAACGACTCCTACTCCTTGGCCGTGATCGCCCTGAAACTCAAGGAGGCCTTTGGTCTGGAAAGCATCAATGAGTTGCCCATTTCCTACGACATCGCCTGGTATGAGCAAAAAGCTGTGGCTGTACTCCTGGCCCTGCTCAGTCTGGGGGTGCAGGGCATTCGCCTGGGACCGACCCTGCCGGCCTTTTTGTCGCCCACCGTGGCCCAGGTCCTGGTGGACAAGTTCGACATCAAGCCCATCGGCAGCGTGCAGGAGGATATCGACGCCATGATGGCCGGGAAATAAGGTTTGATGAGATCGTTCTGTAGCGTTTCTTCAGACGGGTCCTACTGACTGTTCACTCCCGGCTGGATTCCGGGGAGATGATTTAGGCTCAAAGCGTGCTCCTTAACATCGATCCTTCGGAATACGAACTGGCAGTGGCCCGTCTGGAGGACGGGATTGATCTTTGGAATACAGCAGGTACAAATCGTTACCATGCATCCTCGCAGATCCTTGGATGGATGTGCGGATCCGCACATCCATCCAAACTCGAAACAAGGAGGCAGATCGCTATGAAAATCCGGGCATTTTTCAAGATGAACAGATCGAGGACGCCCAAAAGTTTTTTGTCAAGGAACTCGAGCATTCGCTTGAAGAGAAGTCATATGGAAGTGAGAACTGAAACAGCCCATAAGAAATAAGTTATTTCGGGTAGGGACTCTTTGAAATGCAGCATGGTTTCACTTCCAAGCAAGGGCTGATCAAAAGGTCAAGACCTTGTCTGCTTCCCTGGACAGTTCATACAAATCATCCATCCAACCGATGGGGCAAGTGCTTGATCCCTCCAGACCGTGGGATTTCATGCACACCCCTCAGACGTAAAAATCTCCCTCGAAGGCATTGACCTGGCCCATGACATCGAATTGCTCGCTTCCGGCCAGTTCGAACAGAACCCCTTTACCCAGCATGAACACGCTGACCTCGTCTCCTTTCTTCACACCGACATTGGCCAGGCGCATGGCATTGTAAATGGTTTCGCCGTCATTGGTGCAGATTATCATCAAAACATTCATACTGCCCCCCTTTGCAAGTTTGTGCCACAAGAAGTTTTCAGTAAATGATTATGCGCAACTCACGCCTTCCTATTGCGGCGCCAACCCCCCTGTGAACGTAACCAGGAGCTTGAAAAAAGATTCGCCAGATGACGTCATTGTCCGGGAACAGCTTTCGCCGTTTCTAAATTCGATCGGCTTCTTTTTTTATTCTGGTAATATTTGCTGAAAATAAAGGTAAAAAGAATCGATGCCAATATGATACTGGTATAGTTCACAACTGCCAGTATTGTTGAGGAATAATAAAGCCCGTAAACATTAGCTCCCAAAACTTGAGAGCCGACAAAGGCTCAGACCATCGACCACTGTGGAAAGGCAAAATCGACTCTCCGAAAAACTTTCAGCAAATATTCGCTGAGCAGATAGACGCAAAACAGAGCCCATATAACTGAAATTATATAGGAAATTACAAGTATACCAAACAAAAATACTTCCATGTTAAACAAGAGACGAGTTTGAAGATACAGAGCGACTCTGTAAAAGCTGAACCCATATAAACAGGATATCGGTACTAAGATGAAAAATGCAGGGAGTACATTTTCACCGGGCAAACCATCCGCTTTCATATGCAGATGAAATAGGTATGAGAGTTTGACGATCAACAGAAAAATACCGAAAGTTAAAGTGAATGACGAACCAATCGCTCCAATTGATGCGATTTGCACGCTTTCGGCCATCACGGCTAGGCCGGTTCCGATCAAACTCAGCAATCCAAAGGAAAATACGTCCAAAAGCCATACAAAATTCAATTTTTTCAAATCAATGGGTCGGCTCAGCCATGTTTTGAGCACCTTAAATTCAAGATAGAAAATTGTCAGGCAGAGAATTCCGAAAAAAATTATTCCGGGCAACATCATTGCTTGCAGATTCGATGACAATTGCGGAACAAAAAATTGACCGGGGGCGAGAAAAACTAAGGCCGCCATGGAAATGTTGGCGATAGGCACAAAAATACCAACACTGAGTGTCGGCGGTCCGGACATAAACTTTAAATATTCAGCTCTATTGGTGGTCAGCCATTGAATGAGTTGCTTGAGATAGCCAATGGTTAAACCGATACTTATAGTGGAAAAGACAAGCATGATAATGATCAAAGGCAAATAGAGGTTGATTTGCTGCGTCGTCAGTCCAGCGGATATGACATCAGACATTTTTACCATACTCTCCCCGTGGGGGATTGCGAATTCCAGAAAATTGAAAGCCATTAGCGCAATTCCTCCAGCAGCCAATGGTAGTTGAAATTTCAATGGTGTGAACTGCATTATGTCCCCCTAAATGGTTTGGTTACCTGCAACACCCCTTCGGGTCGTTTCAGTACATGTCTCCTGGGATTTGACTTGATGGATGCTATAGTGGAGATTCCCGGAATCCCTAAAAGTTTTCCGGCCGCCGTGATCTCCTGGTATTTACGATTCATCCCTGTTGGATCTTTCTTTTTGCAGCTTGGTAAGCAGAAACCTTGCTCCTCTTTGCGACAATCCAAGGTTATCGGCCAATGTTTTATCGTCAAAAGGACCCTGTGTTTCGAGAAGCGTCCGTACCTCTGTTTCCAGTTCCTCCAGCCAGTCCTCAAAAAGCACCAGCAAATCAGGGTCTGCGATCGCCATGAGCTGTTCGGACTGGGCCACCTTGTCTACCAGGCTCTGGCACATCTGGGTTGGGTCGACACCTTCGCCCATGCATTCGGCCAGTCACAAATGAACCAGACTGGAAACCTTGTCTCCCTGGGATTGTTCGATCAGGTTCATCAAAAACCTTTCGCGGGCATCACTGTCCAAATCAGCCAAAAGTTGTCCCAGTATCTCTGTGATCTGGGACAAGGCCTCTTCGGGAGGCATACTGGAGATTGCTTCCAGGAGTTTGTCCATAAGCGAAGATCGTCCTTTCGCGGTTAAAAGTTTGTTTTTGCAAACAAAAGATCTTTGGCCATTGAGCTCAAGGCGTGCACCAGGTCAAGGACTCCGGGGTCAGAGATTTGATAGTACACAAATGGACCCTGGCGTTGGGTCCTGACCAGCAGGGAATGCTTCAGCTCTTTTAAATGGTGCGATACCAGCGGCTGGGACAAGCTCAGTTCATGGACGATGGCTGAAACCGATTTCTTTTCCTGGCTGATGTGCAGCAGGATCCTGAGACGGTTTCCGTCAGACAGGCTCTTGGCCAGATGCGCCGCGTTGTGGAGGACATCCATGTCTATCAGGTTTTGAGTCATGGGCTGAGCACTGTATGTGACTTGATCCCGGGCAGCTGTGCGTGGATGGCCACTAGACTTTTTCGCTTTTTGCATACGAGCGCCCGGACGAAAACAGGCATCATCTCAGGCCGGAACTTTGAGTCTTGTTTTTACGGCTTCGACGTAATGTGCGCAGGCCAGGGCCGCTGTGCAGCCGTCTGCAGCAGCCAGCACGATCTGATTGGCATACTTCTGCCGCAGATCTCCCACGGCAAAGATTCCGGGTATGCTGGTTTCACACTTTTCATCGGTAAGGACATAACCGGTGGGACTCTTTTGAACCCCGGCAGGGACCAAATCAATATTTGGCGAAAAGCCGACCAAAATGAAGACCCCCTCGCAATCAAGGTCTTGGAGCCTCCCTGTTTGCGTGTCTCTGACTGATAAGCCGCTAACTCCGCTTTCGTCGGCCTTGATTTCATCGACCACGGCATTGAGAACGCATTCGATTCGAGGTTCGGAAAAAACCTGCTCCTGCAGTATCTTGCTGCCCCGGAAAGCATCACGCCGATGTATGAGATAGACCTTTTTGGCGATCTTGGAAAGATACAAAGCATCCTCCAGCGCCGTGTCACCGCCGCCGATGACGGCCACAGTCTTGTCCCGGAAAAAGAAGCCGTCGCATGTCGCGCAGTAAGATACCCCCTTGCCGAAGTTTTCGCGTTCACCATGGATGTTCAAAATCCTGGGCAATCCTCCGGTGGCCAGGATCAGGGCATGGGCTTTCAAATGAACACCGTCAGAAAGACGAACCGCATGATGGTCGTTTCCAGGCTCAACTGCTTCAACTTCTGTCTGCAGGACTTCCAGATCATATGACTTTGCATGCTGCAAAAACTTTTCACAAAGCTCAAAGCCTCCAATTTCGGGAAAACCTGGATAGTTTTCCACCGCAGGGGTTACAGCCACCTGCCCGCCGGGAACACCCTTTTCAACCAGCACCGTGTCCAATGCCGCCCGTTTGGCGTAGATTCCGGCGGTCAAGCCGGCCGGACCACCACCGACAATAATCACATCATACATTTCTTTCTCAGCCATTTCTCTCTCCAAGTATCCAGGTCAGGCAAATGAATAAAAGATACGTAGGTCATTTGACTGTGGACTGTTCTGGACCGGTTTTACAGTTTCTGTTTATGCCTTTTGATATAAAAATGCAGATTCCCGGCTATTTGCAAAGTACTTTGCCGTTAGCCGGCCCGTAGTTTAAAAAGAGATTATCCTGTCGCTTTCCCTGATCAGATCATAGAGATTTTTCTGGGTGCCTCTTTTGTGGTATCCTTCCTCCACGCCGTGGAGGTCCATGAGCTTTCCTCAAGCCAGAAGCCGCCCTTCTGAAAGGGTAAAGGATTTTGCAAGTTCCCTTAGCGGAAACTGCCCGGAATCAGACTGCTCGTAGCATACAGAAGGCCCGTTTAAAAAGATGCTGACGTCATCCTTGCCCTCGATCATCATATTGGCCAGCCTGAAAGCATTCCAGATCACTTCCGGGTTATCCTGGCAGACGATCATTGTAATTTTCATTGGCTGCTCTCCTTTTGAAGCTTTTTTGCCGCAGAAAGCAGGGCTTTTGCGGCTTCATCGATTTCCTGCAGTGTGTTCATGCGGCCCGTGCTCAAGCGGATGGTGCCCTTGGCCCACTGCTGATCCATTGCCATGGCGGAAAGCACGTGGGAAACGGCAACTGTATCGGAATGACAGGCAGCCCCGGCTGAGGCGGCCACCCTGTCTTTGATTTCATCCAGAATGCGGTTTGCCTCCAGGCCGTAAAACGAAATGCTGGAAGTATTGGGCAGCCGGTGATCCGGGTGCCCGTTTATTCTTGATTCTGAAATTTCACTGCTAACCGCTGTTTCCAGCCGGTCGCGAAGTGTCTGCATGTGGGAGGCGTTTTGTTCCAGGTTTCTTTTTGCTGTTTCACAGGCTTCTCCAAGCCCGGCAATCATGGTCACGTTTTCGGTTCCGGCCCGGCGCCCGGCTTCCTGGCCTGCCCCATGGCAGAAGGGCTCAAGCACCAGGCCGTCTTTGATGTACAGGGCGCCGATGCCCTTGGGCGCATAGAGCTTGTGGCCGGCAATACTCAAAAGCGAAACACCGAGACTGCCCGGCTCTGTCTGGATTTTGCCGGCTGACTGGGCCGCATCCGTGTGCATCAGAATGCCGTACTTTTCGGCAATCCGGGCAATTTCTGCAATCGGCTGAATGGTGCCAACCTCGTTGTTTGCATGCATGATGGAAATAAGGATGGTTTCGGGCCGGATCACGGATTCCAGCCTGTCAGCCGAGACCCGGCCGGTTTCATCCACCGGCAGATAAGTTGCCTCAAATCCCTGCGTTTCCAGAAAGCGAAAGACTTCGAGCACCGAAGGATGCTCCACCTGCGAGGTTATGATGTGTCTGCCCCGGTCCATGCAGAGCCGGGCTGCGCTCTTTATTGCCTGGTTGTTTGATTCTGTTCCCCCGGAGGTAAAAATGATTTCTTCCGGCCGGCAACCCAAAAGTTCGGCGACCTGCTCCCGGGCAGTTTCAAGTGCACGCCTGGGAGCCGTGCCGTAGGCATGAGAACTGGAAGGATTGCCGAACTCGGTTTTCAGAAAAGGCCGCATGGCTTCGATGACTTCCGGGTCATGCGGAGTGGTTGCGTTGTAATCAAGGTAAACTGGCAGTTGCATAGGATTTTTTTACTTGCGGTGCTTATTCTTGATTCGGAATTTATCGCCTGAAGCCTTTAATTCAAAGGCTCATTCATACATAAATGTCAATTTATATGTTAATATTGATTTTGTCAAATAAAAATAGGCCCGGATCCAAGCCGGAGACCAAGGCCTGGCAGCAGCCAAAACGGACAAGGCGTCCGCTTTCCCGGCGAAGAGTGTCGATCCCTATGAAATGAGAAATGATTTCACGAGGCGGGCAAAGCTTGAAATTTTTGGGCCTGGTCCTGGAGATGACCCAGGCTTTGGGGGAGGCAGGAGATGACGAAGCAGGAAAAGGTTCCGGCTTAAGAGCCAAGAAGTCCAGCGAGTCTCAAATCGTATCCGTCATCAGGAGCCGGTCAGTCATTTCTGCCGCCACCCGGTTACCCGGACACCATCCTGCCGGCCCGGCAGGCCTGGCAGGATCCGGAGCGAAACCTGGCTGCATCCGAAAGGGACACAAGACCCACGATTGCCTCTGGGTCTGTGTGATAGACAAAAACACGCTTGGTGTCCCTGAGCAGCATGCTCTGCAGGGCGATCATTAAAAGGTCTGACTGTTCACAGGCCAGGACAGGTGAGTTCATGATTTCTCCGCCTCTGGTTTCCAGGCTCAAACCGTGGCTGTAGGCCAAAACAAGGTCTGTTTTTGAAATCACCCCCGCGGCCTCAGCTTGATCAGTTCGCATCAACACGGCCCCAAAACGGTTTTCAGACAGGGTTTCGATGATCCGCTCCAGACCCTGGTCACTATGGCAGGAAGCCACCCCCCGGGTCATGACCTCCTGAATGCGGCCAGGCTCAGCCTGGCCGCCGGCAGGAGTGAGGTCTTCGTTGAAGAAGGTGCTCCGTTTACAGGCCCGGCAATAGCGGTATAAGAGACCAACGATGTCGTAGTAGGCCAGCAGGCCAATGATCGATTCAGGTTTTTCGCCCTGCACATAGACCTGATGGACCTGATTCTCCCGCATCAGGTCCAGGCCCGCTTCCAGCTCATCATCCGGGAAACAGGTCACCAAGGGACTGGAAAGAATATTATCCAGACTCGACTCCAAGGGCAATCCCGCATAAAAGGCGGCCACAAAATCGGTCCCCGAAACGACCCCCTCGGGCCGGTCGTGTTGGCTGGTGACGAGTACCGCATTCACCTTGTATTTGATCAGGGCACTGATCCCCCTCTTGATGCTCGTCCCGGCCGGCAGGGCGATGACCTGCCGGCGCATGGCCTCTTGAACCCGAATACCACTCAAGACACTTTTCTTGCTGATGAAAACCATACTTTTTATGGATATGTTTGGGCTGAATAAACTGGAGGATGTCATACATGGACAGCATACCCAGCAGTTGATCCGAGGCATCAATGACCATCAAACCAAACATCTTTCGGCCCACTGCCTTGCTGATCTCGGAAAACCTCTGAACAGCCTCGGAGATGCTGTCTTCAGGCCTCAGGGTCTGGAATGTGGTCTCCATAATCTCTCTTGCCTTCATTTGCTCTCTCCTGCACCTTCTCTGTTTCGTACGATATGCCGGAGGAGGCCTGTAAATACGACGGCCCAGGCCGCAAGGGCGATGAAAATAAAGACCCGGGGAATGATCATCAGCACAGCCAGCTGTGCACTTTCGGCCAGTGTGTAGGTGCAGGCCGTGTACATGCCGAGCGGGAAGACCGCGCCCCAGTACTGCGGGTTGTAGGTAAGGGGAAATTTTTTGCAGGCATGGCGCCAGACGAACAGGATAACGAGCATGGGGATCCACCAGGTCGCGGTAGCCCAGAAGAAAAATGTCAGACCCTCTATGAATGGCAGAATGCGCTGGAAAAAGGCGATCCCGTCCCCCCGGGCGATGAGAGTGGCGCCGGCGAGCGTGGAGATAGCCATGGCGCCCATGTTGATCCAGTAGGGCGGGGTCATGTCCCGGGGCAGGAACTGAAAGAAAAGGTAGCGGTAGAAAATGAGCGAGATGATCCAGATGTAGAGCATTCCGCCAAAAAGCCAAACCACGAGGGTGAGCAGTAACATCAGGTCTTGTGATCCGGTCTGCGGGGCCAGCAGGCTTCCCAGCACACTCACCGCCTGGGCGGCGACGACCGCCACGAGCCAGCCGCCATTGAGGCCTTGCGCGATGGAAGGTTTGTCCTCCTTG
>JAIPDR010000047.1 GCA_021737615.1 Desulfohalobiaceae bacterium | reverse complement strand
CTGTTTCTCTCACAGGGCCCGGATCAGCAGCAGGGGGCGATCGATGCGATGCAAAAGACCCGCGGCCACACTCCCGTAAAAGACCTGTGACAGACCGGTGCGGCCGTGACTGGCTATAGCCACCAGATCGGCGTCTTCACTTTCCGCTGTGTTGATGATGCTTTCCACAACCGGGCCTCCACCGATGCGGGTCCTGGCGGTCACTCCTTTTTCTTTGAAGATCCCGGCCCGGCCGGCCAGATAGGTTTCGGCCTCTTTTCTTCGATCGGTGTATTCAGCTTGATGGTGCACCGCATGGGGTGCGGCGGCATCCGTAACCAGCGGGGCCGGCTCCACCACCTGGAGAAAAATGATCCTGGCCTCGAAACGCATCCCCAGCTCTTCGATATGCGGCAGGATCTTCTCCGCCCGCTTTGAACCGTCCAAGGGCGCGAGAATCGTCTTATACATCAGCCGTTCCTCCTTTATGATTTCGTCTTAAATACGAGCAGGGTCTTTTGAAAATACGGTTCATCCCTTTCTCTTTTTTTCTGTTTGAAATGCATCGGCTGCTGCTTCGGTCTTTTGGGTCAGGATATCCCATTCGGTTTTGATACGAGAGATCAGCGAGTTCAATGGCTTTACTTCCTCGTGTCGACCCTCGGTGCTCACCAGCTGCTCGTTCCGGACTTTTTTGTAAAGTGTTTCCAGTTTCCGGGCGCTCGCTTGGCGGGAAAAAAGGGTTGCCGTTTGCAGGGCATTTTCCTGCCAATGTCTTGCTTTGGAAGAGTCTTCTGCGAATTCGGCGATAGCCTCGGCAAATCTATCCGGAGACACATCTCCGGCAAGCAGGCGACCGTTTTCTTTGTCATTGACCACCTCCCGTGTTCCGGAGGCATCCAGGGCAATGACCGGTTTTCCCGCGGCCATGGCCTCGGTCAGGACCATACCCTGTGTTTCGGATTTGGAGGCAAAGACAAACAGGTCCATGGCCTGGTAAGCATCGCGAAGCTCCTGGCCGGTTTTCTTGCCGACCAGGAACACCCGGTCCAAGACACCTGACTCTTCAGACAGCCGGCTGATGCTGTCCTGTCCCGGACCTTCGCCGACCACGAGGAAAAAAGCGTTCGGATTGCGCCGCAGATAGGTGATGACCGCCCTGCATAAAAAATTCAGGTTCTTCTCCAGAGCCAGTCGACCAAGATGTCCGATGATCAATCCCTTCTCAGGCAGTCCGTGCTTTTTTCGGAAACGGCTTCTGCTCCCTCCAGCGAAAAATTCAAGGTCCACGCCGGTGGGAATTTCCTCAATGGGTCGCTGCACACCCCGGGATTGGATCAAACCGGCAATGCTCTGACTCGGCGCAATGACCCGGTTGCAGAAATTCGCGTAGAGGGTGGCCAGGCTGATAACGAACTTGCGCAGGGTCTCTGAATCCAGTGGAACATAATGGGTATACTGCTCATACAGAGTGTGGTGGGTAAAGACCAGAGGCAGGTTTTTCTTGCGGGCTATGCGCAGAGCGGTATTGCCCAGCAAAAAGGGATGGTGGCTGTGAATGATGTCCGGGCTGAAGTAATCGAGTTCGTTCTCGATAAGAAAGGGCAAAGGGATGTGCACTGAAAAGTCACTTCCGTTGAAATTCTGGATTGCAGGCAGCCTGAGGACACCCTCTCTCTCTTCTGTACGGTCGCCTTCGAAGTGCGGCGCCAGAACCAGAACCTCATGCCCGAGGCTGCGAAGATCCTCTGTGAACTGGTGTACAGAGCGGGCCACGCCTCCAACATGCGGCAGGTAGGTATTGGTGACCATACAGATCTTCATGTTCCCGGCTCCTCTGACTCGTTTTTATCTTTGCCTCGTCCAATCCTACTCCAGGCAACTACAAATTTCAATTTAAAATCTTCAGGAATATTGCCGTCTTTTCTGCTGCTCGGGCCAACAGCCGCAAGGGCGGATCGCCTGCTATTGTAGACATCGGATATTAAATTTTCAATCTCCATCATGGCGGGAGATTCTTCAGATTTTTCTTATTGGCAAGAGCTTGGTTATGGGTTACAATCGGAGCACTTTCACTTGCTGAACATCTAGAAGTGAAATTGTTTGAATCCATCCTTTCCCCAAACCAGGCCGCCGGCCTTTGATTTGAATTGACTGCACATCTCCAGTCCCAAATGTGTTCCGCCAAACCCCACAGGGCCTCCAATCCAGGCATCACCTCTTTTTCAATGTGGCCTTACCGTTGTAACAAGTCTTCTCAGGAGGGTAATATTCCATGTCAGGCCAGATCCTGATATTAGTCGTTTTGCTTGTGCTTTCCGGATTTTTTTCCTCATCAGAAACAGCCCTGTTTTCCATAAGCAGCATCAAGGCCAAGCATCTGGCCAAGGGAGATTTCATTACCTACCGCTTGATCAAACGGATGAAGGATGATCCGCACAAACTGCTGACCACCATCCTGGTCGGCAACAATCTGGTCAACGTGGGGGCCTCGGCCATGGCCACCGCCGTGACCATGCGTTATTTCTCCAACAACGCGGTCGGAATAGCGACCGGTATCATGACTTTCCTCATCCTGATCTTTGGTGAGATCATCCCCAAATCCATCGCCACCAACAACAATATCCTCATCGCCAGGATCGTCATCTTCCCCCTGTACTGGCTGTCCATTCTCTTCATGCCCATCATAAAGTTTCTGAACTTCATTCCCACTTTAACCGGAAAAGTTCACAAGACTCCCATTGCCACCGAGGAAGAATTGAGGACCATGGTCGAAGTGGTGGAAGAAGAAGGAGAGATCAAAAACGAAGAAAGGCGTCTCATTGAAAACATCTTTCGTTTCGATGACACCAGCGCTTCGGCGATCATGACGCCCAGTGCGGATATGTTCGTTATCGATATCGACGGTGAATTGGATATCGAGGAGATCATCAATTCCGGCTATACAAGAATTCCGGTTATCGAAGGCGATCGGGACTCGATAGTCGGCATCCTCAACATCAAGGATCTCTTTAAATTTCAATGCACCGAGCTGAGGGATCTGTCCATCGCTGAAATCATGCGCAAGCCTTACTTCATCCCGGAGAACAAGAAACTGGACTCTCTGCTGCAGCAGTTCAAATCGACGCAGGAGCATATAGCCATTGTCGTTGATGAGCACGGCAAGGTGGCCGGACTCATCACCCTGGAAGACGTCCTGGAAAGCCTGGTCGGAGAGATCGTTGACGAGACCGACAGAGAAACGTCACAGATCATCAAGATTCGCGACAAGGAATGGCTTGTCCTTGGAAAGACCCACATCGAAGAAGTAAATGAAAAGATCGGCATGGAGATCAAGGCCTCCAGAGATTATGAAACCTTTTCCGGATTTATTCTGGAGGCGATCGGCCGGATCCCCAATGAAAAAGAAAAAATACATCTCGACGGGTTCGAGGTCACCGTCAAGGAAAGGACCGAAAACAGGATTACGGCCTTCTTTGTCAGGCAGAAGTAAGAAGCAAGATGCCGGCCTGCCGGGATTAGAAGCATGGAGTACAAGGCCTAGGGCAAGGGGAATGAGGACGGAGAATGCCGGGACAACGGCATTTAAAGAAGCGCGGGGATGAACGGCAGGAGGGACCTCAAGCCGAGGCAACTGCAGGCTTCAAATGCCATGAAGCTTCTCGTTTACCCTGCAGCCCTGAACCGTGAGCCGGCCTTACAAAGGCCTCAACAGGTAGTCCCGGCCTGATTCGATCCCTTCCAGCTTGGCAAAACCCGGTACCTCGGCCAAAAGGCGAGGCTCTTCGTCTCGCCACCGACCCTCGACCCTCAGAAAACAAGCGCCCTCTTTCTTGACGATCTTCAAACTCACCGGCCCATACGGAGTCTGGCTCGGGCCAAAGAAAAGATCTTCCGAAGCATCGAGCCATTCCTGAAAAAGCCCCGAGCCCAGGACAAGACTTCCCGGCTCCTCCCGGACAAACAAGTTGCGGATCATCATGACCCACTCCGCAGCTGCCCAGCCATGCTGCCCGTCACCCATGCAGCCGCCCCTGGTGATGGGATGGACTGCCTCGGGCCACTGCCCGGTGGGAGAAGCCAGATCGGCTATGCTCTGGATCAACTCCCGGTACCTGGGGTCTTTGTTGCGGAGTAAGGTCTGAGCGATACTCAGGGTCAGATAGGGATTGACGCCGGAATGAATCATGTCCTGGAAAAATCCTCCCAGGCAAAAACAATTCTCAAGCAAAAACTCGATAGTCTCCTTGATTTCAGGATCATTTGCGGATCGAAGCTGCAACGGATAGTCCGCCACCAGGGATCCGACCGCCCCGGCATCGAGGCGGCGGCTGGGGCTTGCCGGGAGGCCGCCCTTTTTCTTCCTGTCCGGAATACGGTCGATACTCCTCTCTATAACCCGTTGCAGATCCTCGGCCTGTTCGGCAAACTCCTTTTGTTTCTCCGGAAAACCGAACCTGCCGGCTAGTCCGGCAGCGCTTTGCAGGCCGGCCAAACCCCAGAAGTCATCCCAGTAGTAGTAATCGTTCGGGCCCAGGTGTTCGGCACTGAATCCAGGCGGCAGGAGACCCGGGTATTGTCTGCTCCTGGTCCCGGAACTTCGTTTTTTTTCGATCCACTTAGCACCCTGAAACAGAGACTGAAGCCAGTGCTCCGGCAATGGCTCCCCGCTCAACTGTTGATAGCGGTCAAAAACCCAGAGGACCTGGCCGTTTGAATCCCATTCTCCCTTTTGGGACTGAAAATAGCCGCTTCGTTTCTGACGCTTGAAAAACATAGAGAGCAGCTCTCGGCAGCGACCGCTACAGCCCAGCGTCAAAAGTGCACCCAGCATGATGCATCCGTCTCGAAACCAGAATCGCTTGTAGGTATACGGTCCTGGCACCACATCCCGGGACGAGAGAAGCAGCAGGGTCCTGACGGCGGCCTCATATAGAAACTGATACCGGGGATCGGGCAGCTGCAGCCTGGAGGTGTTGTTCAGGACATCTTTCCAGGCGACATCCGGTCCGCGCAGTTCAGCCGGCCACTGGTCCTTTTCCGTACTCAGCGGGACACGGATGCTCAATTCCCGCTCCTTTTCGGGATCAAGGGCAAACAGGGCGGCTGCGGTGGCCAGACCGACCTCGCATCTTACCGACCTCGCCTGGTGCTCTCCGAGCAGCTTGTTGTAGACATCCCCTTCGGCATAAGAGGACAGGACAACCCGGTCCGGGTCTTGCCCCAGAATGACCTTTTCCTTTTTATTGACAATGAATTCATTCTCCTGCCCCTCGAAATCGATCCGGTCGATAAACTGGATGCCTTCCGGATTATAGGGCCGTACTGAAACCGCTACCCTCCCCCCTTTGATAGATTTTGCCCGAATTCTGACCACGGCTTCCGGTCGCCCCTCGATAACATCCAGGCTCAGGGACTGGGACAGACTCTGCCCGGCTTCCTCAAAATTTGTGGAAACCTCGAGGTTGGGCCGAAAATGGAGTTTTTGGTGAGCGCTCGAGATTTTCGAGGGAATGAGGCTTTGGCCCTCTCGAGGGAGGATCCAGAAATCAAGAGACCAGCCGTCATATAACGGGGTCACCAGTCCCCGTGGATCGACAATGGGAAAGAGAAAGACATCCGGGTGCCCCACCGCTGTCCAGTTCCGATGCGTCAGGTTGACATGGCTGAAGGAAAAGCCCCTGGGTATAAAAGAGCTATCCCTGGGATTGAACTGCTTTTCGATCCAGTAGGGCCAGATCCAGTCCAGGTTGTGTTGAATGGCCTTGGTGTTGATCAAACCGCGGGCGTGAAAGAAGATGCCCGCCCGCAGGAGCTCGATCGGCTCCTGGACCTCAGAGGGTTGGGAGAAGCTTCTGAGCCTGGCCAGCAGCTTGAAGGGATCGATAACCCCGTAGCTGCGGGCTGTCCTTTTGACCAGAAACTTCCAGGGAAGCCAGCGTATGATAACTCACCTCCTCTATGTTCAAAAACCGAAAAAACTGCCAAGCTCGGAGTTCGAAAAACAAAAGCGGGTTCATCCTATTCCGCAGGGTAGTATTCCTGTATTCTCGGAAAACTGGATAAATCTTTCTCGATCGCGGCCTGTAAAGAGTAGTTCACCCACCAGAAAATATCCTGTTCTTGAACACATCGGCGCAATCCTTGCATGCGCCGCCTTTTTTCCGCCAGGTCCATGAACAGGGCCTGATGCATACTGGAGGCTACACTTTCGGTATCATGCGGATTGACCAGCAGGGCCCCTTCATGCAGCTGATTCACAGCACCGGCAAATTCACTGAGGATCAAGACTCCGTCTTCCTTGATGTTCGAGGCACAGTACTCTTTGGCAATGAGATTCATCCCGTCCTTTAAGGGGGTGACCAGAGCCACCTCGCAGGCCCTGTAAAACGAGACCAGCTCCCTCCGGTCTAGATGACGGTAGACATATTGCACCGGCATCCAGTCTTCCTGGCTGAAGACTCCGTTGATCTCACCCACCAGTCGCTCGATTTCCTCCTTCAAGGCCGCGTAAGCAGGAATATCCTCCCGGCTCGGCACCACGACCTGGATGAATCGGACCTTGCGATGCATCTCCGGGAAAAGAGTCAGAAACTTTCGAAAAGCCCGCAACCCTTCAGGGATTCCTTTAGTATAATCCAGGCGGCCGACACTGAAGATATTTTTTTTGTCAGGAAAATTTTCATGGATATCCTTAACCCGCTCCGAGATGTCCTTTGCCGCGGCAAGGTCGGAAAACTCCCGGTAGTCTATGCTGATGGGAAATACCCCCAGTTTGATCACTCTGCCGTTCATCCTCAGTTCACAGAGCCCCTCCTCCGTTTCCGCCTGTTGGCCGATCTCCACCTCTCTAACCAGTTTTCGAAGACAGCCGATGAAATTTCTGCGGTCCCCGACCGTATGAAACCCCAGGAGATCAAACTCCAGCAGGGAGGAAAGGACCTTGAAGCGCCAGGGGAGGCGAATGAAAATATCAAGGGCCGGGAACGGGGTGTGCAGGAAAAAGGCCATGCGGTTGCGCGCCCCCTTCTCCCGCAACTTTGCCGCCACCAGCAGCAGATGATAGTCATGGACCCAGACCAGATCGTTTTGGCCGATATTGGCGGCAATGACCTCGGCGAACCTGTTGTTGACCCTTTGATATGCATCCCAGTACTGCTGGTGAAATCTGCAGTACCCCAGGAAATCATGAAAAAGAGGCCAGAGCACAGAATTGGAAAACCCTTCGTAGTAATCGTCCAGCTCCTGCCTGGTCAGCTGGACCGGTCTGAGGGCGTAGCCGAGCCTGTCTGATTCCCGGGTCAATATCGGCTCTGCCTGAATGTCCTCCTCCTGGACATAGCCTGGCCAGCCTATCCAGATGCCTCCCCGGTTTTTCAGGACCGGAGCCAGGGCCGTGACCAGCCCTCCGGCTCCCATTTCGGTCTTGATCTCTCCGGCCTCGTCTTTTTTCAAAACCAGGGGCAGACGGTTGGAGACGATGACCAGACAGTCATCATGACTGTTTCGGCAATCCATGCGGATCCTCCTTGGAGCTTGTGGTCTAGAAGACATCCTACCAAAAGCAGAGACAGTTGACAATCAAATGGGTATAACGTACCTGAAAACGCATATGCCACAGGCTCATAGACTGGCCCAGCCGGTATTTACCGAAACAGCGGCTGAAGCCGAATCAACTACCATGGAATCAGTAAGTAGTCTCTGGACGAAAACAGTGATTGGACGTAAACTTGCCCGGACAGGAGGTACAAAAGCCTTTGAAACCGCAGTGTATTTCCAATACATGAGGATTTGAAAATTTTGCAGTGACGAAGTAGATGGGCAGGCTTACGTCCAAGCACTAAGTAGCCGTTTTTCTTTCGCAGGCGTAGAAGAACACCAACAACCCGAAGATAAGATCTTGGAAAAGGAGAAAGCAAAGAGATGCTGGAAATCAAGAATGCTGTGGCGGTCATCACAGGGGGCGGCAGCGGCATCGGAAAAGCCGCAGCCAAATACTGGGCGGCTCAGGGCGGCAAACTTGTGTTGGCGGACATAGCCAAGGACAACCTGGAACAGGTGCAAGCGGAGATCCAAAAGACTGGAGTCGAATGTGTAAGTCAAGTCTGCGACGTGACCAGGGAAGAAGAGACCACAGCCCTGGCCCGCTTGGCAGCGGAACGTTTCGGGGCCGTCAACCTGGTCTTGCCCTTTGCCGGGATCATCAAGGACGGACTCCTGCTTTCTCCGGACAAAGAGACCGGGAAGGTCAAAAAGAAAATGTCTTTGTCCGACTTTCAAAAAGTCGTGGACATCAATCTGACCGGGGTCTTTCTGACGGTCAGGGAATGCGGGGAACAGATGATCAATACCGGATCCAGGGGACTGATCTGTCTCATCTCCTCCACCGGTGCCCAGGGCACCGCCGGCCAGATCAACTACTCCTCCACCAAAGCGGCCATGTCCACAATGCCCAAGGTGATTACGGCGGAATTTTTCAGAAAGGGTCTGGCCGACAGGATCCGCTGCGTGGCCATAGCCCCGGGCTATGTGGGTACGGAAATGGTCAAGAACATGAACCAGAAGGCCCTGGATGGCATCCTGAAAAACGTCCCTATCCAGCGTCTGATCGAGCCCGAAGAAGTGGTTTCACTGATCGGAGAGCTTTACCGCAACGAGGCCCTGGCCAACGATGTCTTTCCCATCAACGGCGGTCTCAGGCTCGGATCCAGGGGATAAACCGAAGTTGCGAAGATGCAGGCATTCTTTTTCTTTATGATGCTGGCATTGGAAGAAGAGGACGAAGGACGGCAAGAGAGGAAGTTGCGCTTGGCCGCACCTGGCTTTCGGGACCTGAAACAGGGGCTTTACACGCATCGAAATGTTGGGCTATCATGGTTGCGACGATAACCTGACTGCCGGCCTGTGTTTTCCGGCTGCCCGGAAAACGAATAGCCTCTGTGCTAGGCTGGCTCTTTTGACGGTTGTCAGAAGTCGAGGCTTTTGTAACCATCTTTTTTTTGATCTACTCTAAGGAGGCGTACCCCATGATACCTGAAATCAAAACAATTCTCTTTGCCACCAACCAGGGCCCTGAAGCCAGGCATGTCTTTAACTACGCCCTGAGCCAGGCCCTCCACTATCAGGCCAAGATCCATGTCCTGTACGTTGTCGAACCCCTGCCTCCCTATGCCCAGAGCCTGGTTGAGCAACACTTGACCAAAGACAAGGCCAGAGAACTCCGGGAAAAAAACCGCGAACAGTTCATGGCCGACTTCAAAGCCAGGCTGGAACGCTTCTGCGGGGACGAGACCTGCAAGCTGGATCAGGGACAGGACCTGATTGAAGAGATCAAACTTCTTGAAGGCAGGCCGGCCGAAACCATCAAAAACGAGTCCAAAAAGATCGGGGCGGACCTGATCGTCATGGGCACCCACCGCCGGAAGCTCTCCACCTCCGGATTGATCGGATCAACAGCCAGGAAGGTCGTCAACAGTTCCGTGATTCCGGTTCTGACCGTCTACACTCCGGACGATAAACTCGAAACAACAACCGGCACCAGTAGTTAAGGCTGAAAATAAGACATTTCACAACAGGGCGGCCAGCCCGGATAAGATCGGCGTCCCGCCCTGTTGTTCTTTCAGCCCCTTCTGCTCTCCCGGCTCACGGGACCTTTTTGTTTCCGCTAATTTTTAAAATCTTCCTGATCAACGTCCAGACAAACCGTTTTCCTGATTTTTTCCGGAAGAGAGGCAATACACTTTTTCAGGCTCGCACCGGGATTTGCATAGTCCATTCCCTCCTGCAGCAGGGAATCGATTCCAGCCGCATTCTCTTTGAGCATCTCCCGGACCACGGCATGGGTAGCCAGAGGCGTGCCCGGGTATTTGTTCAGTAGATGGGAAAAAGCCAGTCCGGTACTGATCATGGGCATGCTGGTCAATGCAGACAACCCTTTTTCCTGGCAGAGCCTGGCCGCATAGATGGCATCCACCACTGCATGCTGCAGCATGAAACCCTGGTCCCAGACATCGTCCCGGACCGCCTTGCTAAGAGCCACATCCCACTGTCTGGTCCCTCCGGCGCCGCCGTTTAAAAAATCGAAAAAATCGGCCTGATCGGCTCCGGTCAGCGGTTCCTGAAAACAGGCCGATTTGAGGGCGGCAGCGGAACAGATACCGTTTAGTCCGTTGAAGACCATCAACTGGCCGATAAGTTTGACTTCGGCCCCAGCCGTGACCCGTTCCCCGAAGAACTTGGGCTTGCCCATCAAAGAGAGAGCCGGTTCGAGCCGTTCATAAAGGCCCGGATCGCCGCTGGCCAGAATGAGCATAGTGCCGGCTTCAGCCCCGGCCGGTCCGCCGGTCAGGGGATAATTGGCATACTCCAGGCCTTCTTCCGCCAAAAAGGCCTGAGCAGCTTCGGCAAATCCGGAACTGACCGTTGAGAGATGGAGGATAAACGGTGACTCCGAGCAACGCTTTTTGATCAAGGGGACAATGGAACGAAAGATTTCCAGATCGTCGCCGTTCTTGCCTGCGCAGACGACCACACCGTCAAAATCTCCGTCACCTATCAGGTCCTGGTAATCCCCAACCAGCTCGGCCCCGTGTTCTTTCCAGGCCTGCCGGCACCTGTCGCGTCTCTGATCCATGGTGCCCCGGTCATGAATGCGGATAAAACGGGCCGTCTCTCCCTTTGCCAGATGCTTGGCAGAAGGACTGAGCATCAACCCCAAACCGCCGATCCCCACGAGTCTGAATGCCATATCCTTTGACCTCCTTTTGTATTCTATTGCCTTTTCGTTCAGATACTATCTACAAGAATTCTTTTGCTGAAGCATGTTGGAAGTTCCTGTTGAACAGGTACACGGTCCCGGGTTCACGGCTGCAGAGGTGAAGCGACTCAAAGCCTATCGGAATCTCGACCCAGGCGCAGTTTTGCCTCGTCGATCGTGCCTGTCGAATATATCCAAGTCCGACTCCATGTGTCAACAACCGTCTGCCGGATCAGAAAGCCCTTATTAGGATCTTAGCAGTTTGCCAGTTTCAGGGAAATCGGATATACAGTCTGTGTTCTTTTTGCATTTGCAAACCGGATCAGGCTCATGTCCCGGGAGGAAACAATGATCAGCAAAGGACTCATCCAGGAGCTTATCAAGACCCTGGGACAGGATAACGTCCTGACCGACACCAGCGACCTGCACGTTTACTCCTATGATGCCGCTGTCCTGGATCCTGTGGTCCCGGGTGCGGTCTTAAGCCCGGGCAACAGCGAGGAACTCGGCCGGATCGTCAAACTGTGCAACGAGAACCGGTTAGCGCTCAATGTCCGCGGTTCAGGGACCAACCTGAGCGGTGGCACCGTGCCTGCATCTCCGGACTCGGTTGTCGTCCTCACCCGGAGGCTGAACCGGATCCTGGAGATCAACACCAGGGATCTGTATGCCAGGGTCGAGCCCGGGGTGATCACGGCGGACTTTGCGGCCCGGGTTGCGCAGAAGGACCTGTTTTACCCTCCGGATCCGGGCAGTCAGACGGTCTCCACTATCGGCGGGAATGTGGCTGAAAACGCCGGGGGACTGCGGGGCCTGAAATACGGAGTGACCAAGGATTACCTCCAGGGGATCACCTTCTTTGACGTCAACGGGGAGCTCGTTCATTCCGGTTCCAGGACCATCAAATGCGCTACCGGCCTCAATCTGACCGGCCTCATGGCCGGCTCCGAAGGTACCCTGGGGGTCATGAATGAAATCATCCTCAAGCTCATTCCGCCGCCCAAAGCCAGCCGAGCCATGTTGGCCGTTTTCGACTCCCTGGACAAGGGTTCGGAAACCGTAGCCGCCGTTATCGCCGAAAAGATCATTCCCTGCACCCTGGAATTCCTGGACAATTTCACCATCAAAACGGTGGAGGACTTCCGCAGAGCCGGGCTGCCGACCGAGGCCGAGGCCCTGCTGCTCATCGAAGTCGACGGGCACCCTGAAGAAGTCAGGGAAGAGGCCCTGAAAATCCAGGATATCTGCAAAAAACAGGGCGCGGTGGAGACCAGGATCGCCGATTCGGCCAGGGAAAAGGCCGGCATCTGGCAGGCCAGGCGTGATGCCCTCCCTGCCCTGGCCCGTCTCAAACCGACAACGATCCTGGAAGACGCAACCGTTCCCAGGAGCAGGATTCCGGACATGGTCAAAGGGATCAGGGAGATCGCCCGCAAGTACGATCTGACCATCGGCACCTTCGGCCATGCCGGAGACGGGAACCTGCATCCGACCATCGTCACCGACCGCAGGGACAAACAGGAATTCGAACGGGTCGAAAAGGCCATCTCCGAAATCTTTGCCAAGGCCCTTTCCCTGGACGGAACCCTGTCCGGGGAACACGGCATCGGCCTGGCCAAGGCCCGGTTCATGGAACAGGAAGTGGGCCGGGCCAGCCTTGCCTATTTCCGGGCATTAAAAAAGGGTGTCGACCCGAACAACATCTTAAATCCTGGCAAGATGTTTTAAAATCCAGTTTGGCCTTTGGGTTGAAGACGACCCAAAGGCCAAACTGGATATACATAAAATTTTATGCAGAGTAAAATGATCCCTCCAAACAAGAATATTAAATGTAATAAATACTTACAGGAGGAATAAATTGCAAAACCTGCAAAATGTAAGTCATCAGCTCCCATTATTTTCGAAATCCGCAAACTCAATTTATGACGAACTGTAAGTATGGCTGACATTCAAGAACTGTATCGACTGCTCAAGGAACTCGAGGACCAGCTGGCCGCCTGCATGAAATGCGGCATGTGCCAGGCTGTCTGTCCCTTGTACGCCGAAACCGGGAAAGAGACTGACGTGGCTCGGGGCAAAATCGCCCTCCTGGAATTTCTGGCCTCTCAAATGCTCCGCGACCCCAAAGGGGTCAAAGACCGGCTGGACAAGTGCCTGCTTTGCGGGTCATGCGCCGCCAACTGCCCCAGCGGGGTCAAGGTCCTGGACATATTCCTCAAGGCCAGGGCCATCATCACCGGCTACCAGGGACTTTCCCGGCCCAAAAAGATCATCTTCAGAGGAATGCTGGCCAACCCCGGTTTCCTCAACAAACTCCTCTCCCTGGCAGCCAGGTTCCAGGGACTCTTCAGCAGACAAGCCAGCCAGACCCTGGGGTCGTCCTGCGCCAGATTCAAGATCCCGCTTCTCGGAAACCGGCATTTCGTGCCCCTGGCTCAGACTCCCTGGCACCGACTCACCCCCAGCCTGAATACGGAGCCCGGGTCCGGAAAGCTCAAAGTCGCCTTCTTCCCGGGCTGCCTCACGGACAAGATCTTCCCCGGTCTGGCCAAGACCGCGGTCAAGGTTTTCAACCATCACCAAGTCGGGATCTTCATGCCCGAAGGACAGGCCTGCTGCGGCATCCCGGCTCTGGCCTCCGGGGACAAAGAGACCTTTATCAAGCTGGTCACCCGGAATATGGCCCTGTTTTCGAAACAATCCTTCGATTACCTGGTCACTCCCTGTGCCACCTGCACCTCGACCATCAAAAAAGTCTGGCCCATGCTGCCGGAATACTTCTCCCGGGAAACCAATGAAGCCATCCAGAAGCTGGCCGGGGTCACCCTGGATATCAGCGCCTTCCTCGTGGACTGCCTCGGGGCTGGCCCAGAGCAGTCGCGGAAAGCCCGGGGCAAACCCGTAACCTATCACGACCCCTGCCATTTGAAAAAATCCCTGGATGTGAGCGAGCAGCCGCGGCAGCTCATCCGGAGCAACCCGGATTACAACCTGATCGAGATGATCGAATCTGACAGCTGTTGCGGCATGGGCGGAAGTTTCAACCTGGCGCACTATGATCTGTCAAGGCGGATCGGGAAGAAAAAGAAGCAAAACATCATCGACTCCCGGGCCGAGACAGTGGCCACCGGATGCCCGGCCTGCATGCTCCAGATCATCGACCTCCTCTCCCAGGAGGGCCATGATCTCGAAGTCAAACACACCCTGGAGATTTACGCTGAAGCGTTGGATAGAGAGTGAATCCCCCTTGACTCCAGGAGCCGATCTCCCGTATGCTTCCGGAAAAGAGTGAAAATGTTTGTAAATTCTCTACCAAAAGGAGGCAAGACATGAAAAGATTCGTGACCCTTGTGCTAGTCGCCGGCTTTCTGTGCGCCGCCCTTTCTTCGGCCGCCTGGGCCAAAATGACCATCAAGTTCGGGCACGTCGCCCCGCCGTTCCACGGTCAGAGCAAAGGCGTCGACGCCTTTGCCGACTATGTCAAAAAGAAGACAGACGGCGAAATCGAGATCAAGACCTTTCCCTTCGGGCAACTGGGATCCGAGCGCTCCATGGCCGAACAGGTCCAGGCCGGAACCCTGGAGATGGCCTCCATAACCACGGCGGTCATGCAGAATTACGTCCCCCAGACCGCGATCATGGATCTGCCCTTTGTCTTTCCTGACAGAGAAACAGCCTATGCCGTGATCGACGACAAACAGTGGCAGGAGAAGATCTTTTCCTATCTCCCGGACCGGGGTTTCATCGGCATCGGCTGGACCGAAAACGAGTTCCGGGACATCAACAACACCCAACACCCGATTACAAAACCCGAAGACCTGGAAGGCATGAAGATCCGGGTCATGAACAGCCCGGTCTACATGGACACCTTCAAACAGGTCGGGGCCTCGCCCGTGGGCATCCCCTTTCCAGAGCTGTACAACGCCCTGCAGCAGGGGGTGATCGATGCCCAGGAAAACCCGCTCTTGACCTCCATCCTGATCAAGGCCACAGAGGTAGCCAAACATGTGACCAACACCGATCATATCCTGACCGAATGCATGATCATTGTCAGTCCCTCGGTCTGGGACCGGCTCAGCGACAGCCAGAAACAGATCTTCCGGGAAGCGGCCGATGTCTGCATCCGGACCAACCGGGAAGTAAACCGGGAACTCCACCAGTCCCTGCCCAAGATCGGGTTGTCTATTGAAGAGTATTGTCAAGAGAACGACGTCGAGTTGATCCAGCTCACTGATAAGCAGCGGCAGGCCTTTGCAGAGGCCATGCAGCCGGTCTGGGAGAAATACCGGGAGATCGTCGGCCCGGAGCTCTTTGATTTCTTCATGGCCAAGATCGAGGAGCACAGCGAATAAAATCCAGTTTGCCTCGGATCTGAAATCCGAGGCAAACTGGATTTTAATACGACCTTCTTTATCAAATTCCAAATAGTTCCTTTCAGTTCTTGTATCTTCTTTGATCCATGGTGCTTGGCCTTTCTTGTGTAACTATTTCCGAGTAGATATTTACGCGAGGAATACCTTGCAAAAATGCAAAAAAAGAAAGCCTCGACCACCAGAACGATCGAATAATGAAACAATAATGTATTACGGAGCGTAAATATATATGCTCAAGAAAGGACTCCGGGCGCTGTTGTGGTTCGAAAAGGGTGTTTTGGTGGCAGGCCTTCTGGGTCTGGCCCTGATGGCCTTTGTTGAAGTGATCAGCCGGTACTTCCTGAACTACTCCTTTACCTGGTTCGAGGAGTTCAGCCGCTATTTCTGCGTTTTCTTGACCTTTTTAGGCGCCTCCCTGGGCGTCAAATACGGGACTCATTTCTGTATGGATTTTGTGGTCACCCGGGTGGGAGACCGGGCAGGGCACATCATGCGCCTGACCACAAGCCTCATTGCCGCCTGCTTGTTCAGCCTGGTCTCCTGGATGGCCTTCGAACATGCCTTGAAGCTGAAGAAATTCGGAACCACATCTGCAGCCATGTCCCTGCCGATGTTCTGGGCCTATCTGCCCATAGGGGTTTTCAGCGTCACCCTTTGCATCCGTTTTCTGCTGCAAGGCATCTTGCACGGCCGGGGTTTTTTGAAAAACGAACCTCTGGATATGCCCATCGGGGTCGAGGAGAAGAGAACCAGCCCATGATCTCTGTCTTGATCCTTTCCTTTGCCCTGCTTCTGCTGCTGGGCATGCCCATCAGTATTCTCCTGTTGACCACCACGGCCATCGTCATCTTTTTCTTCACCAACACCCCTTTGACCATTTTAGTCCAACAGCTTTTCAACGCCCTGGACAAATCGGTCCTCATGGCCATCCCCTATTTCATCCTGGCCGGGGGGATCATGACCGAAGGGGCCCTGGCCAAAAGGCTCATCGACCTCATGAACCTGGTCGTGGGCCGGTTCAGGGGGGGAGCGGCCATGGCCACGGTGGTGGCCTGCGTCTTTTTCGCCGCCTTGAGCGGCTCTTCTCCGGCCACGGTGGTGGCCATAGGCTCGATCATGTTCCCGGCCCTGATCAAGGCCGGATACAGCGAAAAATTCACCACCGGCCTGATCACCTCGGCCGGCTCCCTGGGAATCGTCATCCCCCCGTCCATTCCCATGATACTCTACTGCCTGATCATGAACGTCTCAGTGGCTGAACTGTTCATGGCCGGAATCGTTCCGGGGCTCCTGATCGGAAGCGTCCTGATGGGCTACACCTATATCCTGGCCAGGAGACACGGCTGGAGGCAGGAAAAAACATACACGAAAGGGGAGGTCTTCAAGGTCATCAGGGAGGGCCTCTGGGGAATGGTACTGCCGGTCATCGTCCTGGGCGGCATCTATTCCGGCCTGTTCACCCCGACCGAAGCCGCCGCGGTCAGCGTGGTCTACGCCCTGGGGGTTGAATTTCTGGTTTTCCGGGAACTGAACTTAAAAAAGCTCTTCAAGGTCACTCTGGATTCCGCCGTCCTGAGTGCTTCGCTACTGTTCATCCTGGCCTGCGCCATGACCTTTGTCTGGTTCCTGACCGCGGAACAGCTGCCGAACATGATGGCCGATTTCATCATCTCCCATGTCTCCTCCTGGTGGATGTTCATGCTCCTGGTGACCATCCTCTTCCTGATCACCGGCACGGCCATGGATGCGGTCTCGGCCATGATGGTCCTCTCCCCGCTGTTCATCGAGACCTTGAACCGCTACGGCATCGATTACATCCATTACGGCATCGTCATGGTCCTGATGATCGAGTTCGGCTTTTTGACCCCGCCCTTCGGCTTGAACCTCTTCGTGGCCATGGGCATCACCAAGAAGCCGCTGACCTCGGTGGCCAGGGCCACATTCCCCTTTCTGATCCTGCTTTTGCTCTGCGTGGCCCTGATCACCTTCATTCCGGAAATTTCCCTGTTCCTGCCCAATCTCTTCCTGCGCTGACCCGGGGGACGTAAACCCGCCCGGATACGAGGAACAAGAAATTTTGAAACCGCAGTGTATTCCGATACATGAGGATTTCAAATCTGTTGCTGGAATCTATTGGCAAGCCACTCTTTCACTTCTCGGAAGGGATACCCGCTCAGGGCACCGAATTGCGGAGATTTCGAAGCCTTGAGCCTGGTGAAGACCGGAGCGTGCACCCCGCACAAGAACTTGGCTGCATTGTCCAGGGTCAACTGATCGCCCAGGATCTGGGTGCAAACCTGGAACAAGTCGCCCCTGTCCAGGTCGGACAGGGGCGGGGTTTCGTACGTCTTTTCCAAAACAGCGGCTTGCCCCGTGCAACAGACCGAGCAATGGCCGCAGGTCTTTCCTGGCACGGACTCGCCGAAATAGCGGGCCAGATTATAGCTCAGACATGGAGAACTCTGGAAGAAGCGGAGCATGAGGTGAATGCGGCTGATCTCAAACTCCTGTTTCCTTTGATAGAGGTTGTAGATGTTTTCAGTCACGGCCGATAGGTCGAAACCCTTGTTCAGTATGCGAAAGAAATCCACTGTGCCCCGGGTCTTGAGCTTGATCCAGCCCTGCTCTTCAAAAAACTCCAGGGCCGTGACCACCCGTTGCCTCGCTGAGCCTGACTCAGCCGCGATGGCCGGAATATCCACCGAGGTCCAGGTCCTTTTGCGTCTGGAGTGCTTGAAAATAATGCCTACAAAATCCCGCCGCTCACCGTGAAAGACCTGCAGGATCCGGTCGGTCTCTACAAGCGTTTGAAACTCATACTCCGCATAGTAGGCGGCCCTGGGCTCGAGAATTCGGTTCAATTCCAGATAGACCAGCAGGGTTTTCAGAGGCAGAATGCGCATATTCAGTTCAGTGGACAACGAAGCGAGTCTCACCTCCCATTCGCTGTTTTCACTGGCGGCAATTGTTTCCAGGAGGGCTTTGATGCTGCTTTTTTCCGGCATGTCGCCATAAACAAAGTTTTCCAAAAGCGGCAGGCTATCCTTGTTGGCCAGAACCTCACAGAGGGCCTCCTGTCCGTCACGGCCGGCCCGTCCGATCTCCTGGCTGTAATTTTCCAGGGACTTGGGAAGATCGAAGTGGATGATCTGCCGGATATCACTCTTGTCAATGCCCATGCCAAAGGCAATGGTCGCTACCACACAGGGCAGCCGGCCTGCCATGAATTCATTTTGAACGGTCTCCCGTTTTTCACTATCCAGCCCGGCGTGGTAGGCCCTGGTCTGCAGTCCGATCTCCTGCAGGACCTCTGCGACCTGTTCAGCAGTCTTTTGCAGGGTCACGTAGACGATGGTTGCTGCCTGAGGATTCTGCCGCAAACGACTAATGAGCGCCTTCTGCTTGTCGGCTTCGGGCGTGGGACTGACCTGCAGGTTCAGATTGGCACGGTAAAAGCCGGTGACAACTGCGTCATCCTGGTCAATCCCGAACTTGGCACACATGTCCCGTCTGACCCTGGGCGTGGCTGTGGCGGTCAGCAAAAGCACCTGTGGGATGTCGAACTCCTGCCGGTACTTCGGAAGCTTGAGGTAATCCGGTCTGAAATTGTGCCCCCACTCGGAGATGCAGTGGGCTTCATCCACGACCATGAGGGAGACGTCCATCTTGTTCAGCTGGGAGCGAAACCGTTCATTCTTGAAGCGCTCCACTGCCACCATGAGCACGCGCAGATCGCCCTTCTTGGCCTGATCCAGAACCTGCCTGTACTCATCCGGTGACAGAGAAGAATCCAGACGGGCTGCCGAAATGGCTTTGTCCCGCAGAAAATCCACCTGATCCTTCATCAGGCTCAGCAGCGGGGAGACCACCAGGGTCATTTTGGGCAGCAGGACCGCAGGCAGCTGATAGCAGAGGGACTTCCCGGCTCCAGTATGAAAGACGGCCAGGGCCGAACGGCCCTGCATGATTTTTTCGATCACCTCCCTCTGGCCGGTCTTGAAGACGGTGAATCCAAAATATTTGCTGAGCTGTGCCTTCAGGTCCATTATGTCTCCCTGCTTGAATTATTCGTGATCATTCGCGTGATTCGCGGGCAGTCATTTTTTTTGGCTCAGGCAAAACACTGGACAGACCGGACAACTACTTCATCCTTAGGGAGTTCGGGAAATCCCGGCCGGGCTTTGACCACCTTCCAGTTGATCTTCTTGACCACCTCCATGCCTTCCACCACCTGACCGAACACGGCATAGCCGTACTCTTCGTCTGTTTCGTCAACATGATCCAGATCCGGATTGTCCGCGGCATTGATGAAGAACTCGTCTCTGGCCGAATCCTTTTCCTGGGCCCGGGCCAGGGCCAGGCTGCCCTTTATGTTGGGAAGCCCGCCCGCGGCTTCGTTCTCCACCGGGTCATGTGTGGGCTTTTTGTTCAGCTCCAGGTCGTAGCCTCCCCCCTGAATGACGTAGCCGCGCACCACCCGGTGGAACACGGTCTGATCGTAGTGACCTTCATGCACATAGCGCAGAAAATTGGCCACGCTCCTGGGCGCGGCCAGGGGAAACAGCTCGACCAGGATCTCTCCCTCACTGGTCTCGATAAGCACATGCTCAGTATCCATCATCAGCCCCTGGTATTTTTATACGGCAGTTCCCGTCATTCTATTACCGGATTCTGCTTTTGTCTAACTGAAGCCAGGACTGTTTTTTTATCAAGAAAGCAAACAAAAAGTTCACCTGGTATGAGAAAAAAAACACGGTCTGCGGTTTAAAGGTGGTGTAAGGAGAAGATTGACCTCTTGAGGACAAGCCGACTATGATGTACTGAAAAAATCGGAGCCCGGCCCTTGCTTTGACCGAGGCCCCTCTCCTTAGATCGAAGGATTTCCCGGATGAACAAGCCCTTGCGTCCAACAGCCAGGATAACCAACCTCAATCTGCGCTTCGGCCGGGCCGACGACGGTCCAAACAGTTGGGAGCGCCGCAAGGCGGCCTATCCAGAGTTTCTGAAAACATACCCCAGCGACTTCTACACCTTTCAGGAGGCCAATGACTTCCAGGTCCGTTTTCTGGCCGGACTGCTTCCTGAATATTCATACATCGGGCACACAGACCCTGTTCCCGACTGGTGGCAAAGCAACGTCGTCTTCCACCACCGTCGCTGGCAATGCCTGGATCAGGATCACTTCTACTTGAGCCAGACACCAGAAGTACCCAGCAAATTCGAGCAGAGCCGCTGGCCCAGGCAATGCACGCTGGGATCCTTTGCCCTGAAAAATCAGCGGCTGCTGGTCATGACTACCCACTTCGACTTCAACGAGGGCGTCAAGTTATCCAGCACCGGATTGCTTCTTGAACGTCTCAAACAGCACCCGGACCATCTCCCGGTGGTCCTCAGCGGCGATTTCAACGCAACACCGGACAGCCCCTGTTACAAAACCCTGACTTCCTCCGGCGGGTTTGAAAACGTTTTTCAGCCGCCATATAAAGGCACCTATCACGGCTTCAGCGGCACAGACAATGACGAACATATCGACTGGATCCTATATAGAGGGGATATCGAAGTATTGCAGGCCCAGCTCGTCACCGAGCCCTTTGCAGGTCTCTATCCTTCGGATCACTTTGCACTGACAGCCTTTTTCAAGCTGTCCACTCAAGCCGGCCGCAGCACTTGAATCAAGGCCATGTCCGGCCACCGCCCCCGAACGAAATAAATGCTTGACACATGACGTGATCGTCTTATAGTATTATATCTGAAAATGAGAAAGCCAAACTTACCGTGAGGTAAGGACGGAAAGCCACGGGTCTCATCGAGATGGCCGGGTTGCCGCACTCCGACTGCTTTATTCTGCATACCGTTTTCTCTTTCGTGAAGAAAAATCTGCGAATTTCTCTCTGAGTCAGCATCCTGCCAGACCTTCATGCTTTCCATCGCATATTTCTTTTTTTCTCTATTTGCCTGAATTGCAAAAATGGCAAAGCATATCATTGTCTGATCTAAGTTATCGGGAGACCTGGACTGCTCATTTTCCGGCATGTATTTTAATGATGGATTAATCCGCATAGCCCGAGTCAATTGGACTTGGTAAACCTTGAGAGGAAAAGCTATGGCATCGGATCAAAAAAAATCCAGGTCTCAGCTGATAGCTGAATTAAAAGAAGCACGGAAAAAAATCCAGCATTTGAAAAATCGGTTGGCTGGTATCAGTCAAGCCGGAGAAGGAGTTGAAAACATCCAGCCCGAGGCAGAATCACTGCTCAGGACTGTCTTCGAGAACGCTCCCGGGGGGATCATTGTCTGCGACGAACAGGCCCGCGTCACCATGACCAATCCGACCGCCGATACATTATACAATCAGCAAGAGCCCTCCGGACTCGCTGTCGAAAGCCGTTTTCGGTCCCTTTGTGTCTATCGTCCGGATGGGGTTTTATGCGACCCTAGTGAACTGCCGCTATCCCGGTCGGCTTTGCAAGGCGAGAGCTGTCAGCAGGAGGAATATCTCTTCAAATATCCGGACGGCCGTCTCCGCTGGATCATGGTCAACAGCAAGCCCATAATGAGAGAGGACGGGAAGCCTTCGGGGGCCGTGGCTGTTTTCCAGGACATCACTCCGACCAAGGAGCTTCAGCAGGCTCTGCAAGAAAGCAAGAATCAGTTGCGCTGGAGAAATGACATCCTGGAGGGCATCAACAGGATCTTCCACGATGTCCTGAACTTCGAGACCGAGGGGGAGCTGGGATCGGTTTGCCTGGACGTAGCCGAACAGGTGACGCAAAGCGCCTTCGGCTTCATCGGCAAGCTGTCCCCTTCAGGACATCTGGAGGACATCGCCGTCAGCGATTCTGCACAGAAGG
>JAIPDR010000046.1 GCA_021737615.1 Desulfohalobiaceae bacterium | reverse complement strand
TGTTGAAGACCGTGGTGGCCGGGGTGATGGGGTACCCGGCGAAAAAGTCGCAACCCGCGGCCAGGGCCCCCCAGCCCACGGCCTCGTTGCCTTCGATGAAACTGCGCGTCATGATTGATCCTTTACCATAGTTGAAGTGGGTTTGATATAAAGATGTTTTCCTTAATACAGAGCTCTTTCACGTACTCCAAAGTTTGGATATTTTTTTGAATAAATATCAGGTTATTATAAATTCTAAGCACGAAATCCGAAACCCCAGTGAAATAGGAAGAGATTTCACGGGGCAGGCAAGCACGAAATTCAAATTATGTCCAATTCTTAAGTCTTAATTTTGTGCATCAAAACGTTGATACTGGATCTTAAAAGAGCCAGCTCCAGTTCTGCAAGAGCAGGACCGTACCTATGGCTCCGGCCATGACCACGATGATGTGCGCTTTGAAGTAGGCCAGAACAGCGGCGACCAGCCCCCCGGTCAGCCCCACTTCCGGCCTGTCCCGGTCCACGAGTAGAATTCCGGGGAAAATCAAGGCCCCCAGGGCGGCATAGGGGATGCTTTGCAGCCAGGCTTCGAACCAGGCAGGCAACCTGAGCCGGTGCATGAACAGGGCCGGAAGCAGGCGGGGGATATAGGTCACGACCGCCATTCCCAGGACAATGAACAGAACCTTCATTATTTCCGTCCAATGATGATTGCTCCGGCCGTTGCTCCCAGAACGGTGGCCAAAACAATGGACCAGCCCTGGTCAAGGAACCTGGTGAAGCCGTAGCAGAAAAGCATGCTCAACAGGGCAATGACTCCGGTTTCGGGAAAACGCCTGACATTCGGTGTCAGGAGCCCGATGAACATGGCATAGAGGCCTATGGCCATGCCCTCACTGATCCGGGAGGGAATGGCCCTGGATCCCAGGCCGCCCAGAATCGTGCCGATCACCCAGGACAGATAGGCCGTGGACATGACCCCGGCCGTAAAAAACCGGCTGAGTTTCTGATCCTGCCGCTGTCCCTGAAGGGTCAGCAGGGCAAAGGTCTCGTCCGTGATGCCGAATGAAAGCAAGCCCTTCCAGGCCAGGGAAGGGGTTCGGATGCTTCTGTTGACGGCCATGCTCATGATCAGGTGCCGCAGGTTCAAGAAAAAGGTGGCAATGATGATCTGCATGGCGCCTGCCCCGGAGACGAGCATTCCAACGGCCATGAACTGACTGGCCCCGGCGTAGACCAGAACCGACATGAGAACGGTCCCTTCAGCTCCGATTCCGGATTGCAGGGCCAGAGTCCCGAAGGCAACGGCAATCGGCAGGTAGCCGATTCCGACCGGCAGGCCAAATCTGACCCCCTGTAATAGTTCGTTGCCTTGATGGTTCATCCCGGCTGTCTGCTGATCGTTTTGAAAACAAAGGTAGAAAAAATGTTGCCAAATAAATAAAAAAAAAGTAGAAAGTGATTCATCCCGTATAGGGGGGAAATTTTTTTTTGTCAAAAGAGATGGATTGTCAACAATAGCCATATTTCTGGTTTTTTTAGACAACTAAATCAGTGTCATAAAACGAAATCTTCTTCTTTTTCCATGTCAGATTTGCCTCTGGCAAATCTGACATATAATTAATTTATAAAGGTTTTATTGAAGGCAGATACAAACCGCAATTTATGCCAACTTCTGGTATAACAGACGAGGTGGAGATCAGGTGATAGCAGTACAGGACATAGTCAAGACCTTTGGCGGGGTGGCTGCAGTCAACGGGTGTACATTCTCCATCCAGGAGGGATCAATCACCGGGTTGATCGGCCCCAACGGGGCGGGTAAGACGACCCTGTTCAACATAATGGCCGGGTTTTTAAGCCCGGATTCGGGGCGGGTAAGCCTCCAGGGAGAAGACATCACCGGAGTGCCCGCTTACAAATTGTTCCACAAGGGTTTGCTGCGGACCTTTCAAATCCCCCACGAGTTCGACCGGATGACGGTTCTGGAAAATCTCATGGTGGTCCCTCCGCAGCAGACTGGAGAGAAGGTCCTGCCCTCTCTTTTCAGATGGGGCAAGGTCTGCAGGCAGGAGCAGGAGAACAGGCAAAAGGCGGAAGAGGTCCTTGATTTTCTGCAGATTGCCCATCTGACCCATGAACTGGCCGGGAATCTCTCCGGGGGCCAGAAAAAACTCCTGGAACTGGGGAGGACCATGATGACCGAAGCCAGAATGGTTCTCCTGGATGAACCCGGGGCCGGGGTCAACCGGACCCTGCTCGGTAAACTGTCAGAAGACATCAGACGGTTGAACACCGACCTGGGATACACTTTCTGCATCATTGAACATGACATGGATCTGATCATGGAACTCTGTCATCCGGTGGTGGTCATGGCCCAGGGCAGGGTTCTGGCCCAGGGTGCTATGGAGGATCTCAAAGGCAACAAAGAGGTCCAGGAAGCCTATCTCGGTGTTTGACAAGATCTGTGAATGCTTACTACTTACTAGCAGAGGTGTGCAGATGAGCTTACTGGTGGTCGAGGATATTTACGGCGGCTACGGAGGCGCCGACATCCTGCATGGTGTCTCCATGCATGTTGAACCAGAGGAGATTGTATCCATCATCGGTCCCAACGGGGCCGGAAAGTCCACGGTCATGAAGGGGGTCTTCGGGCTCTTGAAGATCAGACAGGGCCGGGTCTTGTTCAAAAATGAAGAGATAACCAAGCTGAGGCCGGATCAGGTCGTTCATCTCGGGATCTGCTATGTGCCTCAGGAGTTCAACGTCTTTCCGTCCTTGACCGTGCACGAGAACCTGGAAATGGGGGCTTTTATACGGAAGGATAATTATTCTGATCAGTTGGACCATGTCTATGAGCTCTTCCCGCCACTGAAGGACAAGAGAGGCCAATCAGCCGGCCATCTCTCCGGGGGGCAGCGACAGATGGTGGCCATAGGCCGGGCCCTGATGCTCAACCCGAGCCTTTTGCTGCTTGACGAACCCTCGGCCGGACTCTCCCCTTTGTTTATCGAACAGATCTTCGAGCGGATTCAGGAGATCAATAAAACCGGAGTCGGAATTTTGATGGTCGAGCAGAATGCCAAGAAGGCCCTGACTTTTTCCGATCGCGGCTATATCCTGAGCATGGGGAGCAACAGATTCGAGGATACCGGGCAGAATTTGTTGAACAACCGGGAAGTGGCCGAGATGTTTCTGGGCGGCTGATATACTCACGGTCGTCATAAATTGAGGTTTTCATTATCTAAAATCCTCCGGGATTTTGGATTGGGGGTGATCCGTGATTGAATTTATCCAGTTGATTATTTACGGAATAGTCCTGGGCTGCATCATCTCTCTGGGCGCCATCGGGGTGTCCCTCGTCTTCGGGATCCTGCGTTTTGCCCATTTTGCCCATGGCGACATGATGACCCTGGGAGCCTATTTCGGGCTGGTAGGAGTGGTCTCCCTGCAACTGCCCATGTACGCAGTCTTCCCGCTGGCCATGGCAGCCACGGCCCTGGTGGCCGCGGGGCTGGACCGGAGCATTTACCGCTGGCTGCGATCCTCTTCCCCGATCATCATGCTCATCAGCTCAGTGGGCACGGCTCTCATGCTGCGCAGCGCCATCCAGATCGTCTGGGGCCCGGACAACAAGATTTATGAGGCCGGGATCAAGATGCCCCTGATGTTTGCCGGACTCAGGATCAAACCCGATCAGCTGAACATCGTCATCGGGACCATCATTCTGGTGGTCCTCCTGCACCTCTATCTGCACAAGACCAGAATGGGCAAGGCCATGCGGGCCTTGTCCGACAACATGAACCTGGCCCAGGTCACCGGGATAAATACTGAAAAGGTTATCTTCTGGACCTGGATCATTGCTGCGGCCCTGGCCACGGCCGGCGGCATTTTCCTGGGGATCGACACCAGGCTGAATCCGATCATGGGCTGGCGCATCCTGCTCCCGGTCTTTGCCGCGGCCATTGCCGGAGGCATCGGGAATCTGTACGGCGCGGTTCTGGGAGGACTGCTCATCGGCATCGTCCAGGAGCTGTCCACTCTGGTCATCTCGCCAGCCTACAAGCCGGCGGTGGCTTTTGCGATCATGGTCCTGATGCTGGTCTTCCGCCCAACCGGAATCCTGGGAGGCAGAGAGTAATGGAACTTGCCGGACTGTTGACCTATTTTGTATTTTTCCTGACCATGGCCGGTATCTATGCGGTCTTAAGCCTGGGACTCAATGTGCAGTGGGGCTATACCGGACAGATCAACATCGGAGTGGCGGCATTTTTCGCCATCGGGGCCTATACAGCCGCGATCCTGACTACGCCCTCCAGCCCCTATCATCTCGGGGGCTTCGGCCTGCCTTTCCTGTTCGGCATTCTCGGGGCCATGATCACCGCGGGTATCCTGGCCTTTTTTGTCGGCCTGGTCACCCTCAAACTCCGCGGGGATTACCTGGCCATCGCCAGTATCGGGATCGCGGAGATCGTGCGCCTCTTTTTGAAAAACGAGGGCTGGCTGACCAACGGTGTCCGGGGCATCCCTGCGATTCCCAAGCCTTTATCCGGGCTGACCGAAGGGGCTGATGCCCTGCTGTTCCTTTTTGTCATTCTGGCCTTTGTCCTGGTCGTGTACCTGGCTCTGGAGCGCTTGTTCCATTCCCCCTGGGTCCGGGTCCTGCGGGCGGTCCGGGTGAATGAGGACGCGGTTCAGGCGGCAGGCAAGAACGTCCTGCGGTTCAGGCTGGAGGCCTTTGTCCTCGGTTCGGTCATCATGGGCGTTGGCGGGGCGCTGTATGCCCATTTCACCACCTTTATCAGTCCTTCGGCCTTCGATCCCATGTTCGGGACATTTCTGGTCTGGGTCATGCTCATCGCGGGCGGCAGCGGCAACAACCGCGGCGCCCTGCTCGGGGCGGTCATCATCTGGGGAGTCTGGTCCGGGACCGAGATCTTCACCTCCAGGCTGCCCGAACTCTGGGTCACCCGGGCCTCGGCCATCAGGATCTTCATGGTCGGCGCCCTCCTGGAAGTCATCCTGATCTTCAGGCCGCAGGGTCTGCTCCCGGAAAAACCGCCCAAGACCCCGGGGACGAAGAGAGTGAGGAGTGAGGAGTGAGGGGTGAGGAGGTGGAAGAGGAGAGGGGAAAAGAGGTGAGTGGTGAGGGGCAAGAGGAGAAGAGAGTGAGGAGAGGGAAACTCGGAGCGCGGAAGCGAAAGCCCCTTTCTTTTGTCAAAATGTATTGCCACAAAGGTTTTTTTCTGGTTCATCCAGTTTTTGCGTACTTTCAGTTTTTCAGATGCCTCATTCTCTTGTCCGTCATTCCGGCGGAGGCCGGAATCCAGTCAGACAATGCTATGATATAAGTCCTTCCAACCAGGGTTACCACTTTCAATCATTCGCAGTTTCCAGACTCGCTACCATTCCTTCGGGAGGAATAAATTGCAGGGTCGCCGAAACATACGTCATCGACTACCAAGATACCGAATAATGAAAACCTCAATTTATGACGACCGTAAGTATAGAGGCTGCCAATTCTCTTGCTCTCCAAAATGTATACTGCAGGCTCCTTATCAACTTCCTGCACTCCTTCTTCTGGATTCCGGCCTCCGCCGGAATGACGGAGTCGTACCCTTCTCCTGGATTCCGGCTCCCGGATCGGGGTCCAGGACAAGCTTCGCCGGAATGACGGAATAGTAAATATCGCTGTAGGGCTAATAGGCTAACTGCAGGTAAGACAAAAAGCCCGCATTTTTTTCAGATGCGGGCTTTTTCGTTTTGTGTCGAAAATGTTACATACCAAAATGGAGGCCTGCTTCCATTTTGGTATTACATCGTGGGCTCGAAGACCTTGACCGTGACGATTTCACCGTCCTTGATCATCCAGTGCCCGAAAGTCCCTCCGACATCGCCGTTTTCATCGAAATCCACCGATCCCGAAGCACCGACGTAGTCGACATCCTTGCCTTCGGACAGGAGTTTGACTGCTTTGGCCCATTCGCCGGGCAGGACCTTCTCCCCGGGGGGGTTGGCCACGTCGCGCAGGACTTCCTTCACTGCCTTGCTGTCACTCGAGCCGGCCTTTTCAATGGCCAGGGACAGGACAAAGGTAGCGTCATAACTGGTGTCGATGTAGGGTTTCGGAGGAACCTGGCCAAAACGTTCCTTGTAGGCGGTCAGGTAGTTCTGGGCCGAAGGCGTGTCGGACAGGGCCTGGGGCACGGTTCCGGAAGAACCGTTGAGGTATTCGGCGCCTATGGCCTCGATGAGTTCCGGGGCTTTCAGGCCGTCTGAGAAGATGAATTTGGTGAACAAGCCCTCTTCCAGAGCCTGGCGGAGTATGGTAATCCCGTTTTCCGGGTATCCGATCAGGTTCAGGGCTTCAGCCCCTTTTGAGGCGGCTTTGGAGAGCTCTCCCCGGTAGGAGGCGTTGCCCGGTTCATAGGCCAGGGACTGGGACACGGTTCCCCCTTTTTTTTCAAAGGCTTCTTCAAAGCTGACCGCCAGTCCTTCTCCATAATCGTTGTTCACGTACAATGTGGCCACGTTTTCATAACCCGCCTCTTCGACGAGCTGGGCCAGGGCCACCCCCTGGAAGGCGTCCGAGGGTACGGAACGGAACAGGAAGTCATTGTCGTCGAGGTTGGTGATGACCGGTGATGTGGAGGCCGGGGACATGAGCACGACCCCGGCGCTGCTGGTCACGCTCGAGGCCACGGGGATGGTCACACCACTTGACAAGGCTCCGACAATGGCTGATACGTTTTCAACAGACACGAGCTTCTGGGCTGCGTCGATACCCGGCTGGGGTTTGGTCTGCGTATCCCCGAGCTTGAGTTCCAGCTTGGAACCCAGGACGCCGCCTTGTTCATTGATCTGTTCCACAGCAAGCTGGATCCCGGTGTAACAGCTTTCGCCATAGGCCTGCAGATCTCCGGTCATCGGAATCAAGGCCCCGATCTTCACGCTTTTGGCCTGGGCCGGGGCGATGGAACCTGCCAGGAGCAAGGCTGTGCCGCAGATACAAAAGGCGATGGTCTTCATTGAAAATTTCAGCATACTGAGGCCTCCTTTCGTGTTTGAAATTGAAAGAGCATGAACTTTATTCAGATCTTGGAATTAAAATAGTTATGTGGTTTTTGTCAACAATAATTTCAAGAGATGGCGATTTTTTACAAGGAGATGACGATGGAACTCACAGGGGTAATACCTCCCGTTCCCACGCCTTTTGACCGGGGCGAGCCGGCTTTTGGAAAGCTGGCGGAAAATATTGCCAGGTGGAACCGTACCGGACTGTCCGGCTTTTTGATCCTTGGCTCCAACGGGGAGCCCGTATATCTGAACGAACAGGAAAAACTGGCTGTGGTCGAAAAGGCCAGGGAGTGCATCCCTGATTCGAAAGCCATGCTGGTGGGCACCGGCCTGGAGTCGACCCGGGAGACTGTCCGCTTCACAAACCTGGTGGCCGATCTGGGTGCTGATTATGCGCTGGTGGCTCCACCCTTTTATTACAAGGGCTCCATGCAGCCGAAAATCCTCTTCGATCACTTCAGGGCCGTGGCCGATGACAGCCGGATCCCGATCCTGCTCTACAATGTGCCGCAGTTTACCGGGGTCAATCTGGAGCCCACCCTGGTGGCCGGGCTGGCCGAACATCCAAATATCGTGGGCATAAAAGACAGCCAGGGCAACATCGGGCAGTTGAACGAGACCATCTATTCAACCGATCCCGAATTTCTGGTCTTCGTGGGTTCGGCCCCGGTGTTCTATCCGGCCCTGTGCATTGGCGCCCGCGGAGGCATCCTGGCTGTGGCCAATGTTATCCCTGAGCTATGCTGTGACATATTTAACCTTTTTACTAAAAACAGCCACGAAAAGGCCCGCAGGCTTCAGAACAGGATAACGCCGCTGGCCAAGGCCGTGACCGTGAAATACGGCATTGCCGGGTTGAAAGCGGTCATGGACACCGCGGGCTACTTTGGCGGGCAACCGCGCCTGCCGCTGCAAGGCCCGGATCCGGAGGTTCAACAGGAGCTGGACAGGTTGCTGCGGAAACTGTAGGCTGCTTTGCCATTATCAGGTTCGGGCCGACGGCTTAAACCGGATAATGGACACCTGCTTTTGTAAACGGCAAAGGGCGATGAAGCCGACGCTCCTGGATTACCGCTGAAATTTTCTTGTTTTTGAACGAGGAGAATAAGGATGATAGAGGACCGGGAACAGGTCACCAGGCAGCGGATAGAAAAGCTGGTCGATCTCAGGGGCAAACAAGTCCTGGAAATCGGTTGTGGTCAGGGCCGGGTGACTTCCATGCTCATTCAGGATGCCGGGAGGATCGTGGCCATAGACCCGGATAGGAGCCGGATCGCCAGGGCCAGGGAAAGCCTGCCGGGTGCCGATTTCAGGGTCGGGACCGCTCAGAACCTGGACTTTGAGGACAATTCATTCGATCTGGTTCTCTTCAGTCTGTCCCTGCACCATCAGGAGAGCAATACAGCTCTGGAAGAGGCCGGGAGGGTCCTCAGACAGGACGGGCGGGCCCTGGTGCTGGAACCGGCTCTTGACGGCGAGGTCCAGACCCTGGCCACCCTGTTTGAGGACGAAGCCCCGGCCCTGATCTATGCCCGCCAGGCAATAAAGGGATGCTCGCTAGGCGTGGAAGACACGGAAGTTTTTTATACCGAGTGGGTCTTCGAGGACCTAAAGGAGCTCTACAACTATCATTTCGAGTACTATAACCAGGAGTTCGCCCCGGAAATCGCCCGCCGGATCGATGAATTCCTCGGAGAAAAGGTCGATTCCAGGCCGTTGATCCTGAAAGACAAGCTGATCATCTACTCCCTCAAACCCAAGACCTGATCCCCTGCCGAAAGCTTTGCCCCGGGAACGGCCATCAGGGTCACCAGGGCCCTGGCCGTTTCTTTTTCCTCGTGTTCTCCGGTTGCGAAAACTTCGGATTCTGCCACCAGGAGCTGCCGTCCTTCCCGGATGACCCTGGATTGACAGCAAAGGGAGTCCCCCTGGGCAGGGCGCAGAAAGTTGATCTTGAATTCAATGGTCAGGATCTGGTGCTCCTCGTCTATCAGGGTGAATCCGGCATACCCGGCGGTGTGATCGGCCATGGCGGCCATGACCCCGGCGTGGACGAAGCCGTCCTGCTGCCGGTGTTCCGGCCGCAGGCGCAAACTGGACCGAAAATATCCCCTCTTGACCTCATCGGCGGCAAAGCCGCAATAAGCGATGAACCCCCGGCTGAAGTCCCGGGCTAGAAACTCGGCTCGTTCCTTGGAAAGCTCCATACCAGAAGTTGGCTTCATGTGCATTTCGATTCAGTATTTAGTGTCTGAACAGAAACGGTGCTTGGACGAAAACTTGCCCAGATACGAGGAACTAAAAATTTTGAAACCGCAGTGTATTCCAATACATGAGGATTTCAAAATTTTGCAGTGACGAAGTAGATGGGTGAGTTTTCGTCCAAGCACTATTTAGCAGCTCAAAAGGACGTTATCGTCGGTAAATTCCTCTCCGGCCGCGGTCTCGAAGGCGGTTATCAGATCGGTGATCTTCAGATTCTTTTTCCGGGTTTCGCCGATATCCAGGATAATCCGTCCCTTGTGCATCATGACCAGCCTTTTCCCGTACCTGAGAGCCATTTCCATGTTGTGGGTGACCATGAGGGTGCTCATCTTGTCCCGGCCCACGATCATCTCGGTCAGGTCCATAACGGTCTGAGCCGTTCTGGGGTCCAGGGTGGCGATGTGTTCATCCAACAGGAGGATGGTCGGTTTGCTGATGGTGGCCATGACCAGGGACAGGGCCTGACGCTGACCGCCGGACAAAGTGCCGACCTGGGCCGTCAGGCGGTCTTCCAGGCCCAGTCCGATCTGGGCCAGGGCGTCCCGGAAGAGCCTGCGGCGCTTTCTGTTGGTCGCCTTTTTAAGAGTCCGGGACTGGCCCCTGAGTACCGCCAGCGACAGGTTCTCTTCAATGGTCAGGTTGCGGGAGGTGCCCACCTCGGGTTCCTGCCAGACCCTGGCCACATGGGTGGCATGCCTGAACTCCTCCAGCCTGGTGACGTCATCCCCTTTGATGACCACTTTTCCGCCTCTTTCCGGCGGGAATACCCCGGCCACGATGTTCAAGAGGGTCGATTTCCCAGCCCCGTTGCTTCCGATGACCGTCACGAAGTCCTGGTCAGCCACTTCAAGGTCGATGCCGTTCAGGGCCGTGACTTCATCGACGGTTCCCGCAAAAAAGACCTTGCGGATATCCTTCAGGGTCAGGACGTTCTGGTCTGCAGCCGTATTCATGTTTTCATCGCTCCTTTACATTCTAGAGGCCGGCGGGATCCATTCCCGGCGCATTCTCTTCCGGAGATAAGGTATTCCCAGGGCAACGACGACCAGGACCGAGGTGATCAGCTTCAGATCCCCCGGGGGCAAACCCAGCCTAAGGGCCAGGGTGATGAACAGCCTGTAGGCGAAGGTCCCCACGAAACAGGCCAGGAGAATGGAGGTGATCCCCTTGGGGTGGCCGAAGAGACCCTCCCCGATGATGATCGCGGCCAGGGCCATGACGATGATCCCGATGCCCATGCCCACGTCGCAAAACCCCTGGTTCTGAGCCACAAGAGCCCCGGCCAGGGCCACGAGCCCGTTGGACAGGGAGCAGCCGATCAGGATGTTTTTGTCCGTGTCCACCCCCAGGCCCCGGAGCATCTTTTCATTGTCCCCCGAGGCCCGCAGGGCCAGTCCGACTTCGGTGCGCAAAAACCAGTTCAAGGCGAAAAAGATGATCAGGGCCGTCAGACCGGCCAGGGTGATGGACAGGGTCATGCCGGAGAGTCCGGTGAAGGCCCCGAAAATATCGAAGCTGGTTATGCTGCGGATCAAAGGGATGTTGGCTCCTCCCATGATCCGCAGGTTGACCGAGTAGAGCCCGACCATCATCAGGATTCCGGACAACAGGGCGCTGATCCGGAGTTTTGTGTTCAAGAGTCCGGTGATGATTCCGGCCAGAAGCCCGGCCACAAAGGCGAACAGAGTGGCCAGGAAGGGATTGGCTCCGTTGACGATGAAGACCGCGGCCGTGGCTCCGCCCAGGGGAAAGGTGGCGTCGACGCCCAAATCGGGAAACCCCAGGACCCGAAAGGTGATATAGACCCCGATGGCCACCAGACCGAAGATCAAGCCTTCGTACCCGGCCACGAAGAGAATACTGCTGATCACGTCCACAAATAACCTCCACAATCCAAAAATACGTTCCCAAAGATCCGGAACTTTGGGAACGTATTTTTGGATTTTATGAATTCTCCTGAAATGTTACCTTGAGCAGGGACTATTCTTCAATAATTTTGGTGGCCCTGTCCATGACCGACTGGGGGATGGTGACCCCCATCCGTTCGGCCGCGACGGGGTTCAGGTGCAGATTGGTCATGGGGACTCGTTTGACTGGTATCTCGGAGGGCGGAGTTCCATCTAAAATCCGGGCCGCGATTTTGCCGTCCTCCAGACCGAGGACATAGTAGTCGATTCCCGGGGTGCCGATGGCGCCGCGTTCCACTGTGGCGGTGTCGGCGGCAAACACCGGGACGCTGTTGTCTTCACAGACCTTGACCACGGCCTCGAAGGCGGAAACCACGGTGTTGTCCGTGGGCACCCAGATGGCATCCACCCGGCCCATCAGAGACTGGGCCGCGGCCATGACATTGGCGGTGGTGGCGGCGTTGGCTTCCACGATTTTTTCAATACCCAGGTCCGGAGCCACTTTTCGGGCCTCGTCGGCCTGGACCTTGGAATTGGTCTCCCCAGAGTTGTAGATTATGCCTAACTTTTTGACCTCAGGGACGATGTCCAGGATCAGCTGGATCTGGGTCCCGACATCGGCCCAGTCACTGACTCCGGTCACATTGCCGCCGGGCTGGTCCCAGTCGTCAACGAGACCGGCGGCCACCGGATCGGTCACCGCCCCGAAGACCACCGGGATATCGGTGTTCTTGACGGCGTTCACGCAGGCCTGGGCTGTGGGGGTGGCTATGGCCAGGATGAGATCCACGTTTTCCGAGACGAACTTCTGGGCAATGGAGGCGGCCAGGCTCATGTCCCCTTCAGGGTTGCGGAAGTCGTACTTCACGTTTTCACCTTCCACATAGCCTTCTTTTTCCAGCTGATCGATAAACCCCTGCCGGTTGGCATCAAGGGCCGGGTGGGTCACGATCTGGGTGATCCCGATCCTGATCATGTCTTTGCCTGCGGCTGTCCCTGAGGACGGAAAGGCCAGGATGAAAGCCAGGGCAAAGAGACAGGAACCCAAAAAAAGTTTGGTTTTCAGGCGGCGGTGTTTCACGGTTTACCTCCTTGTGCTGTGTTGCTGGTGGTCGATCTTTCAATTCCAAGACTCCATATTCTCTATGTTGAATGTCAACGATCTGTCAAGGAGTTTTCCGGATTATTAGCGGGTGTTGCCGGTTGCTATCCTTCTATCCTGGAGTGAAATGGCCTGTTTTGCGCTTGACATCTTATAAAAGAGACCGGTAGTCTTTTTTTCAAAATCGGGTCGTGAACGGCAAACCCAGAAGAGGAAGAGTATATGGCCGATCAAGTCAGAAAAAATCATGCCCAGCTTGGTATTGGTGAAAAGATCAGGGCAATGCGTCAGGATAAAGGGGTCAGCATCCAGCAGCTGGCTGAAAGGGCCGGGCTGGCCAAGGCCCTCATTTCCCAGATCGAAAACGGGCAGGTTTCCCCGCCCATAGCCACCCTGCTCAAGGTGGCCAACAGTCTGGACACGGATATCAGCCTCTTTTTTCAGGACGAGGCCAGCAGCAAGAAGACGGTTGTGGTCCGCAGCAACGAGCGATTGGTTTCGCAAAGGCGCCAGGTCAGGGGCAAGGCCCATCTCGGCTATAACTACGAGGCCCTGGCCTACACGAAGACCTCCAAGCACATGGAGCCGTTTCTGGTGACCTTTGATCCAAAGGACCAGGAAGAGGTGATCCAGTTTACCCATGAAGGAGAGGAATGCGCCTTTGTCCTCGAGGGCAGGCTGGAATTTTCCTCGCGAGAAGAGACCATTGTTCTGGAACCCGGAGACTGTATCTATTTCGAGTCCGATCAGCTCCACGGCTTCAGGGCCCTGGGGCAGGAGCCGGCCAGGGCCCTGGTCACCGTCTACCATCGATAACCAAAGGGCTTATCCATGCTGGAAATTCGTATTCACGGGCGGGGGGGACAGGGTGCGGTCATCGCCTCCCAGATCCTTTCCTACGCCTTTTTTCAGGCCGGGCAATACGCCCAGTCCTTCCCCACTTTCGGGGCCGAACGACGCGGGGCTCCGGTGGCGGCCTTTGTCCGGGTCTCCGATGAGTTCATCAACCTGCGCTGCCAGGTGGTCAATCCGGACCATGTCCTGGTCCTTTCCCAGAAGCTGGCCGAAACGGTAGATGTGACCTCCGGGATCAATCCCCGGGGCATCCTGCTGATCAACAGCGACAAACCCCGGGATTACTACTCCTTTCTGGAGGACGAGTGCCGGGTGGTCACCGCGAACATATCCAGGATCGCCCTGAAGCATCATTTGGGCAACAGGATCATGCCCCTGGTCAACGCCCCCATTCTCGGGGCCTTTGCCAAGGTGAGCGGGATCATCTCCATCCAACATCTGGAGGCGGCCCTGCCCAGGTTCATTCCGGCCAACCTCGAAGGGAACAGGCAGGCCATGCTCGAGGCCTACCAGATTGAATACTGAAGCTAGCATAAGGGTAGCATATGGAAATAATTAATCAAGACAGCGTGGTTGCGCCGGGCGACATCAGCGAGGCCCCGATTTCCATGACCACGACCGAAGCCAACCTGACCGGGAGCTGGAAGTTCTTCAGCCCCAGGCTCGAGGAGAAGGCTTCTCCCTGCCTGGTTTCCTGCCCCATCCACAACAACATACCGGCCTACATGCTCTCCCTGCAGCAGGGGGAGCTGGACCGGGCCCTGGAAGAGCTCCGGCAAACGAACCCCCTGCCGGCGATCACCGGCAGGGTCTGTCCCCATTTCTGCCAGAAGGAGTGCAACCGGGCCGGGGTCGATCAGGAGGTCCAGATCGGTTCGGTGGAGCGTTTCCTCGGGGACCTGGGTCTGGACAAACCGTATCCCGGCCCGGAGTCTGTCCGGGAGGAACGGGTGGCCGTGCTGGGCAGCGGTCCGGCCGGACTGGCCGCCGCTTTTTTCCTGGCCCGGGCCGGAATCAGGGTCACTGTTTTTGAAAAGGAGGAGGAACCCGGGGGAATGCTGCGCTACGGCATTCCCGCCTACCGGCTTCCCAGGGAGGTGGTCTCCCGGGAGATCAGCAATCTGGTCAACTCCTTGAACATCGATCTGCGGCTGGGGCGGGAGGTGACCAGGGAGGGGCTCCAGGAGCTGCTTGCGGGCTATGATTATCTCTTCTGCGCCCCCGGCCTCTGGGCCTCGGTGCAGCCCCCGGAGTTTACCGGGAAACCGGGTTTTCTGCAGGGCCTCGACCTCCTGCATGACATCGGTTGCGGTCTGGTCCCGGAAGGGGAGCACTTCGTGGTCATCGGCGGGGGCAATGTGGCCGTGGACGTGGCCCGCTCCCTGACCCGACTCGGGAAGGAGGTGGAGATCGTCTACCGGCGGACTTTTCAGGAAATGCCGGCCTATCCCGGGGAGAAGCAGAGCCTGAAAGAGGAGTCCATCCCGGTTCGGGAACGGTCCCTGGTGACCGCAGTCGATTCAACAGAGCAGGGGTACGAACTGACCATCGGCAAGGCGGTCAATCAAAAGGGCAGGATCGTGCCCGAGACCGGCCCTGATTCCAGTCGGAACAAACGCAGGACGGACTGGCTGGTCCTGGCCGTGGGGCAGCAAAAGCACCTCGATATCCAGGAAGGGGAGCGGATCGTTATCGGCGGAGACCTGGAGCTGGGGGCTTCCTCGGTGGTGGAGGCCATGGCTTCCGGGAGACAGGGAGCGGAGTCCATCCTGACCCGGATCGATCCGGATCTCTGGCTTCAGGATAAGGCCCGGGAGGCGGATGTCGTCGGGCCGGAGATGGTCAACCTTGAGTATGTCACCCCGCAAGAGCCGATTCCTGTAAAAGAGTTCCCCGGGCAGGAGCGGACGGCGTCCTTCCAGGAGGTCGTCCCGGGGATGGATCAAGAAGAAGCGCTTCAGGCGGCTTCCCGCTGCCTGAATTGCGGCCTGTGCACCTCCTGCGGCCTGTGCTGGTTTTTCTGCCCCGACGTGTCCGTCAGGCTCAAATCCGGGGAAGAGGGCTGCGGCGTGGACATCGATTTAGAACACTGCAAAGGTTGCGGACTGTGCGCCTCGGTCTGCCCCCGTGGGATCATCGGCATGGAAGAAGGGTGAAGGAATTTCATTTTTTAATCGGAGCAAAGGCAAGATATGAACTATACTCAATCCCCTCCGGCTCAGCATCATTCCGAGATGCTTCTGGGCAGCGACGCCATCGCTTACGGGGTCAAGCTCTGCAGGCCGCAGGTCATCGCGGCATATCCCATCACCCCCCAGACGCACATCATCGAGACCCTGTCCAGCATGGTGGACTCCGGTCAACTCAGAAGCGAATATGTCAAAGTCGAATCTGAGATGTCGGCCATCGCCGCCTGTTTCGGCTCGGTGGCCGCCGGCAGCCGTTCCTTCACCGCCACCAGTTCACACGGCCTGGCTTTGATGCACGAGATGCTGCACTGGTTTTCCGGTTCCAGGTTTCCGCTGGTCATGGTCAATGCCAACCGGGCCCTGGGTGCCCCCTGGAACATCTGGACCGATCAGGGCGACAGCCTCTCCCAGAGGGACACCGGCTGGCTTCAGATCTACTGTGAGACGGCCCAGGAAGCCCTGGACAGCATCATCCTCTCTTACTGGCTGACCGAGAAGATCATGCTTCCGGTGATGGTCATGATCGACGGCTTCATCCTGTCCCATACCATGGAACAGCTCTTTGTCCCTGAACAGGACCTGGTGGACCGCTTCCTGCCCGCCTATGTGCCCCCTTACCATCTGGACACCGAAAACCCTCTCAGTTTCGGGGCTGCGGCCACACCGGACAACTTTTACAACCTCAAGAAGGCCCTGGCCAAGACCATGAAGCATGTGCCCCGGACCCTGGGCGAGGGCTGCGCCCGTTTCCAAAGCCTGTTTGGAAGGACCTACCAGAACCTGGAAGGGTACCGTCTGGAGGAAGCAGAGACCGTCATCGTCTGCAGCGGTGCCCTGACCGGGACCGTCCGGATCGCGGTGGACAAGATGCGGGGTAGGGGTCAGAAGGTCGGACTCCTGAAAATGAGGCTCTTCAGGCCCTTTCCCCAGGATGAACTGCTGGAGAAACTGGCCGGGGCCGACAATGTCCTGGCCTTCAACCGGGCCGTCTCTTTCGGGGCCGGGGGGACCCTGTCCCAGGAGCTCAGGTCCGCCCTCTATCATCTTGAGACCAGACCCAGGATCTTCGACGTGATCATCAGCCTGGGCGGAAAGGAAGTCTTTCCGGAGACAGTGGAGGATGTGGTCGCCAATATGGCTGAATTGTCCACGGTCAACAGCAACTGGTTCTAGATGCCAATTCGCTGGAGTATGTTTTTAATGTTTTTCGAACTCCAAAGACATCTCCTTGTTCAGATGACTTTTCTGCGAATTGGCATATAACCAATTGCGGGAGTGTTGTAATCTTTTTTATAATTTTACTGTCATCCAGCTTTGGTTTTCAGATTTTTTTTTAATCTGAAAACCAAAGCTGGATAAGAGGCTGAAACATATGCTTTGGAATGTGACAACGGTAGAGTACTTGAACAGCGGCCATCTGGGCTGCCCCGGCTGCGGGGCCTCTTTGAGCATGCGCCACGCCCTGAAGGCCCTCGGGGAGAAGACGGTCGTGGTCATCCCGGCCTGCTGCTGGTCGATCATTGCCGGCCCTTTTCCGACCACGGCCCTGTCCGTGCCCCTTCTGCATGTCCCCTTTGCCACGGCCGCGGCCTGTGCCTCCGGGGTGAGGCGGGCCATGATCTCCCAGGGCCGGACCGAGGTCAAGGTCATGGTCTGGGCCGGAGACGGCGGGACCTTTGATATCGGCTTCCAGGCCCTGTCAGGTGCAGCCGACCGCAATGAGGACTTCATCTATGTCTGCTACGACAATGAGGCCTACATGAATACCGGGGTCCAGCAGTCTTCGGCCACCCCATCCGGGGCCTGGACCACCACCACTCCCGGGGGCAAGGAATTCGCCTACCAGAAAAAGGATCTCATCGGCATAGTCAAGGCCCATCATCCAGCCTATATGGCCACGGCCAACGTGGCTTTTCCCGAGGACTTCTACGCCAAATTCGAAAAGGCAGCCGGGAAAGAGGGGTTTTCCTTCCTCCACATCCTGGCGGCCTGCCCCCCCGGCTGGAAGATAGACTCCCAGGATGCCCTGAAAGTGAGCAGATTGGCGGTCAATTGCGGAGTCTTCCCCCTGATCGAACTGGATGAGAGCGGTGAACTCCGTCAGACCTACCGACCCCGTCCCCGGATACCTGTGGAGACCTACCTGCGTTCCCAGAAACGGTTCAAGGGCCTCTCGGATAAGCAGATCCGGCTGATCCAGGACCAGGTGGAGGAGAAAGACAGGGCTTTTGGACCGGATTAAGCGGCCCTTTGCTTCTTTCTTTTTCCGGGTCGATGCCGGGAATTGACCAAAGGGATGTTTTCCTTTACTTTCCCTGACTTGGCCTGTTGCGGCCCTCGGCCATGCTCTTGGTGATGATAATCAACCCCGGTTTTTTCTATGTTAGACCAGGATCTTAAGAACAAGCTCGTTGCAGCCGTCGGAGCGGATGGCTTTCAGGATCAACCCGAGGTCCTGTACAGTTTTTCCTACGATGCACATTTTGAGGAATCCCGGCCGGATGCGGTGGTTTTTCCCGAAAGCACCACGGAAGTCTCCGCAGTCCTCGGCCTTGCCGATCAGGCCGGAATCCCGGTTACGGCCAGAGGGTCCGGGACCAGCATCTGCGGGGCTCCGATTCCGAAGCAGCAGGGGATCGTGCTGGCCATGACCAAGATGAACCGGATTTTGGAGGTGAGTCCCAGGGACCGCTGCGTTCGCGTCCAGCCGGGAGTGGTCAACCAGGACCTGCAGACGGAACTGGCCGGGCACGGCTTTTTCTATCCCCCGGATCCGGCCAGCCTCTCGGTTTCGACCATCGGGGGGAATCTGGCCCAGAACGCCGGGGGGCCGAGGGGACTGAAGTACGGTGTGACCAAGGACTATATCATGGGCCTGGAGGTGGTCCTGGCTTCAGGCCGGATCATTCGCTTCGGGAGCAAAAACGTCAAGGACGTGACCGGGTATAATTTTGCGCCGCTGTTCTGCGGTTCAGAGGGGACCCTGGGAATCGTGACCGAAGCCATCCTCAGGGTGGTGCCCTTGCCCGAGGCCAGGCGGACGGTCATGGCCACCTATCAGGACCTGGCCGATACGGCCAATACCGTGGCCGAGGTCATTGCTTCCGGGATCGTGCCCGTGGCCATGGAACTCATGGACAAGTTCGTGATCAATGCGGTTGAAGACGCGGCCGGGCTGGGACTCCCCAGGCAGGCCGAGGGATTGCTGCTCATTGAAGTCGACGGGGTGGAAGAAGCCGTGGAAAAGGAGATGGCCAGGATCGCCGAAAAGGCCCGGGAAAACGGAGCCACCAACATCAAGGAGGCCAGAACCCGGGAGGAGCAGGACGATCTGTGGCGGGGCAGGCGTTCTGCCTACGGAGTCATGGCCCGTATGGCCCCGAATTGCATTGTCGAGGACGCCACGGTTCCGGTGAGCAGGGTCCCGGAAATGATCGAGGGCATGCGGGAGATATTCGTCAGGCATGGGTTGCGGGTCGGCATCCTGGCCCATGCAGGGGACGGCAACATGCACCCCCTGATCTCGACCGATGTCAGAGACAAAGAGGAGTGGCAGCGGGTGGAAAAAGCGATCCGGGAGGTCTTTGAACTGGCGGTCCGGCTGGAGGGCACCTTAAGCGGGGAACACGGCATCGGTCTGGCCAAGTCGGAATTTTTATCCATGTTCCTGGACCAGGCCACCCTGGAGACGACCAGGGATATCAAGCGGGCCCTGGACCCGAACAATATTTTGAATCCCGGGAAGTTCTGCTGAAATATTTACGCTCGGAATACATCGAGGTGTATTCGAATCGAGAAGCATGGATGTCGAAGCTGAATGTTTCAGCAACTTGCAATGATGACTGCAAAGACAAAAGAACAAGGTATGCCGACTTCTGGTATACATAACTGCAATAAATGCGGGCTGTGCCTTGTCAACTGCCCTGTCTATGGCGAGAGCAGAGAAGAGCCGGTCAGTCCCAGGGCCAAGGTCCAGCTGATCAAACATTATCGGGACTTTGATCTGCCCGGGTCTGCCTACTTGAAGGATCTGATCTCCACCTGCCTGATGTGCGGGAACTGTACCGCAACCTGCCCCAGCGGGGTGGAACATGGTGTCTTGTTCACCCGCATGCGTTATGAAATGATCCAGGACTATGGCCAGGAATGGACACTCAAGGCCCTGTTTCACTTCCTCTCCCATGAGCAGCAGCTCAGATTTGCGGCCAAAATGGCCCGCTTCGGGCGCAGTCTGGCCACGAAACGGCTCTTGAAGAAATACAAACTGGGTACAATCCCCCTGGAACGGACCCCTCCCTTCAACCCTGTACCCTTCCGGCGGCAGTGGCCCGCGGTCAATGAACCGGACTCGGCCCCAAAAGGGACGGTCCTCTACTTTACCGGATGCGCCACCAACCATGTTTACGCCGATGTCGGCCGCAGTGTGGTCGAGGTCCTGCTCAGAATGGGATTTCGGGTCGAAATACCCACCAATCAGGCCTGCTGCGGAATGCCGTTTTTTTTGAACGGCCGGCCGGAACAGGCCGGGGAATTGATCGAGAAGAATGTGCACAGCCTGAACCGGAAGGATATCGAGGCAGTTGTCGTGGATTGCGCCACCTGTGGTTCGGCCCTGCGCAAGGAGTATCCCAGAATTCTGGGTGAACTCGGACTGTCAGCAGAAGCGGCAGAACAGCTCTCGACCAGGGTCCGCGACGTTTCCGAGTTCATCGCCGACAGGCTGGATCTGATCAGCCCTTTGCTCCGGGAGTCCGGCAGCAGGCAGATCGTGACCTACCACGCCCCCTGTCATCTGAGGAACTGGCAGGGGATCGGTGCGCATGGGATCGAAAAGCTCCTGTCCTGTCTGCCTGGAGTCGAATACAAAGCAGTGGCCGACCGGGACCGCTGCTGCGGCGGTGGAGGGAGTTTCTTTTTGAAGCACCCGGAAATCTCGAAAGGCATTGTATCCGGAAAAATCGCATCCATCGAGAATTCCGGGGCCTCGGTCCTGGCCACGGGCTGCCCGAGCTGCCGGGTCAATTTTGCCGGAAACATGGACCAGTCCGTTCAGGTCCTGCACCCGGTTCAACTCGTGGAGGCCTGTCTGCAGTGAGCAGTCTGTTTCGGCTGCTGTTTCGCTTGTTGAAATCGGTGTTCACGCAACTTCAAAACAAGGAGGGAGTATGTTGTCCATGAAAAAAAGTATCGGTCTGGTTCTGACAGCCTGTTTCTGTCTCGTGTTGACCGCCTGGATCCCCGCTACGCAGGCCAAGACCGTCTGGCGCGCCCAGTCGTCGTATCCGGCCGGCCTGCCCCAACTCTACGCCCCGGCCGAGCATCTGGCCGAACTGGTCAAGGAACTGACCGACGGTGAGCTGATCATCAGGATGCAGCCCGGCGGGTCCATCGTGCCCTCCAAGGAGATCCTCGACGCCGTGGACAAAGGCATTCTTGATCTCGGCTGCACCTGGGCCGGCTGGTGGATGGGCAAGTACCCGGCGGCGGTGCTCTTCGGAAACTCCAGGCCCAATGGTCTGCAGACTCAGGAGATGCTTAGCTGGATTTATCACGGCGGCGGCCTGGAACTGTGGAACGAGGTCTACGAGGACCGCAACATTCAGATTCTGCCCCCCTATGGCATGCTCGGTTCGGAAAATTTCTGCTGGTCGAGAAAACCCATCAACAGCCTGGAGGATTTCAAGGGTCTGAAATTTCGAACCGTCGGCATCTGGGGCAAGTGCCTCGAACGTCTGGGGGCCAGAGTGGTCAGCCTGGCCGGGGGCGAGGTCTACCCGTCTCTGGAGCGGGGCGTGATCGATGCCGCGGAGTTTGCGACCCCGGCTATCGACCGCAAACTGGGCTTTGAGGAAATCTGCCCCTATCTCAAGGTCCCCGGAATCCATGAGCCCTGCGCTCCCCTGGAAACCATGGTCAACACAAAATCCTGGGCCAAGCTGTCAAAAGACATCCAGAGCAAGGTCAAACTGGCCCTCAAGATCTCCACCTTCCATGCCATCAACCTGGCCATGAAGCAGGATGCCGAGGCCATGAACTATTTTCTGGAAAGCGACAAGGTCCAGGTCTCCAAGCTGACCCCGGAGATGATCGAGGAGATCATACGGATTGGCGACGAGGAATTGAACAAGATGGCCGAAGAAGATGAGATGTTTGCCAAGGTTTTGAAATCCCAGAGGGATTTTCGGGAAAAAGTCGAGCCCTACGCCGACCTGGTCAGGCTGCCCTATCCGTACGCGAAATAATATTCAGCTTGAGCTTCCGGATGCTTCATCCGGAAGCTCAAGCTGAATACGGTTTTTTTCTGTCTGATCAGCATTATTCTCTCTGTAATTTTCAATAGTCAATTTCGTCAAGCTCATGCGATTTCTCCATCTTATTGATAAAAGCAATATCTGGATCGGCAAAGGGGTCTCCTGGTTCGTCCCGTTGCTGGTCCTGGAACTGGTCTACGACACCATCGCCAGATACGCCTTCAACGCGCCGACGGCCTGGTCCTACGATATTTCCTACATGCTCTACGGCGCCCTGTTCATGTTCGGTTCGGCCTGGACCCTGCAGAAAGACGAGCATGTCCGGATCGGGATCATACTTGACAGGCTTTCCCCGAGG
>JAIPDR010000045.1 GCA_021737615.1 Desulfohalobiaceae bacterium | reverse complement strand
GTCCCTGAAGAACGAGAAATTTTTCCTTCACTAACTGTCCAGGAAAATTTAGAGATGGGTACTCGTGTTCTGCAGAAAAAATCAAAAGTAAGATATCAGTGGGAGATTAAGGACATATGGGAGATATTTCCTAGCTTGAAAGAATTGAAGAATCAGAAAGGGGGATATTTGAGTGGCGGGGAACAACAGATGCTGACCATCGCCAGGACCCTCATGACCTGCCCTGACTTTCTCTTACTCGACGAACCCTGTGAAGGCTTGGCCCCTGTTGTGGTGAAAAGCCTAGGAAGGATGATTGTAGAAATTTGTAATTCCGGTTGCACAATACTTATGGCCGAGCAAAACATCAAATTCGCTCTGACTATTTCAGAATATGGCTATGTCATCGATAAAGGAACTATACAGCATCAAGGCTCAGTTTCTGAACTAAAGGAAAATGAAAACATTCGCAAATATTTAACAGTAAGCGCTGCTTAATTTATATAAGTTGGATCCAGTTATACATAATAATTTAATCTTGTTTAATGTTTAAACTTGAGGAGGTGTATGTTTATGGATGAAACGTTCAGTTTAAAGTGGTAAATGACATGGACGAATTGTAATTCACAACATGTAATACCAGGAGGACAAGATGCTTAAAAGAATTATTATTCCATTGATTATTGTTGTCAGTTGCTTTGCGTTTGTCGCGAGTCCTGCTTTTGCAGAAAAAGACCCGATCAAAATCGGAGCCCTGTTTGTCATGACCGGTAAATTGGGAGGGTATGGCAAGAGCGGTTGGCAAGCGGCCCAACTGGCTATAGATGAAATCAATGCCGCTGGTGGTATTCTTGGGAGACAGGTGGAGGCCACAGTGGAAGACACAAATGTCAAGCCTGAAAACGGCATGCGTATTACGAAAAAGTACATTCTCCGTGAAAAGGTAGACTTCATACTTGGCCCTACGGCCAGCAGTGTCGGGCTGGCCGTTTCCGACGTGTGTAAGCGATACAAAACCATTCACCTGGACACCCAATCGGCCACAGATGTAATGACTGGTGATCAATTTCATCCTTACGTGTTCAGTATTTTGAGCAATACCATCCTGCACTCACGTTCCGGAGCCTATTATGCCGCAAGCATGCCTTACAAGACCTGGATGGGCCTCAATCCGGATTACAGCTACGGCCACTCCTCAATGGAAATGTTCAAGAAAAAAATGAAAGAACTCCGCCCGGATAGCGAGTTTAAGGATGAACTTTATCCAAAGCTCATGACCAATGACTTCACTCCATATATCAATAAAATCCTACAAGAAAAACCTGATGCGGTCTGGTCATCACTGTGGGGAGGTGACGCCGCCACGTTCATCAAGCAAGCCATAAAATTCGATCTATTTGAGAAGGTAAAATTTTTCTTCCCTGTCGGAGCATCCATGGAAGTGCTGACCCCGCTGGGAGAAGACATGCCGGAAGATATTTACATGTCTGCCAGATACTTTTTCACCCAGCCCGATTCACTCCGAAATCGTGCTTTTGTCAAGGCGTATCATGACCGCTACGACGAATACCCAAGTTATATGGCTGAAGAGACCTACGCCGCTTTGTATTTCTTGAAAGCCGCCTGTGAGCGGGCCGGTACTACTGAGACCGAGGCAGTCATCAAGGCGGTGGAGCAAGCGCCTTTGGCCTGGGAGAGCCCGGAAGGCTGGAAAATCATGCGTAAGGAAGACCATCAGGTCGTAGAGGATGTTGTCTGGGGGGAAACAACATATAGTGATAAATACGGGTTTGCGGTTCTCAAAAACGTAGAGTCCATCCAGTCCGAACAGATCTGCCGCACACCGGAGGAGCTGAAACAAGTACGGGAAAATTACGAGAAAAAACAGTAGGGTAAATATTGATGCAAGAGGGCGTAACACAAAAGGGCGGCTGCCGCCGCCCTTTTGATAGGAGAATAAGTCGTGCTTGAACTATCCACTCTATTTATTCAAATCTTGAACGGCCTCACATTCGCAATGTTCCTCTATCTCATTGCTTCAGGGCTCACTCTGATTCTCGGAGTGATCGACGTCATCAATTTTGCCCATGGCTCTCTGTACATGCTTGGCGCCTTCTTTATGTACAGTTTGATAAATGAAATTGGTTTGAATTTTTATTTGGCATTACTCCTAGCCCCCATCGGTGTTGGGTTTATTGGTATACTGCTTGAACGTTTTCTGATCAGGCATGTCTACAAAGGCGGCCATATCTTGCAATTGCTGCTTACATATGGCTTGGTCTTGGTTTTTGGTGACGCCGTAAGGATGAAGTGGAGCGGGCATGGTCAAGAGTTTGTCAAATCGGTTGCGGCTCCGGACCTGCTCGACGGCACTTTGCATTTATTCGGACAAGCCTTTCCGGTCTACTATGTGTTTGTCATATGCTCCGGATTCATCGTCGCGGCATTTCTCTGGTTGTTATTGGAAAAAAGCCCTTGGGGAAGCATCATTCGGGCTTCGGCCACCAACAGGAAAATGGTCGAGGCTCTTGGAATCAATGTCAATGTAGTCTATTCCTTTATCTTCGGCCTTGGTTCATTCTTGGCTGGCCTGGGGGGCGTCCTTGCCTCGCCTGTCAGAGCGGCTTACCCTGGCATGGGTGTTGAAGTGGTTGTCCAATGTTTCATTGTCGTCATCATCGGAGGGTTTGGCAGTGTTCAGGGAGCCTTTATCGCTGCCTTGCTCATCGGGCAGCTGGAGGTCTTTGGAATAGAGCTTTTCGAGGAGTTATCCATGGTCTTCGTTTATGTACTGCTCCTGGTTGTCATTTTAGTCAGGCCGTCCGGCTTGTTCGGTAAAAAAATTGGAGAGTATTAAATGCAACCTAAAAAAAAAGCAAACCTCTTTTCCGGCGGCAATGTTTTTTTGGGCTTGTTCCTTTTATTCCTGATCTTCCTTCCACAATTTTTTGGATACTATTATGTATACCTCACGATATCCATTTTCATACTCGCCCTTTCGGCCTGCAGCTTAAACCTTCTTCTTGGATTCACTGGTATACTCTCCTTTGGGCATGCTGGCTTTTATGCCATCGGTGCCTATACTTCCGCTTTGATTCTAAAAGATGTTTACCCCAGTATCCTAATTGCTTTTCCCATTGCCATGTTTATTTGTGCTGTTGTTGGTTTCTTGTTCGGTTTGATCTGCATCAAGGTGGCGGAAAAGGCGGCGGTCATATTCTTCGCTATGCTCACTTTAGCCTTTGGCCAGATCATTTATACTATCGCCTTTAAGTGGACCAGCCTGACTGGAGGCGACAACGGCATGACCGGCATACCAAGCCCGAAACTGCATTTGGGATTTTATACCCTTGACTTGTTCGACCCAATACATTTTTATTACTTGGCCCTCATTTTGGTAGGCGTATCTATCTGGATCCTGTATCGGATAGTCAACTCACCTCTGGGCATAACCCTGCGCGCAATACGGGACAATCCGGAGCGGAGCAGGTTCATGGGGCAAAATGTCCGAATATTCCACCTGACCAGTTTTGTCATTTCTGCTACCTTCACCGGACTGGCAGGCGCCATTCTGGCACCCTTCGAATGCTTTGTTTCACCTGAGTTATCTCACTGGTCAAAGTCAGCAGAAATCGTCCTTGTTTCCATTCTAGGTGGCGTAAATACGTTTATTGGACCCCTGATCGGGGCGTTTGTCATGAAGATATTGGAAGATATTATTTCTTCGTATACCCAATATTGGGCGTTCATCTTAGGAATTATCCTCATAATCATCCTGTTGTTCATGCCTGAAGGGATAGTTGGCCGAATAAAGAAAATGTCATTCCTTCGGTCATTACGATCGTAAGAAGATGATTCTGCCAAGAGGTCGGAATTCAGTTATTCCATTGAAAAACGAGTTGATTATCAGCTCAGTTGCAACCAGGAGGCAGTATGGCCAAGTTTTTCGAATATCAGGGAAAGGAGCACTTTCGCAAAGCAGGGATCCCTGTTCCGGAAGGCATGATGGTCAAGACTCCTGAAGAAGCCGAAGGGGCAGCCGCCAAGCTGGCCAAGCCCGTGGTGCTCAAGGCCCAGGTCTGGGCCGGCGGCAGGGGCAAATCCGGAGCGGTCAAGTTCGCAGATTCGCCGGCCGAGGCGAAACAAGCCGCCGCGGAGATCTTGGGCATGGAGGTCAAAGGCCTCGAGGTCAAGCAGGTTCTGGTGGAAGAAAAGCTTGATATCGTGCAGGAGTTTTATGCCGGGGTGGTCATCAATTCCGCCCAGGAGGTCAGGGGTCCGGTTCTCATGTTCAGCCCGGAGGGCGGGGTCGATATCGAGTCAGTGCCCAGGGAAAAGATCGCCATGAAAAAGGTCGATATCATCAAGGGACTCATGCCTTATGACACCTTGAACATGGTCGTGGCCATGGGAGTCAGAGGCAAGATCCTCCGGCAGGTGGCCGATGTAGTCTTCAAACTCTTCAAGCTTTTTCGGGAGTTGGACTGCCGGACCCTGGAGATCAACCCACTGGTGTTGACCAGTGACAACAAGGTCGTGGCTGCCGATTGCCGAATGGCCGTGGATGACCAAGCCCTGTTCAGACATCCTGAGCTGGGAATCAAGATCGGCCGCGAGTTCCTCAAGGAACCAACAGAGTTTGAACTCATCGGCTGGTCCTTTGAAGAGAGCGATTTCCGGGGCACGAGCTATGTGGCCGAGATGGTCCCGCCAGAAGAGGTGAAAAAAGGCGGCTATATCGGCTTCCACGGCATCGGCGGGGGAGCCGCCATGCTGGGGATGGATGCCGTCAACAGAGTAAATCTGAAGGTGGCGAACTTTGCCGACACCAGCGGCAATCCCACTGCATCCAAAGTGTATCGGGTGGTCAAGCTGATCATGTCCCAGCCAGGTATCGAGGGCTATCTTCTGGCTGGCTTCTTGATGGCCAACCAGGAGCAGTGGCACCATGCCCACGGGATCGTCAAGGCTTTGCGGGAGGAGCTCCCGAAACGGCCAGGTTTCCCAGTGGTCCTTCTGCTGTGCGGCAATAAGGAAAAAGAATCCCAGGAGATCCTGCAGGAAGGGCTGGCCGATCAAAACGCCCGGGTCGAGATTTATGACCGGGAGCATGTCTATGACTCGAGTTTTATAGGGGGCCGGTTACGAGCTCTGGTTGATGAATACAGGAAAGAGACCAAAACAACCTAAGGCCAACTTCTGGTATCTACCTGATAAAATAATGAAAAATATAATTGGAAATATAATTTTACACTGAATTGCTCTGATCCATGTTGCTTGGCCATTCTTGTGTAAATATATAAAATATAAATACTTACTGGAGGAATAAATTGCATAGATGCAGAAAAGTAAAGCATCGACTACCTGGATTTTTCGAATAATGAAAATCACAAGTTATGAGGGCCGTAAGTATAGCAAATTGAGGAGTGAGGAATGGAATTCCATGAAAGGACAATCAAGGTCGTGATCGATGATTCCAAGTGTGAACAGTGCTCCACCAAGGCCTGCGTCGAGGCCTGCAAAATCTATGATCGGGGCATTCTGGTCCTGAAGGAAGGCAAGCCCATAATGGAAGGGACCCCGGAGGAGCTGGCCCGACGAGGCACCGAATGTCTGGCCTGTGAATACGAGTGCTGGTTCAGGGGAAACGGTGCCATCAGCATCGAGGTGCCGATCAAGGGTCTTCAGGAGTACAGAGAAAAGCACGGGACTCTGTAGCCCCCTTGCAGAGGATTCTTGCAGGCGGAGCAGGTCGCACAAAATAGAGAAACAGGGATGTCGTCAGATTTCCAAGCAGACAGGACCCTGTATTGGAATTTCAGCATTTCAGGGTAATCCGGTAGAAGGGGAGGAAAACGTGTCTATACTATTGGATAAAGAGACAACGGTTATTGTTCAGGGAATGACTGGGCGTGAAGGGTCTTTGCGCACCGCTTTCATGAAAAATTACGGGACCAAGATCGTCGCCGGTGTAACCCCCGGGAGGGGCGGCGAGGAGGTGCACGGTCTTCCAGTCTACGATACAGTTGAAAAGGCCATCGAGGACAAGGGCATGATCGACGCAACCGTGACCTTTATCCCTGGTCCGGCCCTCAAAAGCGCGGTGTACGAGGCCATAGACGCTGGCATCAAGTTCGTGGTCTCCCCTGTGGAGCGCATCCCGGTCCATGACGTCATGGATATGGTCCAGTATGCCCTTATGAATGACGCAAAGATACTAGGGCCGGGAAGCCTGGGCATGATCACCCCGGGTCAGGCGGCCCTGGGATGGCTCGGAGGGAGTGTGGACTGGGCGAATATGCTCTTCGATCCGGGCTCCGTGGGGGTCATTTCCCGCAGCGGCGGCCAGTCGGGAACGGTCCCCTGGGCGTTGAAAATGGCCAATCTCGGCATCAGCACGGCCCTGCACATCGGAACAGAACCCGTGCTCGGCTTGACCATGTCGGATGTCCTAAAGGAGTTTGAGGCCGACGATCAGACCAAGGCCGTGGCGGTGTTCGGTGAAATCGGGGGCAACTTGGAGGAAGAAGCGGCCGAAACCGTGGTCAGAGGTGAGTTCAGCAAGCCCCTGGTTGTGTTTATCGCCGGGGCCTGGGCGCCCGAAGGCATGCGCTTTTCCCATGCCAGCAGCATTGTCGAAGGCGGTAAGGGCACGGCCCAGGGCAAAATCAAGGCCTTGACTGAAGCCGGGGCCTATGTCGTGGAAAGCCCGGAAGAGATCGCTCCCAAGATCAAGGAATTTTTGGTGAGCTGAATGAAACTGACAACAGGTAGGAGATAGTTATGGAATTCCTCTTACGTGTCGATATTGCAAAGAAACAGGCGACCTATGAACCTGTACCTGAAGCGTATCAATCCCTGGGAGGTCGTATTTTGACTGCCAGGATTCTTCTTGATGAAGTGAATCCCACCTGCGAACCTTTGGGAAAAAACAACAAGCTTGTTTTGGCTACTGGGCTCTTGAGCGGAACACCGGTTTCAAGCTCAGGAAGATTATCCATCGGGGCAAAAAGTCCGTTGACCAAAGGCGTGAAGGAAAGCAATTCAGGCGGAACGCTGGCGGCACGTCTGGCTCAGATGAACATCAAGGCCATCATCATCGAAGGGCAACCGGAACAAGACTCTCTTTCATACCTGGTGATTGAACCAGATAGCTGCCGATTCATGTTTGCCGATGCCTACAGGCGGATGGGGGTGTACGCCTTTGCCCAGGCGGCGATGAATCAATTTCCGGATGCGTCGCTGGCCTGTATTGGCCCGGCCGGTGAGCGGCTGTATAATACCGCTGGGATCGCCATCACTGACAAGGATGGCTGTCCGAGTCGATACTGTGGACGCGGGGGTCTCGGAGCGGTAATGGGGGGCAAGGGGCTCAAGGGAATTATTATTCCCCGTAAAGGGAAGGGCCGTGTGAGCAATGAAGAAGCCTTTCAGGCTGCATTCAAGCGCTTCTCCCAGATCCTCAGGGATGCGCCGAGTACCAAGGCATACAAGGAATTGGGCACCGCGGCCATGCTCGAGCGGGTCAACTCTCTTTGTGGGCTCCCCACCAGGAATTTTTCACAAGGGGTGTTTGAAAAAGCCGATGACATCAATGCCCAGGCTTTGATCAAGAATATATCTGACAGGGGTGGCGAAGGAAAACAGTCGCATGCCTGCATGCCCGGTTGCATCATTCAATGCTCCAATGTCTATGTAGACCAGAACGGCAAAACCATTGTCGCGCCACTGGAATACGAAAATATGGTTCTGCTTGGATCCAATCTCGGGATTGGGGACTTGGACGAGATCGCCAGACTCAACTGGCATTGCAATGATATCGGGGTAGACGCCATTGAAATGGGGGCGGCCCTGGGCGTCGCCATGGAAGCCGGTTTGGCCTCTTTTGGAGACGCCAGTGCTGCCATGAAACTGCTTGAGGAGGTCCGCGAAGGCACTCCGCTGGGACGGGTTCTCGGTAACGGGGCTGCTATTACCGGTGAGGTCTTTGGAGTGACCAATGTGCCCGTTGTCAAAAAGCAAAGCATGCCGGGCTATGATCCCAGGGCTATTAAAGGGATGGGCGTGACCTACCTCACTACTGCCATGGGAGCTGATCATACAGCCGGGCCCACGGCTAGAGCCGAGGTGGATCACGCTTCCCCCAAGGATCAAGCCGATCTTTCTCTGAAGATGCAAAAACTGGTAGCTCTGTTCGACTGCAGCGGACTCTGTCTGTTCTGCATCGGAGCAGTGGCCCCCGATCCGGATCTGATCCTGGAACTCATCAATGCACGTTTCGACTGGAATAAGGATATAGATTGGCTGAACACTATCTATTTGCAAATGATGCAAATCGAGCAGGAGTTTAATCAACGGGCTGGGTTTACAAAACTGGACAACAGATTCAATGAGGCCTTCACACAACGCAAGCTGCCAGAACTTGGAACTGTATTTGACGTTCCGGATGAAGAAATCGATCGAATTATCGACTTGATCTGCAAGGATACATAGGATTACTGGCTCTCATTCTTCAGCAACCCACATTCCAGGGGGAACCATGAAGATCGGTTTCATCGGCTTGGGCAGGATGGGAGCGCCCATGGCCAGGAGAATACGTGAGGCTGGGTATGATCTGCTGGTCTACGATATCAACAGCGCGCAAATGTTGATCATGCAGAAAGCCGGTGCCCTGCCTGCGAAATCGGCCTCCATGCTCGCCACGCACACCAAGTGCATCATCCTCATGCTTCCCGACAGCCAGAGCGTCCAAGCGGTTGTTGAGGGGGAACAGGGGCTGCTGGCAACGCTGCAGCCAGGCTCGGTGATCGTTGATATGTCCACTTCGAATCCGCTGGTCACCAGAAGGCTCGGTGCGGCACTCGAGAGACAGGGTTCCATCATGATCGATGCACCGGTGAGCGGCGGCGTCGGCAAGGCTGAAACCGGCAACCTGACCATCATGGTCGGGGGGGACGAGCGTACCTACCAGCATATGATTCCGGTGCTGAAGACCCTGGGGTATTATATAGAGCATGTCGGGCCGTTGGGCAGCGGCCATACGGTCAAGGTCTTGAATAATCTTCTCTCGGCCACGCACTTACTGGCCACAGTTGAAGTGTTGTCGGCTGGCCTGAAAATGGATATCGATCCAGAAAAGATGCTCAAGGTAATCAACACCAGCACTGGAAGAAATTTGTCCAGTGAATACAAGCTCCCGAATTTCATTCTGAATAGACAATTTGATTCGCATTTTTCCATGGACTTGATGTGCAAGGATATATCCATCGCCCATGATTTGATCAATGCTCTGAAATGTCCCGCCTTCCTACCTGGTGTTGTCACGCAGCTCTGGTATCGGGCCAATGAAAAAGGCGGCAGAGGGTACGATCACACCGAAATTGTCAGATTGTATGAAGAATGGCTGGAAATGGAGTTGAAACCAGGAGCCAATAGGAGCTGACCTATGAACGAGGAAATACGGAAGTATGTGACCATTATTGACGAGACGCACATGGAAGGATTCAAAAAGTGCAGCAGGCCTGTACGGATCGCCGCTTCCCTGGCTGTGATACGAAACCCGTTCGCCGGTCAGCATGTAATCAACTTGCAGCCTCTCATCGACACCTATTCGGAAAAGTTGGGGCGGCTGCTCCCTAAAAAAGCAACCGAAGCACTCGGGATAGCCGGCGCAGAAGTCGAAGCGTACGGGAAAGGAGCCTTGATCGGGCTTAACGGCGAAATAGAGCATGGATCTGCCATCATTCATACCTTGACCTTCGGCAATCCCTTCCGGAAGCTGTGCGACCAGGCCAAGACCCTGCTGCCATCAGCTGAAAAAAGGGGAGCTCCCGGTGCTTCCCTGGATTTAGCCATCAAGCACAAGCTGGATCCTAAGATGCGCTCGCATCATATGTCGTTCGAGGTCAGAATACCGGATGCACCGATGAATGATGAAATCGTCATTGCAGCCGTGGTCACCGATTCTGGCCGTGCCCATCCCCGGATAGGCTCACTCTATGATGAAGAAAAATCATAGACGAAAATAATACGTAATGAATCCTACTCATCAGAAAAGGAGATAGCATGAAACAAACACTCGAAGGGTTGAAGGTGGTGGAAGTCGGTGGAGCGTTTGCCATGCCTGCGGCCGGGATGCTGCTGGGCAGCTGGGGAGCCGATGTGATTCATGTCGAGCCTCCGGGAAAAGGGGACAATTGCCGCTATCTGGTGGCACAGGGCATGGCCGGGTGGGCCAGGCCTCACGAAGTCAACTATCTCTGGGAGATGACCGACCGCAATAAGAAGAGCCTGGCTTTGAATCTAGGCTCAGCCGAGGGTCAGGAGGTGCTCCATAAGCTCCTGGCCGGGGCTGATGTGTTTCTCAATAATCTCAGGCCATATGAAATGGATAAATTCAACCTCACCTATGATACACTGAGAGAGCGCAATCCCCGGCTCATCTATGCCAATCTGACCGGCTACGGCTGCGAAGGGCCTGAAAAAAATACCGGTGGTTACGATTCAGTGGCTTTCTGGGCCCGCAGCGGGGTCATGGACCTCATGCACGACGCGGACAGCGCCCCCAACATCTCCCGTCCGGCTTACGGGGACCACATCACGACCCTGGCCTTTCTCTCCGGGATCATGGCCGCTCTGTACACGAGGGAGCGTACAGGGACAGGGCAAAGAGTAGAGGTCTCGCTGTACCAGACCGCGGTCTGGGCGCTGTCGGCGGATATCACCGGATGTCTGGTCTCCGGCGAAGACTCCGTCCGCCCCCAGAGGCAGAGCATGGCCAATCCCATCCGCAACGTCTACCCCACCCGGGACGGCCGTTGGATCATGCTGGGCATGACCAACGCCCAGCACTACTGGCCGACCTTCTGCAAGGCGGTGGGCCGGCCCGAATGGGAGGAAGACCCAAGATTCGCCAGCTACGAGGCCAGAGCCTCTCACGCCTCAGAACTGGTGAGTCTCATTACCGAGGTTTTCCGCAGAAGGGATTACCGGGAATGGATTGAAATACTGGGACAGGAGCGGCTCGTCTGGTCACCGGTGACCACCCCCCTGGAAGTCACCCAGGACGAACAGGCTGAGGCAAATCATTTCTTCGAGGACTACAGCCATCCCCAATACGGGAAAATCCGTTTCGTGAACAATCCGGTCAAGCTTTCGGATACTTCCTCACAAACCAAGTGCCTCGCTCCGGAACTTGGCGAGCATACCGAGGAAATATTGAAGGAGCTCGGCTACACACTGGATGAAATAACAGGCCTGAAATCGGCAGGCACTGTGGGCTGAAGGGGCAGGGGACGCAGGGAAGAGTGAAAATTTCCCCATGTCGTCCCTACAAAGCACAAGACGTCCTTGAGGCGGTCTTTGGCCCGTAATCGCCAGCCCCGTCTGCTCAAGAGCCGGGGTCGAGCGGTGCCGCCCGGCAGTCACCTGAAAACCCTGAAAGATCAGACGGATTTCGAGGGAGGACCATAGGGCCAGCTGTCCTTGATCCCGCCAGGGTAGCCGGGCATGGGTTCCGAGGCAGGGTTTGAAAACCATTCGTCGGATACCGTCGGCCGCGGCCTGGACCGGGTGTACACATGGACAACACGAGAAACAAGCCTTTGGCCATCCCGGGTGGACATGTAGTCATCTTCGTCATCATCATGTTCGTCCAGGCCCTGGCCACGTTCACAGTCCTGGCCCTGGCCACGGTGGCCCCTGTGGCCGCGCTGAGTTTCCACCTCGGCGCACAGTACGTCGGCTATCAAGTCAGCCTCATCTATGTGATCGCCGCCATTGTCTCCCTTCTCTCCGGGACACTGGTCCAGCGCTGGGGAGCGGCCCTGGTCAGCCAGTTTGCCATGGTCCTCTGCCTGTTGGGGCTCTGCGGGCTGGCTGCGGGCCATATCGGCCTCCTCATCCTGGGCTCCCTGGTCCTCGGGGCCGGCTATGGCTTGACCAATCCAGCCGCCTCGCACCTGTTGATCAAAATCACGCCCATACCTCACCGCAACCTCTTGTTTTCCGTAAAGCAGACAGCGGTCCCCCTGGGTGGGGTCATCGCCGGGCTGCTGCTGCCGGGATTGACCTCGTTTCTCGGCTGGCAACAAGCCTTCCTGGTGAGCTGCCTCTTGATCATTGCGAGCATCCTGTTTATTGTACCACTGAGGGCGGGCCTGGACGCCGACAGAAAGCCCGGCAATCCGATCACGCGGTCCATGATGCACGGGATCCGGATCGTCTTGTCCGATTCGGCGCTCTTGCGTCTCTCTGTCATGGCTTTTTGTTATTCCGCCACGCAGCTGACCCTGATGACCTTCGCCGTCACCATGCTCGTTGAGGATCTGGCACAGCAGCTCGTGATTGCTGGCTCCATAGCCTCGCTTATGCAAGGGGTGGGCGCGGCCGGTCGAATTATTTGGGGGGTGGCGGCTGATCGCCTCCGATCAGGGCGGAGGATTCTGGTGCTCATCGGTTGCCTGTCGATCCTGTCCTCACTGCTGACGGCTCTGGTGGATGCTCACTGGCCGTTGTGGGGTGTGGTCCTCCTTCTCGTTGTTTTTGGCATGTGCACCATCGGATGGAACGGCGTCTTTCTGGCCGAGGTCGCCCGTCTCAGCGGCCGGGAGAACGTGAGCTCCGTGACGGGCACGGTCCTCTTCTTCACCTTTTCCGGGGTCGTGCTGGGACCCACCATGTTTGCAATGCTCTATCACGTTGTGGGGTCCTACACCCACACCTTCGGGCTCATCTCGATATTCCCGGTGGTCGGTACCTTATCGTTATTGAGGCTCAAACGTGTGAGCTGTAAGGGTCGGTATTAAGAAGGCTCTTCACGCCAGGTACCTCCTCTATTTTTGTTCTTCGACGATCATGATTTCAAGCCTGAGAGCGTAATACAGAGATTTCATATCATGGATGCGTTCCGGTTTGATGCCATTTGGTGCGGCGGCAGCCTTTCTTTATGGGAAAGCAGGCCTGGATGAATACACGGATGAAGTCATTCAACGGCCTGAGGTCAAAGAATTCATTTGATTATCAGGTGTCAAAAAAATCCGGATCTTGACAGGGAATTTCCGCGCAAATGGCCGGCCATTGTCAGGTTACACCAAGCAGGGCCAAACATTTTCAGCCAGCATTGATTTTCCCCATAAGGGATTGTTATGAAAATTTATTTTGTAAGGACGAGCAGTCTTCGATAATGGAGCCCGTAATACCTTTTAGATCAGCACATCCTGTAGCAGCCATTGTTCGCCGTAATTCAGCACTGAGAAGATTGATCAAAACTTCAACTCCCTGCGTACCATCCGCCATGTAGGCGAGTATCATTGAGCTTGCAAAGCCAACAGCTTCAGCTCCAAGGGCCAAGGCTTTCACTATATCATTACCGGTTTTAAACCCGCTATCCACAAAAATTTCGAGTTTGCCTGCAAAGTTTTTGGATATCCTGGGCAGGGCAATGGTCGAAGGGACGGAAAAATCAATTGCAGATGGCCCGTGATTACTCACGATAATGGCCGATGTCCCTAACTGGAAAGCTTTTTCCGCATCAATGGGACTCAAGACCCCTTTGACAATAAAAGGGAGTTTGCTTTCTGCAATAATCTGCCTGATCTCTGTGCTGCTTTTGGGCCCAAAAGCCATATTTCGGTCAACCCTGTCTCCTCTTAAGCGTCCATAAAAATGATCAATATCCATTCCAACAGCCACACACCCACACTCTCGAGCCTGACTGACTTTTTTAAATATCAGCTCTGTATCTTGATACGGCTTGACAATTTTGACGATTTTTGCTCCCTGATTCACGGTGCGTTGCAAAAGCTTCTCGCTGCCGATGCCAAGCATCATAAGCGCATCTGCTTGTTGGACCCCTCTGGCAATGAGGAGCAGGTCTTCCTCAGATAAAAACTCATTCTGTGATAAAGGAGAACAGAATAAAGGTGTAGATAGTCTAGTTCCGAGTATGGAGCATGAGATACTCGGATCTACTGGATCTAGCAGCCGCGTTTCGAAAAAAAGTGAATCAAGAAACAGACGATTGGCCCTTACAGAAGCACCAATGGCACTGTCCGGCGGATAGCTCCAGTCGATCTTTTTTTTGTTTAAATTTTCCTTCCCTTTCTGATAAAGATCATGGATCGAACCATCTTGCTGCTTCAAAATATTTCTCCTGATAATCGTTAGAAAGAGTCAAGATCTACCAAGGAAATCATATCGGCATTATAAATCTTGTATATAGCTCTTTGCCCTTTGAATGAGTCTTTTCTGCTCCCTGAACAGTTCCACTGCCTGTTTTCGGGTAATTTCAACAAACTGAGTTTTTTTTCCTGGTCTAAGCTGGCTCAGTCGATTCAGGTCAACCTTGGAAAGAATGCCGATTTTGGCATAACCACCCGTGACCTGACCATCTCGAAGAAGTATGATTGGCTTTTGATCCCCGGGGACTTGTATAGAGCCAGGCGGAGTAGGATCAGTTATGATTCCCGGTTCCTTTTGCAATGCGATAGGCGGACCGTCCATCCGACAGGCTTGTCGATTGCATTGCGGACTGACAATGTAATTTTTTCCATAAAAGGTCTCTATCCCTTCTTTCGAAAAATGATCGAGTTGAGGTCCTGGAAGGACTCGAAAAGCTTTCTGCTCATCAAGAACGTCTCCCCTGTATGATATCGGCAAGCTGAACGCCCGCCGTCTTTTACCATCGTCTTGCTCAAGAACTTCGACACATTGACCCTTTTCAAGGGGTCTTCCCATTTCAGCGGAGGGATACACGGAGCACGAACCAAGAAATTCCGTCGAATGAATCCCGCCTGCAAAAGCGATATATGACCAGCATCCTTGTTGTATGTTTCTGAAAAAAAGTTCTTGGCCGGCATTCAAGGTCAAGGCGGTATAGTTGGGAACAGGCGCTTTATCGACATGTGGATTCTGATCAGCTCCGGTTATGGCGATTTGTATTGGGTTGTGCGCCAGTATCCGAAGTCCCTGCAGGGCAGTCTCCAAAACCGTGCATCGAGCTTGATTGCCCACCAAGAGATTCGCCAAAACCATGGAAAGTTGATCCATGGCTCCGCTTGCTGGCAGTCCATATTTTGCAACTTCAGGTCGGCCAAGGTCCTGAAAGCTCGTGTACATTCCCGGATGAATGATTTTAAATGACTTCAAGAAAGTCCTCCACCGAACTCTGGAGATATGCTTTGGCCTCGTCCTCTGTAACAGGACGAAAAGTTAATACGTCTCCTGGGTGTATGCTTATTGGGGGAATTTCCCGTGGATTAAACGTTGGCACAAAGCAGCGGCCGATAAAATTATATCCAGAGGGCGAATTCACCGGCAGGACTACAGTTTGTTGGCTCGCAAAACCAACCGATCCTTGTGATACAAACTGTCTTGGTGTGTCTAGTCGCGGTTTTTGCAGGATATGGGGAAGTCCGCCCATATAGGCGAGACTGCATGTAAAGCCCAAGAAATAAACCGGGTAGCTGCTTTCACAAAAAGCAGCCACTACTTCGTCTTCACTGAGACCAGACCAGGCTGAAACTGCGGGAAGATCCGGCCCGTATTCTCCGCCAAAAACCACGGGCAAACGAATCAAGCGTGAGGAGCCAAGACTTGCTTCGGCGTGAGATTCCGTAAGTCGAGCGACTGTTTCCCGTGCCTTTTCGAGAGAAATGCGAAATGGATCAAAATAGACGACCAGGGAGCGATAGGTCGGGCAAAAAGAAATCAGCCAGGCCGGAGCTTCCTTTTCCAGGTTCTGAGCGAGACGCACCACCTTTCGATTCGTTTCCAGGCTAATTTCAGGTTCAAACTCGACCAAAAGCGAGTCTTCAGCCAGTTCTTTAAATAAAGGGTATTGTTCGTCGTCAAAAGAAGTCATGCGCGTATGTTTTGAACCCAAAAAGACATCGCTTGGGATCTTCATACTCCTCTCAGGTCCCAAATATCCATTTTGGTAAAAACAGGGCAATGTCAGGAAAAATCGTGATAATAACCACTCCAAAAACCATCAAGAGAAAAAAAGGAAACGCCGCATAAGCGACCTTTCCAATGGAATGACCGGTCATGCCCTGCAGAACGAAAAGGTTAAATCCTACAGGTGGCGTGATTTGCGCTAGTTCAGTCATCGCCACGAGAAATATTCCGAACCAAATCGGATCAAAGCCAGCTTCCAGGATCAGAGGGAGACAAATCGGCAGGCTCATGACAGTAATTGAGATACCGTCTAAAAAAAAGCCCAAAATAATATAAAAAATCCCTAAAACAACCATCAGGGAATACGGCGTCAGGTGCAAGCCGCTGATAGCTGTGGAAATATCCTGCGGCACATGCAACAACCCCATGGCAGTAGACATCACGGCCGCTCCTGCCAAAAGCGAGCAGACCATGCAGGAATTTTTCAAAGCTCCCAAAAGGGAATCGAGGAAAACCTCCCATGTCAGTTGCCGAAGAATAAGTGTCATAACCAAACTCGCAACCACACCCACAGCCGCGGCTTCGGTTGGTGTCGCCAATCCAGAGTAGATTGAACCTAAGACAATGCAAATGAGTATGAGAACAGGAACAAGCAATAAAATACTTTGAATGTATTGAAAAAAGTTCCTCTGGCTTGTAACTGAAGGAGCGAGCCCTGGATTGATCAAAGAACGGATCATGAGATAAAACGAATACAGGAAGGCCAAGAGCAAGCCCGGCAAAATGCCGGCTAAAAACAACTTTGAAATCGACTCTTCGGCTAATACGCCATATATGATAAGCACAATAGAAGGCGGGATCATCAGGCCAAAAGTACCGGCCCCAGCCAAAGAGCCAATGGAAAGATTTGTACTGTACGACCGTGATTTGAGTTCATCAACCGTGATTTTGCCAATTGTAGCGACCGTAGCTGTGCTGGATCCGCTCACTGCGGCAAAAAGTGCACAACCGGCCACATTGACGTGCAGGAGCCGACCCGGCAACTTGTCAAGTAAAAACGATAGGCCTTTAAACAGACGCTCAGAAACATCAGTCCGAAAGAGCAATTCGCCCATCCACATAAAGAGCGGAATACAGGCTATTTCCCAACTGCCTGCACCGCTATACATGCGCTTCACCATAATCGCGCCGATCATTGGCAACGGAATGTCCAAAAACAACATCAAGCCAATGAGGCTTGCAAGGAGCATGCCTGCGAATATCCAGATGCCCGAACCTAAAAGGACAATCATGAGCAACAGGAAATAAAAACTGGTCAGAACGGCTTCCATAGGGACTTCCCGCAAATAGCTCTGTCACTCAACCATTCGTTCTCGCATATTCAGAAGGGCTAAACAATTCAAAAACAAGCTTACCCAATGCTGTCAACAGCTGCAAAAAGAATAAAAGGAGACCTAAAAATACGAGTGATTCTGGAATCCATAGAGGTACTTCTGCAATGCTCGGACTCACAGTCCCTCGGGAAAAATCGCGCCAAAGCGTCTTGGTAAAAAAATAATAAATCACAAATCCAGTGAGACCAAGTGTGGTGACAGCTGCAAATATTTCAAAGGCACAGCGCCACTTTCCTGTCAGCCAATTCAAAACGAGCCCAACCCGAATCAAAGAGCCTTGATGCAAGGTATAGGCAAGACATAAGAATGTGATTGAAACCGTAGCATAGGCTACAAACTCATCCAAGACATTGGTTGAAGTTGAAAAGAAGGCCCGGAGGGTAATTTCCAAAATAATGTGACCGACCATATAGACCAGAATCAAAGCTGAAAAATATGCAGCTATCTTGGCCAAATGGAAGGATATAGTGTCCATTGCTTTGAAAGGAGTAGGCCTCATCACCAAATCACTCGCCTCTACTCTACTAAATATTCTGTCAGTGCGACGAGGCACGAAAACCATGGACGCCCTCGTGCCTCGTCCTTGTGCATGCTATTGCTTGATTCGACTGTTGTATTCCTGAATGATTTCCTCCCCAGGAGTTCCCATTTTTTTCAGCCAATCATCCATCGCCGGCTGACTCGCTTCTTTTAAACTTTCAAGGAATGGTTGTGGAATTTCATTGACAATGTTCACATTATGCGTCCGTAAGATTTCATAATTTTCCATTACTCGATTTTTAGCAACATTCCAGGCGTATTTTTCCGCTGAAGCGGCAACATCTTTAACGGTTTGCTGCAGATCTTTCGAGAGGCCATCAAAAATATAGCGATTCATATGGACCAAGCTTAGGGGAATAGTGTAATTAAGCTCATTAAAATGAGACAATAACTCCCAAAACTTACCGTTGACCCCGCTCTCAGCTGAGGTAAGAACAGCATCTATACCCCCTGTGGTCAGTTGGGGAATCACATCTGACCAGGAAAGCTGGATGGGTGCGGCACCGATGTTATTAAAAGTGATCGTGCCGGACGGATCGTAGGTCCGAATTTTTAAATTCTCAATAGCCGCTTTGCTTATGACAGCCTTCTTGGCCCACAGACCTGACGGCGGCCAAGGGCAAGAAAACAGAAGAATTTGATCGCTTTCGGCCAAGACTTCCTGATACTTTGATTTCGCGACTTGATAACGGGCATAGGCTTCTTCCATATTCTTGGCCCGAAAAGGGAGGGAGGAAAGGATAAAGATAGGGTCCATTCCCCGCAATCCTCCTGTGAACGTATTCGCAAGAGGAACGACGCCGTCACTGACGGCATCGTATTGATCAACCGATTTATATCCCAAAGCGCCGCCATAGTGGTGGGTTATAGATATTTTACCATCCGACTTTTCCTCAAGCAGCTTTGCAAAATAGGCATCATTTTGTCCCTGAATTGAATCGGCAGGATATTCATTCGCCATATCCCAGTTGATATTTTTCCCCATAGCCAAATGTGAACCAATGACCACTGAAAATACACAAAGCAGCACTCCGAATAATTTAGGAAACAATCTCATTGCACCCTCCTTTTTGTTTATATTGATACTGATAAACCGTTATTTCAGCAAAAAAATTAGTCTTTTTTGAAAACTGGGTCACAACCTGACCTTACAAAATTGAAATCTGAGTTTAATCGATTGTCGACAAAGAGTCAATAACTTTTTGCGTCGATGACAGGGCTATCGTATTTGGATTTTAGCTGTTGATCTCCAGGGTATTTTTCATATCATTGATGCGTATCCGGTTTGACCTCTCGGACCAAGTCGACAGCTCAAGCCGGAGATCGATTGACAATGGCTTCCCCTTTTGGGAATCTTCGGCTATAAAGGGCGCAGTCTGCTCAGGGGAAACAGGAAATCTTTTCCTGTGTATTTAATGTATATCCGCAGTCGGTGTAGACGAAGGAGGCTGCCATGGACAGGTTGATTGCAGTGGTCAGCGGCGGGACCCGGGGGATCGGGCTGGGGGTGGCCGAAGCCCTGCTCAAGCGGGGAGCGGCGGTGGCCGTGACCTATAACCGGGATGCACGGGCCGCGAAACAGGCCAAAGAGCTGCTTCTGCAATCCGCCGGGCATGAGGCCGATATCCTGGTCCTTCAGGGAGACGTCGCTTACGAGCAGGTGGTGGCCGATCAGCATGAAGCGGTCAGAAAGACCTTCGGATCCGTGAATGTCCTGGTCAACAACGCCGGCATCATGCCGCCCCGGAGCCTTGAGGACCTCTCCCGGGAGACCTGGGACGAAACCCTGCGGGTCAATCTGAGCAGCGCCTATTCCTGGTCCCGGGCAGTGGTGCCGGGCATGAAGGCCGAAAAATTCGGGCGCATCGTGAATATCGCCTCCCTGGCGGCCAGAGGGGGAGGGGTGGTCGGACCCCACTACGCCGCCTCCAAGGCCGGACTGCTTGGATTGACGCGCTATGCGGCCAGGGAGCTGGGTCCATTCGGAATTACGGTCAATGCCATCAATCCGGCTTTCATTCAAGACGCCGGGATTTTTGCCGAGTGGTCAAAGGAGCGGGAGGGGCTGAAGGACAAGATCGTGGTCCCTGAACTCGGCCGGGTCCGGGATGTGGTCCGGGCCTTTGAATACCTGTTGGATTCGCCGTTTGTCACGGGTGTGGCCCTGGATGTCTGCGGCGGGGCCTTCATGATTTAAATCAGTTTTTCCCAGCGGACAAAGAGGTAGCAGGGGAAAAACTGATTCTGTCGAAGAAAATAGAAAGCAAAAACAGGAAAAAAACATGAATCTGCATCAGATGCTATTGCAACGTGAGGCTGAACAGCGGCCCATCAGGGTCGGGGTCATCGGGGCCGGGAAATTCGCCTCCATGTTCCTGGCCCAGGCCAGGTTGACCCCGGGGATACAGGTGGTCGGCCTGGCCGATCTCTCGCCGGAGCGGGCCAAAGCGGCCCTGCTTCGGACGGGCTGGGAAGAATCCGGCCTGAGCCTGGAGTCCGGCTTTGCAGGCATCAACGCGGCGGCTGAAAAGGGGAGGCTGGCCGTGACCGACGACGCCAGGGCCGTGATCAGGGCCGAGGCCGACGTCATCCTGGAGATCACCGGAGTGCCGGAAGCCGGGGCCGAGCACGCCTGGCTGGCCTTTGAAGAGCAAAAGGACGTGGTCCTGGTCAATGTGGAGGCCGATTGCCTGGTCGGCCCGGCCCTCAAGAAGAAGGCGGACCAAGAGGGCAGGATCATGTCCATGGCCTACGGCGATCAGCCGGCCCTGATCAGTGAGCAGGTGGACTGGGCCAGGGCGGTGGGCATGGAGGTGGTCTGCGCCGGGAAGGGGACCCGCTACCAGCCGCAGTATCACTACAGCACTCCGGAGACGGTCTGGGGCTATTACGGATTCAGCGAGGAACAGGTGGCCGGGGGAGATTTTAATCCCCAGATGTTCAACTCCTTTCTGGACGGGACCAAATCCGCGGTCGAGATGTGCGCGCTTAGCAATGCCACAGGCCTGAAGCCTCAGGCTGAAGGACTGCTCTTTCCCCCGGTGGGCACGGCCCGATTGGCCGAAGTGCTCAAGCCGATTCTGGACGGGGGCATCCTGACCGAGAGCGGTACGGTGGAAGTGGTGGCTTCGGAAGACCGGGATGAAATCCCGGTGCAGGGCGATCTGCGCTGGGGGGTGTACGTCGTCTTCAAGGCCCCCACTGAATATGCCCGGCGCTGCTTCCAGGAGTACGGTCTGAGCACCGATTCCTCGGGCCGTTACGCGGCCCTGTATCGTCCCTCCCATCTGATCGGCCTGGAACTGGGCATCAGTGTGGCCTCGGTGGGGCTGCGCCGGGAACCCACCGGTTCGACCCGATTTTTCCTGTCCGACGTGGCCGCCGCAGCCAAACGGGATTTACGTCCGGGTGAAGAGTTGGACGGGGAAGGGGGCTATACAGTCTATGGACGCTTGATGCAGGCCAGGGACAGTGTCTCTTTGGGATGCCTGCCCATGGGACTGAGCAAGGGGGCCCGGGTGCAGAAGGCGGTCTCCAGGGACCAGGTTCTGACCTTTGACGATGTAGAACTTGACGAAACAGGCCTGGCCTATCGCTTGCGCCGAGATATGGTCCGCTCCCTCGCGGATCAGCGGTGAGGCGAGCCTTTGATGTCCAAAAAAAAGTTCACGAGGTTCTTCTACCGATTCGTCCTGCCCTATGGCGGCCTGGTCCTGGTAAGGGCCGTTTCCCTGACCTACCGGGTGGGAGTCGTGGCTCCGGAGCATGAAGCCAAGGCTCTGAATGAGTTCAAGGGTCTTATCTACGCCTCCTGGCACCAGCGTTTTTTCGCAGGGATCACCCTGTTTTCGAAAAAAAAGCCCATCGCGATCATGGTCAGCCAAAGCCGGGACGGAGAGTACATCGCAAAAATCTCTGAAATTCTCGGCTGGCGGGCCGTGCGGGGGTCCTCGTCCCGGGGGGGCTCCTCGGCCCTGCGGGAGTTGAAACGTCTGGTCGGACAGGGGTATAAGGTCGGGCACATTGTCGATGGCCCCAGAGGTCCGTTCGGGTGCGTCAAGCCAGGGCTCATCGGCATGGCCCAGGCCACGGGTATTCCCATTCTTCCGGTGGCCATTTCCCCAGAAAAGGCCTGGGTCTTCAACAGCTGGGACCGGTTCATGGTGCCCAAACCCTTTTCCAGGATCGTGCTCAGATATGCAGAGCCGGTCAAAGTGCCCCGCAGGCTCTCCAGAGAAGAATTTGAAAACAAACGGGCGGA
>JAIPDR010000044.1 GCA_021737615.1 Desulfohalobiaceae bacterium | reverse complement strand
GCCAGAAACCGTTCTATCTGCTTGATTTTCTCAGATTTTCTTCCAGGGATCACATTGAACTCACAACAGGGATGGATTGGAATGGATTCAGGATTCACGTGTATGGTAGCAATAAGTTCACATGCAGGTCAAACCGCTTCCTGACTCTCAGCATCAGAACATATTACGCTATTGCCTGGATTCACTGAGCCATACTGAAAACATAACTTTTTTATATCCAGTTTGACCCTCCCGGCGCCTGCGCCGGGAGGGCCAAACTGGATATTTGAAAAAAAGACGGCTTTTCTGTAGATTATTTCCCTACAAAACGGTACTTTCCGGCTCGACGCAGGGCGGCTGTGAATGTGCCCCTGCCCTGCTCTGCCCTTAGAACGATAAAAAAAACGAGGTGTGCCCCCATGACTGAAGGATCCGGCGACCGTTTGACCAAGCCTCCGGGAAGACACCGTTTTTTCGATATCCACCCCCCGGTCTTCTGGCCCTCCGCCATCCTGGCCTTTTTGTTTATCGGCATCACCCTGGTTGTCGGAGATCCGATGAAAACCGTCTTTTCCGCCTTGCAGGATTTTATTTCCAACAACTTCGGCTGGTTTTTGGTTCTGGCGGTCAATCTGTATCTCTTTCTGGTCATCTATCTCGCCTTCAGCAAATACGGAATGATACGCCTGGGCGGGAAAAACGCGGTGCCTGATTTTTCCAGACTCTCCTGGTTCGCCATGCTCTTCAGCGCCGGCATGGGCATCGGCATCCTGTTCTGGAGCGTGGCCGAACCTGTTTATCATTTCATGGATCCGCCTTACGGGGGCGGCTCCCCTGGAGACAAGGCCTCCACGGCCATGAAAATCAGCTTCCTGCATTGGGGGCTTCATCCCTGGGGGATTTATGCTCTGGTGGGGATGTCCCTGGCCTTTTTCACCTTCAACCGGAAGCTTCCTCTGGCCGTGCGCTCGATCTTCTATCCCCTGCTGGGGAACAAGGTCTACGGGTTCTGGGGCGACCTGATCGATGTCCTGGCAGTGCTCTCCACGCTGTTCGGGCTGGCCACCTCCCTGGGCTTCGGCGTGCAGCAGGTCAATGCCGGGCTGAACCACCTCTTCAAGATCCCGGACACGCAATCGATGCAGGTCCTGCTGGTGGCCCTGATCACCCTGGGAGCCACCCTGTCCGTGGTCTCCGGCCTGGACCACGGTGTGAAGCGCTTGAGTCAGATGAACATCAACCTCGGCGGGCTGCTCCTAGTCTTTTTGCTGATTCTCGGACCGAGCCTGCTGATCCTGGACGCTTTTGTCCAGAATACCGGGGCCTACCTGCAGGACTTTTTCAAGACCAGCTTCTGGACCGAAAGCTACCGGGACAGCACCTGGCAGAACAACTGGACCGTTTTTTACTGGGCCTGGTGGATATCCTGGTCCCCCTTCGTGGGCATGTTCATCGCCAGGATTTCCAAGGGCAGAACGGTGCGGGAGTTCGTCCTGAGCGTCCTGATCATACCTTCCCTGTTGACCTTTTTCTGGATCACTGCCTTCGGTGGATCGGCCCTGTTTCTGGAAATGGAGCAGGCCGGCACTATTTCCGCTGCAGTCCAGGAAAACGTGGCCGTGGCCATCTATTACCTCCTGGAACAGTTCCCCCTGTCCGGCATCACAAACTTCGCGGCCATTCTTCTGGTCATCAGTTTTTTTATCACTTCATCGGATTCCGGCTCCCTGGTAGTGGACGCCTTCACCTCCGGGGGAAAACTGAACTCCCCGGTGGTCCAGCGAATCTTCTGGGCCTGTATGGAAGGCGCGGTGGCCGCCGTCCTCCTGCTCGGCGGGGGCCTGGGGGCGCTGCAGACCGCATCCATCACCACTGGTTTGCCTTTTGCCCTTCTCTTGCTCATCATGGGTTACAGTCTATTCAAGGGATTGAAAACCGAGTATGAAACCGAAGAGCTGAAAGCCAGGGCGGTTGAGCGTGAATCCTATCAGGAACTCATAAAGCGGCTGCTTGGCCGGAAACAACCCCGGGACACCGGTCGCGGACCATATTTTACTGCCGAGGTTGACCATGAAAAAGAATAGACAGGACAAGACGTCCTCCAGGGCGACTGCCTCCAAGTTGCAGCCGGTTCGAAAGATTCTGGCCTGCCTGGATTTGACGGACATAGACACCTCGTTGATCCGCTATGCCGGACTTCTGGCCAATACCTGGCAGGTAGGCAAGATAGTTTTTTTCCACGTCATCCAGGCCTACGATCTTCCGGATAAGTCCGACAAAAAATTTCCGGACCCGGAAACCGAGCTCAAAAGGATCATCAGCGAGCAGATGCAGGAAACAGTGGACCGTTATTTCGAGAACGGCTGCCACTGGGAGGTCGTGATCAGGGTCGGGTATGAAGACGCGGCCGGGGAGGTCATCTCCTATATCAAGGAAAACGCAATTGATCTGGCCCTGCTCGGGCAGAAATACGGAGAAAACAGGGAAGCCAGGTACAGCCGGAGGATCGGGGCCGAGTCCGAGACCGACATCCTGTTTGTGTCCCAGGAGGCGGAGAAATCGAGGGGCCCGGTTCTGTGCGCCCTCGATTTCAGCGAGGCCTCGGGCAAGGCCTTTGAAAGGGGCCTGGATGTCAGCAGATCCTGGCGGACCCGGCTGATCTGCTACGGCATTTCAGACCCCAGCCGGTCCTATTTCCCGGCCACAACCAGCCGCAGTTCCAGTCGTTACCAGGAGCAGTCCCGAAGAGCCTGCAAGGATTTTCTGAAACAGTACGACCTCTCCCTGGACCAGGTTCCCTGCCTGATCGAGGAAGATGGCAGGATCAGCAATGAAGCAAAGAATATCTATGAGGCCGCTGTCCGGGAAAAAGCGGGCTTGATCGTGGTCGGGGCTCAGGGAGATACTACAAATGTCACCAGCCTGCTGGGCAATCTCTGTGAGACATTCAGGCTCATGGAAAAAGAGATCCCGGTACTCATCGTCAAACAGGCCTCCAGGAAAAAATTCCCCTGGTTCTGGAAGAGCTCCTGAACGTGAACAGCGGCATCTCGTCAAGGACCAGGAATCTGATCGTGGCGGCCTCTCTCTTGGCCCTCTTTCTCGGGGCCCTGGACGCCCTGATCATGTCCGCGGCCATGCCGACCATCGTGGCCGATCTCGGGGCCATCCATCTCTACAGCTGGGTCTATTCCACCTATTTTCTGGCCAGGGCGGTCTCGCTCCCCATTTTCGGGAAACTGGCCGACCTCTATCAGAACAAGACCCTGTTTTTGATCTCCACGGCCCTCTTTCTGCTGGCCTCCGTAGCCGCGGGCTGCTCCCCGAACATGCCCTTTTTGATAGCGGCCCGGATCTTTCAGGGCATCGGCGCCGGCGGCAATTTCGCACTGGTCTACATCATCCTCTCCGACGTCTCCGCGCCGGAAAAACGGGGCAAGATGCTGTCCCTGGCCAGCTCCATCTGGGGGATCTCCAGTGTCCTCGGCCCCAGCCTGGGCGGATTCATCGTCAGCTACTTCTCCTGGCGCTGGATCTTCTTCATCAATGTCCCCATCGGACTGCTCTCCCTGGCCGGAATCGCGTTCTTTCTAGTCGAGCTGCGCCCCCAGAAAAGCGAAATCCATCTGGATCTGGCCGGGGCCTTCCTGCTCTTAGTCGGGGTGGTGGCCTTTCTCATGGTCTTTATGACCGGGGGCAGCCACTTCCCCTGGCTTTCTCCCGAGATCATCGCCTTCGCCCTGGTCAGCCTGGCTGCTGTTTTCGGTTTTTACCTTACGGAAAAACGGGCCAGGGACCCCATCCTGGATTTTCGGTTTTTCCGGCTGAAGGGCTTTCGTATCGGCAACTTTGCCCCGTTTTTAAGCAGCTTCGCCATCTTTTCCCTCTTTGCCTACGCCCCCATGTTCATGCAGGGCGGACTGGGCATGAATCCCATGGAAGTGGGGGCCGGCATGCTCACCCTCAGCCTGGGCTGGTCCGCCAGCGCCCTGGTCCTGGGACAGGTCATCCACCGCATGCAAAAACGGACCTCCGCCCGCATCGGCTCACTCTTTCTCCTGTCCGGCTGCGGCCTGACCCTTTTCTTTTCCCAGACCACGACCATGACCGAATGCATTGTTTCCTTTACCCTGGTCGGAATCGGGATGGGACTCGTGACCCTGTCCACCTTGCTGGTGGTCCAGGAAAGCCTGGATATCTCCGATCTGGGGGTTGCGACCAGTTCCAACCAGTTTGCCAGGACCCTGGGCGGGGCCGTGGGCATCGGCATCTCCGGGGGGTTTGTGACCCGGGCCCTGACCTACGAGCTCGATCCCGGCAGCCGGACCGGCGTCCTGGCCGGGCTGCCCGAGGAAATCCTGGAAAGCCTGAAACAGAACATCGAGACCCTCTTCCAGCCCGAGGTCCAGAGCATGCTGCCCGCGCCGGCCAGGCAGGCCCTGGGCGAAGCCGTGGCCAACGGGGTTTCTTCGGTCTTCTGGATCGTTTTTCTGGTCTCCCTGCTCTGCGTCTGGCTCTGCTTTCTCATCCCGAAAAGCGGCAGGGGACAGGATACCCGCCCGCGGGACTAAGTTCGACAAGTTAACTGAAACTACTGAAGAAAAAGGAGAAAAGACATGACCATGCCTGATGTACGCGTAAATGGTGCCAGGTTGCGAAAGACCCTGGAAGAGATGGCCCGGATCGGCGGTACACCCGGCGGCGGGGTGCAGCGGCTGGCTTTGAGCGATGAGGACAAGCAGGCCAGGGATCTTTTCGTGCGCTGGCTCGAGGAGCTGAACCTCGAAATCAGCATCGACGAAATGGGCAACATCTTTGGCAGGCGACCCGGCAAAAACAACGACCTCCCCCCGGTCATGAGCGGATCGCACATCGACTCCCAACCCAAAGGCGGCCGTTTCGACGGCATTCTCGGAGTGATGGGGCCCCTGGAAGTCCTGCGGACCCTGCAGGAAAACTCCATTGAAACCGAACGCCCCCTGATCGTGGTGGCCTGGACCAACGAGGAGGGATCCAGGTTCCCCCCGGCCATGATCGCCTCCGGGGTCTGGGCCGGAGCCCTGGACCGGGACTGGGCCTACCAGCGCGCCGATATCCAGGGCAAGACCTTTGTCCAGGAACTGGAGCGGATCGGCTACCGGGGCAGGGTGCCGGCCCGAAAATTCCCGGTGCACGCCTACTATGAATACCACATCGAGCAGGGTCCGGTTCTGGAGCGGGAAGGCAAAACCATTGGCGCCCCCCGGGGCATCCAGGGTCTGCACTGGTACGACATCACGATAGAAGGCGAAGCCAACCAGGTCGGTCCGACTCCCATGGAGGGCAGGCACGACGCCCTGTGCGCAGCCGCCGAGATGATCCTCAAGGTCAACCGCCTTCCGGAGAAAATGGGCGGAAACATGGTGGCCACTGTGGGCGAGATCCACAACCACCCCAACTCGCGGAACATCATTCCGGACAAGGTCCGTTTTACGGTGGACATCCGCTCCTGGGACGATGAACTCGCCCTCGGGGCCTGGAAAGGTTTGAAGCAGGACTTCAAGGACATCGCCGGCAGCAGGGGCTGCCCTGTCAGCATTGAAGAGACCTGGCAGGTGTCCCATTCCCCCTTTGAAGAGGCCCTGGTCCGGCGTGTCTTGGACACAGCCGGGGAACTCGGCTACTCCAGCCTGAAGATGGTCAGCGGGGCCGGCCATGACGCGAGCTATATGAATCAGATCGCGCCCACGGCCATGATCTTCGTGCCCAGCATCGGGGGCAGGAGCCATGTGGAAGTGGAAAACACGACCTGGGAAGACTGCGAGGCCGGGGCCAACGTCCTGCTTCACTGTCTCCTCAAGTCAGCCAATGAAGGGTAGTGGATCGCTGCCAGACCGGCTTGAGGCTTCGGGGCTTTCGGATTCGAAGTCTCAAGCCGGACACCCTGCACTCGGACTTCAGGCAGTGGTTACAGTAATAGTCGATAAACCTTTTAACCACAAAAGAGTCAGCAGGGCTCTACGTCTTGTGGACAAAACAGGGATTCATAACAAAATTGACTGTTGTTGCTTTTTCTAGCAAAAAACAGGTATACTTGTGCTGAAGGCTTTTTATAAGTTTCACTCAGGACCAAAAGCGTTCAGAATCGGGCCGGATTTATCCGATCGAGGAGGCGGCGTGAAAAGACAGCACATAGGGACAACCTGCTTTATCCTGCTTCTTGTCCTCTCCGGATGTTCGGTCATTTCCAGGGATCTCAGGCTGAAGGCCGACCCGCTGCTCACCTTCGAGCAGGTCAGCCCCTATCCGGCACACTATGCCGGGGAAATTGTCATCTACGACTCCTCTTTTCATCTTTTTTTCGGCCTGTAGAATGGTCGCTGTTTCTCCACCGAGCCTGATCTTGATCAAGACAAAGTCTATTGCCGTTTTAGTCCCTGTGTTCCTTGTAGTATCTGACGAGTTTGAGGACGTCGCCGGCCTGAAAGCGGCCGACCGGGCCTGAAGTGTAGCAGGCCACCTCCAGCCGTCCGTCCGGCCTGAGCAGGAAATTGGAGGGCTGCAGAAACCGCTTTTCAGATTCGAAAAATCCCCCGATTTGTTTCAGGATCCTATCCATGTCCAGGCCGAAGGCCAGGGGATACTCCAGTTTCAATCCGGAAATCAGCTCCCGGCCCTTATCCTCGGGATCCACCGAACCGGCCAGGACCCGCAGGCCCTCCTTTTTAAATCCCTCCAACTCCTTCTGGAAGTCAGCCAACTGCTGACGGCAGAAGGGTCACCAGTGCCCGCGGTAAACGAGAAAAACGCCGTAGCCCCCGGACAGGTATCCAGGCAGGTGCATGGTCCCCTGGCCGACTGTTTCCAGGCTCAAATCAGGAAAAGAGTCATTCGTGTCCAGCCATGGATGTTCTCTTTTGAGCATAGTCCCCTCCCTTGTGGTCTTCAGGTTCAATATTCACTGTTCATGATTCAAGAAGGCAGAATACCGGTGTTTTCAATCCGCTTTGTTTGCTGGGTAGTTCTCCCCGGATATTTTGATAATGAAAAAAATCTCATTCGCGCCCATTCGCGTGATTCGCGGGCCAAATCTTTTCTTAGCTTACGCTGAACAAAGTATTAGCGGATGAACACCGTTTGTTGCTTGGGGGTCCTTATTTCCCAAAGCAAAAGAACTATTACTCCTTTTCAATATTCTCCACGATCAAGGCCCCGAATTCCGAGCACTTGACTTCCCTGCTTCCCGGTATCTGCCGGGCCAGGTCATAGGTCACCGCGCCCTGGCCTATGGTCTTGACCAGGGCCTTGACAATGAGCCGAGCCGCCTCCTTCCAGCCCAGAAAGTCGAGCATCTCCACCCCGGAGAGAATCAACGAACCCGGATTGACCTTGTCCAGGCCCGCATACTTGGGGGCAGAGCCGTGGGTGGTCTCGAAGACGACGCAGCGGTCGCCCTGGTTATATCCGGGGGCCATGCCCAGCCCGCCCACCTGAGCCGCAGCGGCATCCGAGAGGTAGTCCCCGTTCAGGTTGGTCGTGGCGATGATCCCGTATTCCTCTGGTCGAAGGAGCATCTGCTGAAACATGGAATCCGCGATGCGATCCTTGACGAGCAGATAACCATCCGGGGTCCGGCCCTGATGCTTCTTGTCGACCTCATCCTCTCTGACCGTCTGCTCCGGGAACTCTTCGGCCGCCACCCGGTAGCCCCAGTCCCGAAAGGCACCCTCGGTAAACTTCATGATGTTGCCCTTATGGACCAGGGTCAGGCTGGAATATCCCTTGTCCAGAGCATAGTGCACGGCCCGGCGCACCAGCCTCCTGGAGTTATGTTCGCTCATGGGCTTGATGCCGATGGCGCTCTCCGAAAAAAGGCTCCCCGAGGGTACAGCTTGCAGCCTGCGGATCGTCGATATAAGCTGCCCTGCCTCCGGGGAGCCGGCCGGCCACTCCAGGCCGGCATAGACATCTTCGGTATTTTCCCGAAAAATAACCAGTTGCACCTGCTCGGGCCAGCGCATGGGCGAGGGGACGTGCTGCAGGTAGCGGACCGGGCGTACACAGGCGTACAGATCCAGTTCCTGCCGCAGGCTGACGTTCAAGGAGCGGATTCCGCTGCCCACCGGTGTGGTCAGGGGGCCTTTGAGGGCAATGGAATAAGACCGGATATCGTCCAGGGTCGCTTGCGGCAGGGAATTTCCGCCCTGACTCGCCTGGCGGGCCTTTTCCCCGGCCAGGCACTCATGCCAGACGATCTGCCTCTTTCCGGTGTAAGCCTGTTTGACCGCCGCCTCAAAGACCGGCCTGGCCGCGGCCCAGATGTCCGGACCGGTGCCGTCGCCTTCAATATAGGCAATTACCGGCCGCTCCGGAACCAGGGGCCGGTTGTCCTCAGTCCAGGTGATGCGCTGCCCCTTATCTTCCATATTCATGCCGCCCTATTTATCTTGATGGTCCTTAATCGGATCTCTAATATGGATCTTAGAGAACAATTTTATATGAACCTGATATTTTAGCTCAGAGCCCTGTTGTCTGTCCATGGAAAATATTTTTTCTCTCTTTGAGCATTTCAGCATTCTGCTTGACAGAAAATCACGTATTCGCTTAGGCTTATTAGAATATTTCCTTCCTTACTGAAAATAAAACGAGGCGGTGACTATGATGTTTCCCTACGATCAATTGCAGCAAATCGGGTACACCCACCCCCTGCATCCCACCCTGACCCATTTGCCGGTCGGACTCATCCTGGGGGCCTTTCTTTTTTTTCTGGTATCATTTTTCTCAAAAAAATCGACTCTCCGCCAAACCGCAGTTCACTGCATAGTCCTGGCGGTGATCGCCCTGCCGGTGGTAGCTGGCTTAGGAATCATGGATTGGCTGCATTTTTACAAAGGCTCCTGGCTTTTCCCTATCAAAATGAAAATCGGACTGGCGGCCATCCTTTTTGTTTTTTTGATTGCAGCCATTTACAGCGGTCTGACAAAAGAGTCGCCTCGGACGGGCACCGGTTTGTGGTATCTGATCTGCGTGGTGCTGGTTATCGGCCTTGGTTTTTTCGGCGGGGAACTGGTCTATGGCCCCTCTCAGACCGAAGCAGCTCCGGAGAAAACCACCGTCCTGGCTGAAAAGGGAAGCGGGCTTTTCCGGGAGAACTGCTCCATGTGCCATTTTACGGATAAATCAGAGAGAAAAGTCGGTCCGGGCCTGAAAGGGATTTTCGACAAGGAGGACTTGCCTGTGAGCGGACAGGAGGTGACCGAAGCCAATGTCAGGAAGCAAATATTGACGCCCTACGAAAACATGCCCTCGTTTAAAGGCAAATTGACGGAGAAGGAAATAGAGGCGATCCTGGCTTATCTGAAGACCCTTTAAGGGAAAACGGCAACCTGATATTACAGTCTGTAAAACAGATTCTTATTTATCTGAATTGTAATATCAATCTCTTAATCATGTCCGTCATACAGGGGGATGGCCTTGGGATATCAACCAATCGAAGATTACGGCATCATCGGGGACATGAATACGGTGGCCCTGATCAGCCTGCAGGGCTCCATCGACTGGTTCTGTTTTCCATATCTGGACTCACCCTCTGTGTTCGCGGCCCTTTTAGACGACAGAAAAGGCGGCCGCTTGACGATCTGGCCCACTGCTGAGTTCGATTCCGTTTCAGAGTATATCCCCCAGACAAATATCCTGGTCACCACTTTCCGCACCCGCACAGGCGTGTTGAAAGTTACCGATTTCATGCCGGTTCTGTCCGGAACAGGGCAGGATCAGCAGGAAGAACGGCATGTCCTGTACAGGCTCCTGGAAATGGACCAGGGGCAGATGCAGGTGGAGATGCTGTTTGAGCCCAGATTCGACTATGGCCGGGCCGAGACTTCGATCCTTCCCATTGAGGGCGGCGTCCTGGCCGAGGGAGGAGGACTGAGCTTGGCCCTGACAGGCACACAAGCAATGGAGGCGGAAAATGAACAGGCTTGGGCCAGATGGTCGATGCAGGAAGGTGACAAAGTGTCCTTCAGGGCCGGCACCAGCGGCAAATCCGGGCGCTGCTCTCAGCAGGATATGATCCCCTGTGACATTCCGTCCTCTCTGCAGGCCCTACAGGAGACCGAAAAGTTCTGGCGCAGCTGGCTCAATCAGGATGAAACAGGACGTACCCTTGATTACGGCTGTTTCCGGGACATGGTTGAACGCTCCGCCCTGGTCTTGAAGCTGTTGTACTTCGAGCCGGAGGGGACTATTGCCGCTGCGGCCACCACCTCCCTGCCCGAAGCCGTCGGAGGGGAGCGCAATTGGGATTACCGCTACACCTGGATCCGGGATACCGCGTTCACCTTGCAGGCCCTGTTCAATCTCGGACACATGTCCGAGATCGAGGGCTATCTGCGCTGGATCGAGCGTATTCTTGCCGAGGGGGGCGCGGAGAAGATGCAGATCATGTATGGTTTGAGAGGAGAACGGCAGCTCCCGGAGACCGAACTTTCCCATTTAGACGGCTACAAGGGCTCCAGACCGGTACGAATAGGTAACATGGCCGCTGATCAGAAGCAGATGGACATCTACGGCGAGCTCCTGGACGCAGCCCTCAAGCTTTCCGATTACGCCGGCAAAATCAAGGCGGAGCAATGGCCCGTTCTCAGAGAAATCTGCAACTATGTGGCCGGCCACTGGCAGGATCCGGATTACGGCATCTGGGAGGTTCGAGGAGGACCACGGCATTTTGTCTATTCCAAGGTCATGTGCTGGGTGGCCCTGGACCGCGGGCTGACCATCGCCAGACGCTATGGATTCGATGCAGATCTTGATCTCTGGGAGCAGATCAAGTCCCGAATCCGGGCCGAGGTCTGTGAAAAAGGCTACAATCAAGAAAAGCAGGCCTTTGTCCAGCACTATGAAAGCGATGAACTCGATGCCAGCAGCCTGCTCATTCCACTCCTCGGCTTCCTGCCCTTTGACGACCCAAGGATAATCTCCACTGTCGACGCGACCATGCGCAATCTGACCCACAACGGTCTGGTCTATCGCTATCGCTCCAGCGACGGAATAAAGGGCAGCGAAGGCACCTTTTTGCTCTGCTCCTTCTGGCTGGTGACCTGTCTGATCCACATGGACCGAATCGATGAAGCCGAGGGCTTGATCCGAAGGCTGGAATGGACGGCCAATCACCTGGGCCTTTTTTCCGAGGAATACGACGTGCCCTGGAAGCAGCAGCTTGGCAACTTCCCCCAGGCCTTCACCCATATCGGCTACATCAACAGCGTGACTCACCTGCTAAGGGCCAAGCAGAGGGCCCGCCAGCCGGAAACACCAGGGCAGCAATCAGCACTTCAAAGTCTGAAACATTTTCTCGGAAGCGGAAAAGTCATGCTCAACAAAGGACGGCCCGAATCCGTTATTCCTCCACAAGAGCTGGCCCCTGTCCTGAAATCGAGCATGAATCTTCTAAGAGGCGGCTTTTTCGATACCCAGAGGGGCAGGGTGGCCTATGAACTGATGAAAGGTTCCGAACTGTACGAAAACTATGTCAAAGCAACCCGCAGCCTGCAGGCTTTTGATCCCGGGATACAGAAGACCTGGGAGGAAAAGACTGCCTTCTGGATCAATCTCTACAACGTCATCGTCATCCACGGCGTTATCGAGCTGGATATCAAGGACTCGGTTAAAGAGGTCCGCGGCTTCTTTAGCCGCATCAATTACGACATCGGAGGGCTTTGCTACACCCCCGACGATATGGAGCACGGCCTACTCCGGGTCAACCGCCGGCCCCCGGGATCGTTGTTCCGGGTACTCGGTCCACACGACCCCAAGCGCCAATATTCTTTGAACAGACTGGATCCGCGCATCCATTTCGCTCTGGTCTGCGCCTCGTCTTCCTGTCCCCCCATCGACATCTATACCCCGCAGAATCTGGATGAGGAGTTGAATCAGGCGGGCAGGTCCTTTCTGGGCGGGGGAGGGCTCCAATTGGACAGGGCCTCGAAAAAGGTCAGACTGTCCCGTATATTTTCCTGGTACAGAAAGGATTTCGGCAGCCGGCTGCCCGAACGGCTGCGTTTCCTGGCCCGGTTTCTCTACAACCGGCAGGACGCGGAATTCATTCAACAGCAGGCCGAAGAGCTGCGGGTCGAGTATCAGAAATATGACTGGAGACTGAACCGGGGGTAAAGCGGACTATCTGGACAAAATGACCCTGTTTGCGGGGATTCGCTTCCGCTGGATGAGGTATGGATATCCGAATTGTGTCTTTGAACTCTTAGCCGGAGGCCCACAGCGGATATAGCAGGCAGGCTAGCCGGCAACCAAGACAACAGCCGCCTGCACCGCAGGGGCCTCGCCTCCCGACGTCGCAGACGGCCCTTTGCTTTCACACTCGGCTCAACCCTGCCTTTATTCCGGTTCGGTCGAGGTGAAGATCCAGTCGTTGTCCTTTTGCGCCCGGTGGCAGTCGATACAGCCTTCGACCTTGCCTGAAGCCTCCACTTCGCCGTCCGGCTTATACTTGGCCCAGAACCAGTTCCCGGCTTCAGGATTGTAGCCCTCGACCTTGTACATCGGGGTCAGAGCCATAAGGGTCTCCTTGTCCTTGCCGTAATTGGCCTTCATGATCATGGAACCCGGGGGCATTTGCTTGCCCTCCCGAAGGGCCTTCAGGGCTATGCTGTTGGCGTAGAGCTTGAGGTAGGCCCCGTGAGGGCTTTGCCCGGGATACATGCCATCATGTTCCGGCCAGTATCCCCATCCCTGGTAGGGATCGCTCTCGGTGACCCATTCCCAGACTTCCTCTGCATCCGGAGGCGGACACTCCTTCTCCCCGGCCCAAACAGAACCTGCCGCCAGAGACAGAACCAGAACAATCGCCAATCCTGTAATCCACTGCGTTTTCATGGCATTCCCTCCTTTTTTCAAAATTTTCAGACAAGGACCCATCCCTGCTCAACCATTCCAATTGCTCCTGCAATTGATACGGATAAGGTTATATAGAGAAGCCTCAAAGGTCCATATCCTTACACAAATCTACCCGATAAATCACTGGAGAGTCCAAAACAATACAGGAGAAACAGAATTTCCTTTCAGTAGCTGCAGGCATTGAGCCTGGAGACATAAGCTGCCAGAAGCTCCTTCGTCGTTCTGGTCAGGTCATGATCTTCGATCATGAGCCGTTTCACAAAAAGACCGAGAGGTTCGAGAAGGTCTGTGCGCAGCGACATGGATTGGAATATGGCCGGGACCATACCGAAAGCTTCCTGGATATTGCCATATACGGCCGACAATTCTCGATCGGCCTCGTCGACCGAAATGGTGCGGATATAATTCATGATACCTCCTAAGGCTGGCTTTGCCCGCAACCCAAGGTTCCAGGTTCACGGTTCACGGTTAAGAACAAGAAAAAGCCTGTGAGGCAAGACATCTTCTTGTTTTTCATGGCAGAGACTCGTAAGTAAGTCACTAAGCTGTTTACCTGATTGAATTATTCTTCCTTTCAGCTCGGTTCTTCAAGCTGCTCGATCCGCCGCTGGTGTCTGCCGCCCTGAAACCTGGCCGCAAGCCAGGTCCGGACGATGTTCAGTGCCGTGTCTTCAGACAACATCCGCTGGCCCAGAGAGATCATGTTGGCCTTGTTGTGCTCCTTGGCCAGGCGGGCCGTTTCCGTGTTCCAGCACAGGGCGCAGCGGATGCCGCGGACCTTGTTCGCGGCCATGGCTTCACCGTTGCCAGAACCGCCTAAAACGATCCCGCAGGGGCACTCACCCTTGGCCACGGCCCTGGCCGCTTTCTTGATGTAGATTGGGTAATCCACCGGCTCTTTGGAAAATGTCCCGAAATCCCGGACCTCATACCCTCGTTCCCGCAGATAAGTCTTGACGGCTTCCTTGTAGGCATAACCGGCGTGATCCGAGGCCAGGGCGATGGGACCCAAGTCATGAGGCATGTCCTACTCCCCAGAAATATCCCGGTTCGGCAGGAAGCCGAACAAAGTTTTGCTTTAAGTGCTTAAAATTATTACCACAAAACAAGGTCGACGATTCATTATCAGGAAAATGGCAGGAGCATGGTTCTCCCCTGTTTGACGATCCGGCCGGATTGCTTCAGCCCTTTCATGGCCCTGGTAATGCTCACCCGGTGGGCTCCAACCAGAAAACCGAGGTCTTCGTGGGTCAGTGGGAACTGAATGACATAGCCGTCAGGGACTTCCCGGCCGTGCTCCCGGGCCACGGCACTCAAGACTCCGTAGAGCCGGTCTTCCAGATTGGCCTTGGACATGCTGCCTACTCTGGTGGTCAGAGAGGCCACCTGTTCACTCATCCGCTTGATCACCTCCAGGCCGATATTGGGGTATTCCCTGATCAGACCGTCGAAAATCTCCTGGGAAAAGCCGCAGATCAGGGTCTTTTCCATGCAGGTTGCGCTCACAGGAAAGACGCTCTCCCGTTCATTTAACATATACTCGCCGATAAAGTCTCCGGCCTTGCGGATATCCAGGAATATGTCCGAACCGTCCTCGGTGATCTTATCCAGCCTGACCCGGCCTCCCTTGATCAAAAACATCTTGTCGGCCGGATCTCCTTGGAGAAAAATTGTCTGCCCGGTAGCAAAGACCTTACGCATGGCCCTTTCGGCGAGTACCACGAGTTCTTCCGGGGCAAGACGCTCGAAAAGCCAGAGATGCCCGATGCACTCCTGGCAGAGGTCCATCTCTTCTCCCATGAGATCACTGCACAGACATCCTGACGACATGTAGCCTCCTCACTCTCTTAAACACATTACCACTGCCGGGTGGCCAAGACAAGAAAGGCCTCTTTTCGCGATTCGAATTTATCCTTTAACCGTCTGCTCCCTGATTCTCCTGGCCAGCGTCTGTCCCAGTTCCCTGGCCTGAATCAGGACTTTGTCCTGATTTTCAATCCGGCAGAACTTATCGGAAGTAATTTTTGTTTCTTCACCAAAAAGCCAAGGCAAAGCCGATATGGGACATTCTTCCCCGTGACCGCAGACCAGACAGGGAACATTACCCGCGGCCCTGAGCCTGCCGAGGACCTCCATGCCCTCCATCTGCAAGGCGGCAGACACCTGCTGTGAGGCCTCCATCAGTCCCGGGGCCTCTCCGCCGATACCGGTTGTGACCACCACCGCCAATTTCCCTTTGTTCAGATGTTTCTGGTGGCGCATGGAAAACAGGCGCTCCAGAAAAGCCTTGCTGAAACCATCCATGGAGGCATAGGGCGGGTAGCTGCCGATGACCAGCCCGTGGGCCATTTTCAGATTCTCGGCAAGTTCAGGAAAATCATCCTTTACCTTGCAGACATTGTCCCCGGTGCAGCCCAGGCAAGCCATGCAGGGCCTTATAGTTAATTGAGATAGTTTTACGAACTCATATTCCAGGCCGCTTGCCTCGAGCACGGCTCTGACCAGACGGTCCGTATTGCTGTTTTCGACAGGACTTCCAGAAACGCCAATTACCTGTGGATACATAATCTCCTCGATTGGTTAAAATCCAGTCTACTATTCTCGATCATTTAATTTCCGGGCGCCCGGCAAACCGGGCGCCTTGGTTTTGTTTTGCTCACTGCTTCAGGACGACCTTCCGGCCGCAGAATTCACAACTGCCGTCTTCGGTGATCTCCGGCTGACGCGGCGCCTCCCCGCCGCACAGGCCGCATCTGGTCTTGTCCTTGTCTTCTTCCAGGACAATCTGTTTCTGGCATAGATCACAACGCCCGTCATCTGTAACTTTCGGCTGCCTGGGAGCCTCTCCTCCGCAGATTCCGCAGGTCGGCATACGACACCTCCTTAGTTTGTGGTTCGACGAAATCAGTTCCGTTTCTATCACAATAGACTGCACCCAGACAGTAACATTCGCTACAAGCCAAGACAAGATTTGTGTTCGTTATCTCCTCGAATTTGTTTTTCTCGATTTGAACATGGGCCGGTAAGGAAGCAAATCCCAAGACGACTTATTCATCAAAAGCACTGTTCTTGATTCTGTCCAGACAAAAAACCTGCAGCCACTCCTCGCATTTTATGTTTTTGGGTTTTCAAAGCAAAGGAGATAGCGTAGGATATTTGCACAGTCTGACTTCTATTTACATTTACTCTGTTTTGATACCTAAAAATGAATCTGACCGTTATCCGGATACGTGAAGGTTTTGCCATGAAGACATACCGACTTGCCTGTTTGAACCTGTTGCTGGCCGTCTTTCTGCCCTGCCTGGCTCTAGCCGCACCCAAGGCCGATCTCTGGGAGCGCTGGCAAACCCATGCCCCCGGCTCAAACCTCCAGGCCGACCACCGCCCCTGGACACGATTCCTGGAGAAGTATTTAAGCGTCGGTCCAAACGGCATCAACAGGCTCGACTACCGGGGCGTTACTCCCAAAGACCGGAACCTTCTGGACGAGTATCTGGAAGAACTGGCCAGCATCCCTGTCAGCCGACTGTCCAGAGCGATTCAGCTGCCTTTCTGGATCAACCTCTACAACGCCCTGACAGTCAAGGTCGTCCTGGACCATTATCCAGTGGGTTCCATCAAGGACATCGATATCTCCCCAGGCCTCTTCAGCTCGGGCCCCTGGGACAAGAAGCTGATCAGCATCGAGGGCGAAGAGATCAGCCTGAACGCAATCGAACACCGCATCCTGCGTCCCATCTGGCAGGACCCGAGAATCCACTACGCAGTCAACTGCACTTCCCTGAGCTGCCCCAATCTGCAGCCCAAGGCCTATACCGAAGAGAACACCGAAATCTTTTTCGAGAAGGGAGCCACGGAATACATCAACCACCCCAGGGGAGTGACCATAGAGAATGACGAACTGGTAATCTCCTCCATCTACAAGTGGTACCAGGAGGATTTCGGGAACTCGGAGGCCGGCGTCATTGAGCATCTGCTGAATTATGCCCGGCCTGACTTGAAAATCAGGCTGCAGACCTTCCAGGACATCGACGATTACCACTATGACTGGTCCCTGAACCAGACGCAGTAAGAATTGCCGATTACGGAATTGCCATGAAAAAGAAGCAATTAAGAAAACTGCTCCTCGTGGTGGTCATTCTGATTCTGGCGGGTCTTTTTTTCCTGTTTGATCTGGACCGGTATTTGACCCTGACCTACCTCAAACAGTCCAGGGAGAACTTCCAGGCCCTGTTCGCCGCCCATCCGGTGACGGTCATCGGCAGTTACGCCGGCATCTACATCGTCGTGGTCGCCCTCAGCCTGCCCGGGGCGGCCGTCATGACCCTGGCCGGCGGGGCCCTGTTCGGATTTGTCGCCGGGACCGTCGTGGTCTCCTTCTCCAGCTCCATCGGGGCCGCTCTGGCCTGCTTCGTGGCCAGGTATCTCTTTCAGGATTGGGTCCAGGCCAGATTCGAGGATCGGCTGAGCAAAATCAACCAGGGAATTGAAAAAGAAGGGGCTTTCTATCTGTTCACCCTGCGTTTGATCCCTATTATTCCCTTCTTTGTCATCAATCTGGCCATGGGCCTGACCAGGATGCCCCTCTGGAGGTTCTACTGGGTCTCCCAGCTGGGCATGCTCCCGGGGACAATAGTCTACGTCAACGCCGGTAAAGAGCTGGGTCAGATCGGCACTCCAGGGGACATCCTCTCCCCGAGCCTGATCATCTCCTTTGTTATTCTGGGAATCTTCCCCTTGGCGGTCAAGAAGATCATGAACTTCATCCGGGCCAGGACCGGGAAGGGAGTCATCACGGACGAGCCGCAGGAAGAGTCAAGTAGCAAGTAAAAGCAAAGCGTAGTAAGATCCATATATAGTGCCTGAACAAAAACTCGTGTTTGGTCGTAAACTTGCCTAGATACAAGGAACAAAAAATTTTGAAACCGCAGTGTATTCCAATACATGAGGATTTCAAAATTTTGCAGTGACGAAGTAGATGGGTAAGTTTACGGCCAAAGACTATATAAGGAGAACCGAGATGCCGGCCTACGACTTCGATATAGGGGTCATCGGCGGCGGTGCCGCCGGGTTGACCGTTGCCGCGGGCAGCGCCCGGTTAGGGGCCAAAACCCTGCTCATTGAAAAGGAGCCCCACCTGGGCGGCGACTGCCTTCACTTCGGCTGCGTGCCCAGCAAGACCCTGATCCGTTCGTCCCGGATCTACCATCAGGCCAGAAACCTTGAAACATTCGGCCTGCCGGGGGTCGAGGTTCCCCCTGTCGACTTCAAATCCATCGCCGCCAGGATTCAACAGGTTATCGGCACGATCCAGAAACACGACTCTGTCCAACGCTTCTGCAGCCTGGGGGCCAGGGTGGAGTTCGGAGATCCGGAATTCGTGGACGAGCACAGCATCGATCTGGCCGGCAGCAGATACTCGGCCAGGACCTGGGTCCTGGCCACGGGATCTTCCCCGGCCGTTCCCGATATCCCGGGACTGGACCGGGTGCCGTATCTGACCAACAGGGACCTTTTTTCCCTGGACAGCCTGCCGGGGTCCCTGATCATTCTCGGGGCCGGCCCTGTCGCTGCGGAAATGGCCCAGGCCTTTGCCAGGCTGGGCAGCCGGGTTCAGGTCATTCAGAGAAGCGGCCAGATCCTGTCCAGGGAAGACCCTGATCTGGCCGAAGCGGTCCAAAGCCGGCTGGTCGAAGAAGGGGTTGTCTTCCACCTGGAGGCAGTAATCGAAGAGGTCCGAACTGCGGAATCCGGCATCGAAGTGGCCATCCAAGGCAAAGACAAAGAGCAGACCATTGTCCAGGGCGATCAACTCCTGGTGGCCCTCGGCCGGGTGGCCAATTGCCTGGACCTCAAGCTGGAGCGGGCCGGGGTCGCCTTCACCGCAAAAGGGATCGCCAGCGACGCCAGGATGCGCAGCAATCAGAAACACATATACGCGGCCGGGGATGTGACCGGAACGTATCTCTTCACCCATGCCGCAGGCTACGAAGGGGGCATCGTGGTCTCCAACGCGGTCTTCCACCTGCCCCGGAAGGCGGACTACACCAACCTGCCCTGGTGCACCTACACCGATCCGGAACTGGCCTCCATCGGCCTGAACGAAAAACGGGCCCGGGAGCAGAACCTGGAATACAGCCTCTGGAGCGAAGACTTTGCCGGCAACGACCGCAGCCTGGCCGAGGGCCAAGAAAGCGGCAGGATCAAGATGCTTTTAAGCCAAAAGGGCAAACCCCTTGGGGTTCAGATCTTCGGCCCCCGGGCCGGGGAACTCCTCTCGGAATGGGTGGCGGTCTTCAACGGAGGGGTCCGGCTGTCCACCCTGGCCGGGGCAGTCCACCCCTACCCCACCCTGGCTGAAATCAACAAAGGGGTTGTCGGCCGCTACATGGAGACCAGAATCTTTTCCGAAAAAGTGCAAAAGACCCTGCGCTTCTTCTTCAACTTCAAGGGCAGGGCCTGCGGAAAAATATAATGGTTCCAGGTTCACGGTTCACAGTTCACGGTTGAAGAAAAAGAATTGTCCCTTTTCTTCAGCAGGCCTGCTTTTTTGTAACTTGCCGAGAGAACAGGCAACAAATTATGGAGTGAAGAGCTATGAAGATAGGCATGATCGGACTGGGCCGGATGGGCCTGAACATGGCCAGGAGACTCCTGCTGGGCGGGCACGAGGTGGCCGCCTTTAATCGCACACCGGCCAGAACGGAAGAATTATCCGCGGAGGGGGCGATCCCCTGCTTCTCCTTGCAGGAATTGACAGACGCCCTGGAGCCGCCGCGCGCCATCTGGCTCATGCTCCCGGCCGGAGAGGTCGTGGACAGCCACATCGAATCGCTTCTGGACCTGCTCCAGGCCGAAGACATCATCATCGACGGCGGCAACACCTACTACAAGGACGATCAGCGCCGGGCCAGGACAACCGGCCGCAGGGGGATACACTATCTGGACGCCGGGACCAGCGGGGGCGTCTGGGGTTTGGAAATCGGCTACTGCCTTATGCTCGGCGGGGAGAAAGAACCCTTTGATCGGGTCGAACCCCTGCTCCGGACCCTGGCCCCGCCAGATGGCTACCTGCACTGCGGCCCGTCCGGGGCCGGACATTTCGTGAAAATGATCCACAACGGGATCGAATACGGCCTGATGCAGGCCTATGCCGAGGGCTTCGGCATCCTGGAGGACTCGGAATTCGGTCCGAATCTGGACTATGCAGGGCTCAGCCACCTCTGGAACCAGGGCAGTGTGATCCGGTCCTGGCTTTTGGAGCTGGCCGAGGGAGCCTTTGCCGAGAATCCCAGGCTGGACGAAATCCAGGGCTATGTGGAAGATTCAGGGGAAGGCAGGTGGGCGGTCAAACAGGCTGTGGACACCGCCAGCAGCGCCCCGGTTTTGACTCTTTCCCTCATGGAGCGATTCCGCTCCAGGCGGGAGGACCATTTTCCGGACCGCTTCCTGGCCGCCTTGCGCCATCGGTTCGGGGGACATGCGGTCAAGAAGAAATAGGCTATCGAGATTCGAAACAAACTTCAAATGACAAAATTCAAAATTCGAATCTGATATCCTAACTTCAGAGCTCTTTCCAGTGAGCTCAAATTTGTATGAATTTTTGGACATTTTATTGTGAAGTGTTAGCAAATCGAGGTTTCAGGTGTCAGCCCTGCCTCTGGCAGGCCTGACATATAATTAATTAATTAATTTAGACAAGAATATTTAGCCAGGGCTATGTAATTGGGTTGAAGTCCATAATTGCCAGTTTGATCAATGAAGAGACTGAAGGCTTGTAACAACCGTTCGCCAAGCCTCACTTGATAAAAAGGCAGATTATGGGGATGGATGAAAAGGCAGACGAGTTTTTCTTTTTTGCCCAGCGACATTCCTGGGCAAAAAGCGCCATCGCTGTCGCGAAAGCAAGCCGGCCCTTGCCGGGTCAGCGGCTGAGCCTTCCGCCCGGGGGGGAGTCGCCCGGGCGGAAAGAAACTCATCCTCTGCCGTCCCTGCCTTCGTCCCCATAATCAAGCGAAATGCAAGGAGCGGTTGTTTCAAAACAGTTCTGAAGTTTCATGTCAGACTTTAAGCTATTGATATTGCAAATTTTTTCTTTTACTGACACCCGAAACCTCATATGAAACCTGTGAAATGTCCAATTTTGAAGTCAAATACATCATTTCAAGCGGTTAACTCTCATAATTGGTACAGGTGTACGTAGTCTGAACTTTAGAGTACGGGAAAGAGCTCTGAATTTAGCGTTTATCGTCTGTTTATCACTGTCAATTATTCTGTCTTATCAACCATGCAAACAGGAACAGGCCTTTATGCCGAATGAATCCACCCCCAGAGCCGAAGTCATCCCCCAGGGTCCGGAACCGGATCAGAGCTGCCAGCTGGAGAAAACAAACGAGCCGGTGACCATGGTCATTTTCGGGGCCACCGGGGACCTGACCTGCAGAAAACTCTTTCCGGCCCTGTACTCCCTGTTCCAGAACGCTCTTCTGCCGGAGAACTTCATAATTGTCGGGGCCTCCCGGTCTGAACTGGATCATGACGCCTTTCGGGAAAAAATGAAGCAATGCCTGACCGACGAGCTTCGCGAAAAAGAATTTTCCTGGCCGAACATGGCGGCCCGGCTCTTCTACCGTCAGGTCCGATTCGACTCCCTGGAATCCTTTGTTGATCTGGCCGGGTACCTATCGCTTCTGGAAGGACAATTCTCCCTGCAGGGCAACAAGCTCTTCTATCTTGCGGTTCCCCCGAGCGCCTATGAAGACATTGCCTGCAACCTGGGACGGGCCGGTCTGGCCAGGGAGGAGGCAAACTGGTCCCGTTTCGTCGTGGAAAAGCCCTTCGGCCGGGACCTGGATTCGGCCAAGCAACTTGACCACAGCCTGCACGAGCACTTTGCCGAACATCAGATTTTTCGCATCGACCACTACCTGGCCAAGGAAACGGTGCAGAACATCCTCATGCTCCGCTTTGCCAACTCAATCTTCGAACCGGTCTGGGACCGCCGCTACATCGACTATGTCCGGATCACGGCCGCCGAAGACATCGGAGTGGAGCACCGGGCCGGGTATTATGATCACTACGGGGTGCTCCGGGACATGTTCCAGAACCACATGATGCAGCTCCTGGCCCTGTGTGCCATGGAGCCGCCTTCCATCTTCGAAGCCGACCGGGTCCGGGATGAAAAGACCAAGCTCTACCGCAGCCTCCGGCCCTTCCCTGTGGAGACTCTCAACGATCATTTGGTCCTGGGGCAGTATTCATCCGGTGTCGTCAAGGGAGAAAAGGTGGCAAGTTATCTGGACGAACCAGAGGTGGCCCCTGATTCCCTGACCCCGACTTATGCGGCCATGAGGATCTTTGTCGACAACTGGCGCTGGCAGGGAGTGCCCTTTTACCTGGTCTCGGGAAAGCGACTGGCCGAAAAACGAACCGAGATCGCGGTCCAGTTCAAACAGGTGCCCTTTTCCATGTTCAGGGGTGTTCTGGGCGGGGATATATCCGCCAACAGGCTCATCCTGGGCATCCAGCCCAGGGAGGAGGTCGACCTGACCTTTCAGACCAAGGTTCCCGGCCCCAGGGTCTGCCTGCGCTCGGTGACCATGCATTTCAACTACAACCAGGGCATCCGGGAGTACAACCCGGATGCCTACGCCAA
>JAIPDR010000043.1 GCA_021737615.1 Desulfohalobiaceae bacterium | reverse complement strand
AGGTGTGCACCTCGTCCAGGACCACGAAGTCCAGGCCGCTCAAGAATTCCTGCCAGAGGTGGTGATGGGGCATGATGCTCAGGTGGAGCATCTCCGGGTTGGTCAAAAGGATGTTCGGCGGATCTTTCCGGATCCTGTTCCTCTCGCGTTTGGGCGTGTCCCCGTCGTATATATCGGCCCGGGGCCTGGTCGGATGGGGCCAGGATTGCAGCGATTCGGCAAAGGCCCGCAGCTGATCCTGGGCCAGGGCCTTCAGGGGGAAGAGGAACAGGCTGCGGCTTTTGGGCTTGAGGAGAAACCTTTCCAGGACCGGCAGGGTGTAGACCAGTGATTTTCCGCTGGCGGTGGGGCTGGAGATGACCGTATGCCGCCCGGAACGGATCAGATCCAGGGCTTTTGCCTGGTGGGAGTAGAGTCTGTGCAGTGAACGTCCCTGCAGCCAGGTTTCGACAGGTTCGGGCCAGGCCGCGGACACCCGGCCGAAAACGGCTTCCCGGCCCGGAAGCTGCTCATGGTGCACGACCTGATCGGCGAAACGCTCGGAGCGTTCGATATCCTTGATAAAGCGGGCAGCGTCTGTGGGCATGAGGAGATTCGTTTTGGTCAAGCTGGGCGGTCGGCAGGCCAGCGGCCTTGCTCGTGTGAAGCTTCGGATTTGTTTTGAAACAACCGCTCCCTGCGGTCGCTTGATTATTGGGACGAAGGCAGGGACGGAAGATGATTATTTTCTTTCCGCCCGGGCGATGCTCCCCGGACGGAAGGCCCAACCGCTTTCGCGGCGAACGAACCTGGCTGCTTTCGCGTCAGCGATGGCGGTTTTTGCCATGGAATGTCGCATGGCAAAAAAGAAACCTCGTCCTCGGTCTTGTCCATCCCAAAAATCTGCCTTTATCGTCAAGTGAGGCTTTGCGAACGGTTGTTACAACCTTCCAGTTTCTTCTTATCGATCAAACTGGCAGCAATCGACTTCTACAACAGGAACCGAAAGTGTGGCCATTTATCTTCATATATATTAAATAGTTATAGGTCAGGCCTGCCAGAGGCAGGGCTGACCACTGTCCTCATTTCCCGGAGATGTTGTATTTCTTTAATTTGTACTGGAGCAGGCTCTTGGAGAGCCCGAGCATCTCCGCCGCCTTGACCTGGACAAAGTTGCACCGGGCCAGGGCCCTGCGGATGAGGGTCGCTTCGATTTTTTCCAGGGTATCGCCCAGATCTATTTCAGTGGGCAGGAGATCGGCCGCGCTTTTGAAGTGGGCGGTTTCTTCCTTGAGTTCGGCCGGCAGATCTTCATAGCCCACCAGGTTATCCTGGCAGAGAACCACGCTTCGCTCCACGATATTTTCCAGCTGGCGCACGTTTCCGGGCCAGTTGTAGGCGGAAAGGGCCTGCATGGCTTCCTGGGTAAAGCCTTTGATCTCTTTCTGGTTCTGCTCGGCGAATTTTTTGAGGAAATGAAAGGCCAGCAGGGGAATGTCCTCCCCCCGTTCCCGCAGAGGGGGCATGTGGATGTTGACCACATTCAGGCGGTAAAAGAGGTCTTCCCGGAAGTTGCCCTTTTCCACTTCGCTTTGCAGGTTCTTATTGGTTGCGGTCAGGAGCCTGATGTCAACCTGAATCGGAGTGGTCCCCCCGACCCGTTCAAAGGAGCGTTCCTGCAGGACCCGTAAGAGCTTGACCTGGAGTTCAGGGGAGAGCTCCCCGATTTCATCCAGAAAGAGGGTGCCCTTGTCCGCGGTTTCGAACCTGCCTTTCTTCTTGCCCGAGGCCCCGGTGAACGAGCCTTTTTCGTGTCCGAAGAGTTCGCTCTCCAGGACCCCGGGGTTGAAGGCCATGCAGTTGAAGGAGATGAAGGGGCCGTCCCTGCGGTTTGAATTATGGTGCAGGGACTTGGCGATGAGTTCCTTGCCGGTTCCGGATTCACCGGAGATCAAGACATTGCTGTTGCTCGGAGCGACCTTGTTGATCATGTCCAGGATCTGACGGACGGCCGCACTGCGGCCGATGATCCTGTTCCGGCCGTTGTATTCCTCCAGGCTTTGCCGCAGGATCCGGTTCTGCTGCCTGGCCTTGCTCATCCTGACCGCCTTGTCCACGGAAAGCTTGAGCTCGTCGTTGGAAAACGGCTTGGAGATGTAGTCGAAGGCCCCGCAGCGCATGGCCTGGACAGCCCCGTCGATGCTCCCGTAGGCGGTCATGATCAAGACCGGGATGTGGGGCTGGTGTTTTTTGATGTGCTCCAGGACGTCCTGCCCGTTTAATTTCGGCATCTTCATGTCCGTGATCACGAGATCCAGTTCGGTCTCGGCCAGATAATCCAGGGCCAGCTCCGGGTCCTGGAGAGAGGTGATGGTATAGCCCTCTTCGCTGAGCAGGGTCTCGAGCAGGAGCAAATAGTTTTTTTCGTCGTCTATGATCAGGATATGGGCGGACATGGGAAATTTTGAGATAAAAGCAATAAAATTCGGTATTGCAGTGCCGGCAGTTGGTGTAATTTTGTTTTCGAATCCGACGCTGATGAAACCTTTCAATAATCCCGGGCGGCAGAAGTCTTATTTTAATCAACCTCTGCTATAATTATAAGTTTTCCTGGAAATTTTGCAAGCCGGACGGCTTTCTCAGAATTGTAGAAGCTTAAACCCGAGATCCCGGTCAAGGACTCTTTGCCCCGGGCAGTCCACGAGTTCGATAAGGACCGCCTCCAGGATCTGCCAGGCCTTGACCCCGCCTCTGATGCATCCGGTGACCGTGGACTCCTCGCGGCCGCAGGCCAGGTGCATGTGCAGGATCGGATTTCCGGATTCATCGGGAAACAGAGTCCCGGTACCGACTGTCTCGTGGGTTCTGGTCAGCAGATGCTGCATGGGATCGATGGGTCTGGCGGCGCCGTCTCTGGGCCCGACCACCAGTCTGCTTCCCTGGTCAACCCCGCCGAGGATGGTCAGGACCCCGGCCCGGATGGACTGCTCCCGGGCAAAGGCTTCGATGACCTCGTGCAGGATTTCCCCGTGCTCCAGACGAAGGACAAAAATCCTGCCCTGTCTGGCTTCCTGATATTGCATGTCATTTCCTCGTTTGTTTATCAAAATTTCTCGGCCGCCTTGAAAAGCAGCTCCCGGGTCTCGGGGCTGAACCAGATATCCAGGAAAGCCTCGAGGCTTGCCGGGAATTGCCGTTTGAAACAGGAAGCGATTTCCTCCACCCGGTTGGCCTTTATCCGGGCAAAGGCGGGCATCGAGGCGGCGGCGAAGCGTTGGATCTTTTCCAGGCCTCGATTTTCGAGCTCCTCCCCGGCCAGGGTCTCGTCCACCAGCCCGATGGTCTCGGCCTCGGCCGCGGTAATGAAGTCGCCGGTATACATCATGCGGGTGGCGGCCCGATTGCCGACGATGTGCCTGAGCAGCCTATCGGCCAAAAGCGGGACCGGTACCCCGATCACGATCTCGTTGAGGCCGATCTTGGTTTTTTCTGAGGCGGCGATCCTGAAGTCGCAGCCCAGGCCCAGGATGCAGCCTCCGGCCACGGCATGGCCGGTAATGCAGCACAGAGTGGGCAGGGGCAGGGTGAGCAGCTTGAGCAGGGTCTGGTTGAACCCGGAGTAAAAATCGCGCATTCCGTCCCGGTCCAGCTTTAAGAGTACCGGAAGATCGAAGCCGATCGAAAAAAATTTCTCCCCACCGCAGAGGATCAACCCGCGGCTGTCCGCTTCCAAGGCCTCCAGGGCCTGTTCCAGTTCTCTTATCAGTTCGGGGCCCAGCGGGTTTGTCACTGATCCGGCCAGCCTGATCAGTCCGATATTCCCGTGTCTTTCCGTGATGATGGCAGTCATGCGGCCTTCCCCTTTTCGCGGCGGCTAAGCTGATGTCCGGTTATATCCTTTGTCCGGACAGACGGTCTGTGCGGTTTTACTCTTTTCGGCCGTAGACATCGTCCAAGCGGACGATGTCGTCTTCGCCCAGGTAGCTGCCGGTCTGGACCTCGACGAGCTCCAGGGGGATCCTGCCCGGATTTTCCAGGCGGTGCTGCGTGCCCAGCGGGATGTACGTGGACTGGTCTTCGCTGAGCAGAATCTCCTTGCTCCCGTTGTTGATCTTGGCCGTTCCCTTGACCACCACCCAGTGTTCGGCCCGGTGATGATGCTTCTGCAGGGAGAGCTTGGCCCCGGGTTTGACCGTTATCCGCTTGACCTGGAACCTCTCTTCCAGGTCCATGGTCTCGTAGGTCCCCCAGGGACGATAGACTTTCTTGTGGGTCGAGGCCTCCTCCCGACCGGCCTTCTTGAGGGTGTCCACCAGACGTTTCACTTCCTGAACCCGGTTTTTGGGAGCGACCATGACCGCATCCGGGGTCTCCACGATGATGTGGTCACGGACCCCGACCACGGCCAGCAGCCGGCTGTTGGCCTGCAGAAAGGACCCCTGGACATCGTGATAACAGACGTCGCCCAAGGCTACGTTGCCTTGCTGATCCTTGTCCTTGAGCTCCCAGAGGGAGTTCCAGGACCCGAGGTCGGTCCAGCCGGCGTCCAGTGAGACGACAACGCCCTTGTCGGTCTTTTCCATCAGGGCATAGTCAATGGATTCCCGGGTGCATTTGAGAAAGGCGGATCTGTCCAGGCGCAGGAAATCGAGGTCCTCTACGGCCAGATCAAAGGCTGCCTGACAGGCCCCGGCGATATCCGGGGCGTGTGCCTGGAGTTCCTGTTTATAGCTGTCCGCTTTGAACATGAACATGCCGCTGTTCCAGAAGTAGTCGCCGGATTGCAGGTATTCCCGAGCCTTTTCCAGATCCGGCTTCTCGACAAATGAGCCGATATGAAAGGAATCCGCTGCTTGATCCGGATCTGTTCCGGCCACCGGTTCTCCTTTCCTGATGTATCCGTACCCGGTTTCAGGATGCCGGGGCACGATGCCGAAGGTGACCAGAAAGTCTCTGGCAGCGAGGGAGGCCCCTTTTTTGACGGCCTGTTCAAGGCCGGGCTGGTTCTCGATATGGTGATCGGCCGGGAGGATCAACAGTACGGGATCAGGGTCGGCGGCCAGGGCCTGCATGGCGGCCACGGCAATGGCCGGAGCCGTGTTCCGGCCTTCCGGCTCGAGAATGATGGCCAGAGGGTCTGTCTGCAGGGCCCGGAGCTGTTCTGCGGCCATGAAGCGGTGTTCCTGGTTGCAGATGACGATGGGCCTGGAAATATCCTCACCCTTCAGGCGAAGCAGGGTGTTCTGGAACATGGAATGGGCATCAACCAAGGGCAAAAACTGCTTCGGGACCTTGCTCCTGGACAGGGGCCAGAGTCTGGTGCCCGACCCGCCGCAGAGGACGACCGGAATAATCATGGAAAACCCCTCCTGTTTTGCCAAAAATGTAACGCTGAATCAGTATACATGAATTGACGGCAAAGACAAGGCAGGCCTGAAAGTAAGGGAAAAATGGCTGGTTTGAGCAACTTAAAAAATTGTTTTTCGTATAAAAATATATTTGATTATTTAAAGATAGTTTGTAGGCCAAGACTATGGTTCGAATTCTGGATTTTTGGTTGCAGCTTTTCGATCTTACATCCGAAGCCCGGGCCAGAAGGTGGCTCGCAGGAACTTGGGGTCGAAAAGGATCCGGGGATTGGTCAGGATCTGATCCGGCAGGATATGATACCAGCGATACCCAAGCAGGCGAAAATAGGCGGCAACCTGTTTCTCGATGCCGTTTTCCCGGGCGGCCTGCAGCAGAGCATCCCTCTGGCAACGGGAGCGGCTGTTGATGCTGAGGAGCCTGACCCGGAAGCCGAAACGGGAAAAGGTCTTCTTGAAGCGCTTATATTCCTTGTACCTGCACAGGCCGTCGGTAAAGGAACAGAAAAAGACCCCCAGGCTAAAGGCCAGACAGCAGGACAAAAGGGTTGTCTCGAGACGCCCTTGGCAGGCCGGGCTGCCCAGGAGCAGCCCGGACAGACACCGGGCGGCGAAAAAAGCCAGGATAGTGAAGATGTGGGGCAACGGGGCGGCCCGGAGATAGGAGCCTGCTTTTGGCCCCAGTTTGTGAAAGGACATCGATTTACTGAGACCCCCTGGACAGGATCCGGTCTTTGAGCACTTTCTGGTCATAGGCCTTGAGCAGATCATCCCGGCTGAGGATACCGCTGACCCGGTTGCCGGGTCCGATGACCGGGATTATGGAGATGTGGTGCTTTTCAAAAAGATGCAGCCCTTTTTCCAGAAAAGGGTCTGGAAGAACTCGATCAGGAACCTGAAGACCAGGGCCCCTACAGCGGCCAGCAGCCCGATGACGATGGAAAAGCCGAGAAGAGTCAGATCCAGGATTTTGCCCCGGATGAGCGATGCTGGAAAGAGTTTCTCTTTAAATCTTGATAATGGGGCCATCTCAGGATAATCGCAGGACCTTGGAGATATTGTTCCCCAAGAGCCCCTGCCGCTCTTGCCGGCTCAGGCCGGAGCGGGCGAAGTAACGGTAGTACCTTGAAGGAGGGAGCAGGGGAAAATCGGTCCCGAAGAGGAGCTTGTCCGCGCCCACGCCCCCGGCCAGGCAGGCCAGGACTTCGGGCCTGTAGAGGAAGGGAAAGGCGGCCGTGTCGAACCAGCAGTTTGCAAGCACATCCCGGACCTCTTTTTTCATGTAGCCGAAGAAAGGCAGTCCCCCGCCTCCGTGGGCCAGGATCCACTTGGCCGCGGGATTGGCCTTGATCAGACTATAGATCTGGCCGAGGGTCATGGGGCTTTTCCCTGGATAAGGGTGCCCCACCGGCTCGTTGGTGTGCAGCAGGACGGGCAGACCGGCCTCTGCCAGGCAGGCGGCCAGAGGATTCAGGGCGGAAAGCGCAGCCTGGCCCAGGCCCTGTGCATAAAAAGCCAGCTCGCCCACCCCCCTGGCCCCTGCGGCCAGGCAGCGCTTTACTTCCCTTAGTGCCCGGGGATGGGCCGGGTCCAGGCAGCAGAAGGGAATCAGACGGCCGGAAAACCGTCTGGCCGCATCCAGGACATAGTCGTTGTTCAGCCGGAAGTTTGCCTCCTTTCTCCAGGGAAAGCCAAAGACCACGGATTGAGCGACCTGCTCTGCATCCATGGACTGGATCAGCTCGGAGGCCCCGATCAGGGCGGCCCGGGGATCTTTGTAAATGGCGGCGAACTCTGGTTCGCCCTCAAGAAACTGTTCCCGGTTTTGCCTGACTTCTCCGGGGCAGATATGGACATGGCAGTCAATGATTGGAGTCATTTTCTGCTTCCTGTTTGTCCAGCATGATGTCGAGGATGGTCCGGTCGGTCACGAGCATGCCCTTTTGGCTGATCCGGCCCAGGTTGCGGATGGTCTGTTCCGCGGAGTCGCCCTGAAAACCTTCCTGCTCCGAAATCTGGCTTCCGGAAACAGCCAGGAGGGCTGATTGAACCGCGGAACCGGAAGCAGTGGCCAGCTTCAGGGCGCAGCCGGGTTTGGCTCCGTCGCAGAGGATCCCGCCCAGGTCTGCAATGAGGTTGTTCGCGGCCGCGGATATCTCCTGGCGCCCCCCGCCGAGAAGCCGGGCTATCCCGGCCGCAGCCCCGGCCCCTGCCGCGATGGAGCAGCTGCAGATCGCCGAGAGCTTGCCGGTATGGGTCTTGATCATCCCGGTGATCAGGTGGCTGAGTCCGATAGCGGACAGAGCTTCGGTCTCGGAGCAACCAAGAGAATCGTGCACGGCCCAGATGGGCAGGATGGCCGCCAGGCCGTTGTTACCGCTCCCGGCCGAGCTCATGGCCGGCAGGTCGACCCCGGCCATTCTGGCGTCGGCCGCGGCCGCGGTCAGGATTTTTGCATCGAGGGTCATGTCCCGGGCCAGGAGACCTTGTCTGGACAACTCCTTCAGAGTCCTGCCGATGCCGAGCCCGGACCTCTGCTTAAGGCCGGATTCGGCCAGGGCCAGGTTCATGTCCACCCCTTGTTTCAGGAAATCGAGGTCCTGCCTGTCGAGTCTCTGCGTCAGTTCAACGAGATCGGCCAGGCTCCTGCCCTGAAGCCAGGAATCGAGATCGTTTGGCCTGTTTTTCGTCCCTGATTCGTCTGTCTGCAGCAGGGGGCTGTCCAGCAGCGTCTCCTGGTTCAGGCTCAGCCGGACGATCCTGTCGTGGGCCCCTTTGATGACGGCTTCAGCCAGGTCGCCGCCCGATTGGATCCGGCAGGAGATTGACAGTCCTGTCTGCTCCCTGAGCAGGCTGATCCGGACCTTTCCTGAAGCGGTCAGTATTTTGGCCCGCTCAAGGGTCTGGTCATCGACGTTTTTCAGTACCTGCATTCCCATTTCCGGGGCGGCCAGACAGCCCCCCAGGGCCGCGGCCAGGTCCAGGCCCTTCAGGCCTTTTGCCCCGGGGATGTTCACCCCGAGCCCGTTTTTAAAGACATTGGGGTCGACAGAGAGGCACAAGGAGCCGATGGTCTTTCCGGGCAGCAGGGAGGCTGCCGCGGCCGCGGCCAGGGCCACAGCCGCCGGTTCGGTGCAGCCCAGGGCCGGGGTGACCAGTCCCTTCAAGACCTCCTTGACGGTACAAGTCATTGGGAATACTCCATGAAATAGCGGTAGAAGGCGCAAATCACAAGGGCGTGGCTGATCTCGTTTTTTCGTATCAATTCCGGTATTTTTTCGATTGGCCGGAGTTCGACCCGGATGTCTTCCTTTTCATCCAGATCCTGAGCCCCGGCCCAGTGAACATCCAGGATTAGATAGCTGTGACAGGTGTTGTCCTGAATGGCCGGATTGGGATGGACCGCCCCTAGATATTCGACCTTTTGGCCCCGGTATCCGGTTTCTTCCCTGAGCTCTCTCAGGGCCGCAGATCCAGGGTCGTCGTCGGCTTCGACCAGGCCGCCCGGGATTTCGAGGGTGGTCTGGCCGGTGCCGTGGCGGTACTGGCGGATGAGGACGACTTCATTCTCCGGAGTCAGGGGGATGCAATTGACCCAGGGCCGGGATTCCAGGATGTAGAAGTCATGGGCCCGTCCGGTTCTGGGGGAAACGGCCCGGTCCGTGCGCAGGTTGAAGATGCGAAAGGAGCGGTCCAGTTTCGAAGCGATGATCTTCCAGGGTTCGGGCATGGATGTATACAGCTTAGGGTTTGCCCTTTTCAGCAGGCAAATCGTTGCAATTGCAGGAAGCGTTCTTTGTCGGTCAAACCGGCATTAAATCGGTCTGTTGATGTTTCCTGATCAGTGCGCTACCATACTTGAAAATGAGAGCGGACGCAACTTCATGAAATCCAGTCTGGCTTTGCGGTTGAGAAATGATGCAATACCACTACGTCTGTTCGGACTGCGGGACCGAGTATGAACTCAAACCGAATCTGATGCTCTGCCCGGACTGCGCCCGGAGCCAGGACCGGGATCAGCCCCTGTCCGGAATCCTGGAAGTGGCCCTGGAGGGAGAAGTCGGCCAGGGCTTTGCGATCCATGATCTGCTGCCCGTCGAAAAAGAGTATTTTCCGTCCATACCGGTGGGTGCCAGCCCGCTCTGGGGGCCGGAGAAGCTCAGAACAGAATTTGAGTTTCCCAATCTGTACGTCAAAGACGATACCGGCAATCTCACCGGCTCCTTCAAGGACCGGGCCTCCATTCTCGTTTCGGCCTTTGCCCGGAAATACGGTTTCATGGACATCGCCCTGGCCTCCACGGGCAACGCGGCTTCCTCCATGGCCGGGGTCGGGGCCGCAGCCGGGCAGCGGGTGACCGTCTTTCTGCCCAAATCCGTGCCCCGGGCCAAGATCGTTCAGGCCCTGCAGTACGGGTCCAGGGTACACAAGGTCGAGGGCAGCTACGACCTGGCCTATGAGTTTTCCCTGGAGTATTCCCGCCGAAATGGGGGCCTGAACAGGAACACGGCTTATAACCCTCTGACCATCGAGGGCAAGAAGACCGTTTCCCTGGAACTCTTCAGGCAGCTGCCGAAAACCCCGGACTCGATCTTCGTGCCCGCCGGCGACGGCTGCATACTGAGCGGGGTCTACAAGGGGTTCAAGGACCTGCTGGCCCTGGGCCTGATCCAGACCATGCCCACGGTGTATGCGGTGCAGGCCGAAAAGAGCTCGGCCATAGCCAGGGCTTTTCAAAGCGGGAGCTTTGAGCGGATTCCGGCCGAGACGTTGGCCGATTCGATCGCCGTCGATGTCCCCAAGAGCGGACTGCATGCCTTGAAGCAGCTCAAGAAATATCAGGGGCGGGTCCTGACCGTTTCCGACCGGGAGATCATCGAGGCCCAGGCCAGGCTCTCCGCAGGCAGCGGCCTGTTTGCCGAACCTGCGGCCGCGGCAGCTTTTGCCGGTTTCCTGAAAGCGAGAGCAGGACTCGACCGGGAAGCGCAGATAGTCCTATTGATCACCGGCAGCGGGCTCAAGGACATCGACAGCGCCCTGGAGGGGGTAAGCGTTCCCGAAAAAACGATTTCCAGTGTAGAAGAGATTACGGGGTAGCCTGGGATGCTGGATGCTGGATGGTGGATATGGAAATGAAAATGATGAGATAAGAAGCATCACTTTTCCAGCAAAGCCGAATTGTCCCGGGAATGCAGACTGCTTTGAAAACGGCAAGCGGGTCAGTATAGGGGGAATAGATGATTGATCTGACGATAGATCCTGAGGTTCGGGAGAAGAACGCGGCTTATTGCCGGGAAAAGGGCATCACCCTGCCGACCCTGGCCATGATGCAGAACCCGGAAACGGTACCGGAAAAGATCAGGCGCAGGCTCGAGCGGATCGGCCTCTGGGACCTCGATTCCGCCAACCTCTATCGTATCACCTGGAAAAACGAGCCAAAGGAAAGAGGGGGCCTGTTCACAGGGGTCAACCACCTGCTGCTCCCTCCGGAACTGACCGGATGTCGGGCCTGGATCATCTGCCTCATTGGTAAGTGGTTTCCCACCGGGGCCCACAAGGTGGGGGCCACCTACGGCTGTCTGGCCCCGGCCCTGGTGACCGGGCAGTTCGACCCGCAGCAGACCAAGGCGGTCTGGCCTTCGACCGGGAATTACTGCCGGGGCGGGGCCTATATCTCGAATCTGCTGGCCAGCAGGGCCGTGGCCATTTTGCCGGAAGAGATGTCCAGGGAGCGTTTCGAATGGCTGCGGCAGGTGGCCGGAGAAGTCATCGCCACCCCGGGCTGTGAGTCGAACGTCAAGGAGATCTTCGACAAGTGCTGGGAGCTGAGGCGGTCCGGTCAGGATATACGGATCTTCAACCAGTTCGAGGAAATGGGCAATCCCCTCTGGCATTATGCGGTCACCGGGCGTGCAGTGGAGGAGCTGCTCCAGACCTACCTGCAGACAGGACGGCGCTTTGCCGGGTTTGTCGCCTCCTCCGGCTCCGGCGGCACCCTGGGGGCCGGCTACTACTTAAAGGCCAGATTCCCCGGATCCAGACTGGCCGCGGTCGAGGCCCTGCAGTGTCCGACCCTTTTGTACAACGGATTCGGCGGACACAGGATCGAAGGCATTGGCGACAAGCATGTGCCCTGGGTCCATGACTGCAAAGAGACGGATGTGCTCATCGCGGTGGATGACGAGCACCCCATGCGGCTCTTGCGGCTCTTCAACGAAGACAGGGGCCGGGAAGCTCTGGTCCGGGAGGGAGTCGATCCGGCCCTGGTTGCAAATCTCGACCTTCTGGGGATTTCCGGGATCGCCAACCTCCTGGCAGGCATCAAGTTCGCCAAATACTTCGAGCTGACCGCTGCTGATTACCTGGTGACCCTGGCCACGGATTCCACGGAGCTCTACTCGTCGCGGATCGCGGAGCTCGCTGTGGAAAGGGGGGAATATTCGGTCAAGGATGCCTGGCAGGATTGCCAGCTCCTCATGGACTGCACTGTTTCCGACATGAAGGAGCTTTTGTACTATGACCGGAAAAGGGTGCACAACCTGAAGTACTTTACCTGGATAGAACAACAGGGGAAGGATCTGCAAGAACTGAACAGGCAGTGGTATGAGCACGATGACTACTGGCCGGACATTTTCAGCCAGGCCGGCAGGATCGACGAGCTCATAACCGATTTCAACGAGCGGGTCGGGCTCTGAAGTTTTCGATTTCCGATTTATCAAAGAGGAGAAAAGACAGGGGGCAAAGCAATGGGTTTGAGTTTCGAGGAAGTCCTCAAGCGGGCCGAGGCGAATCGAGCGGAGATGTTTCGGTTTCTCCGGGAGCTGGTGGCGATTCCAAGTGAGAGTTGTCAGGAAGAAAAGGTGGTTCTGCGGGTCAAAAAGGAGATGGAGAAGGTCGGCTTTGACCGGGTTGAGATCGATCCCATGGGCAACATCCTGGGCTTTATCGGACAGGGAGGGCATCTCGTGGCCCTGGACGCCCATATGGATACAGTGGCCGTGGGAGACCCCGACCTGTGGGAGTTCGATCCCTATGCCGGGTTTGAGGACGAGGAGGTCATCGGAGGCAGGGGCAGCAGCGACCAGAAGGGGGGGCTGGCTTCCATGGTCTATGCCGGAAAGCTGATCAAGGATCTCGGCATCAAGGACGACTTTACCCTGGTCATGACCGGTACGGTCCAGGAAGAGGACTGCGACGGTCTCAGCTGGCAGTATATCATCGAAGAGGACCGGATCAGACCGCAGTTCGTTGTCTCCACGGAACCCACTTCCTGCGGAATCGCCCGCGGACAGCGGGGCCGGATGGAGATCCGGCTGTCCACGAAGGGAATCAGCTGCCATGGGTCGGCCCAGGAACAGGGGGAAAACGCCGTCTTGCGGATGACTCCCATCCTGCAGGAGCTGGAAGACCTCAACAGCCGCCTCCAGGACGATCCTTTCCTGGGCAGGGGGACCCTGACCGTTTCCGAGATCTTTTCCAGGTCGCCTTCCCGCTCTGCCGTTCCCGACGGCTGCACCTTATCCATCGACAGGCGGTTGACCGCCGGAGAGTCACGGGAATTCGCCCTGGAGCAGATCCGGAGTCTGCAATCGGTCAAGGAAGCAAAGGCAGAGGTCTCGCTATACGACTATGCCCGTCCGTCCTATACCGGGCTGGTCTATCCGGCCAAGGCCTGGTTCCCCTCCTGGACCGTTGCCGAGGAGCACCCGGTCTGCCGGACTCTGGTAGATGCCTATAAGCATCTCTTTCAGCAGGATCCGGTGGTGGACAGGTGGACGTTTTCCAGTAGCGGGGTGAGCATCGCCGGCAGGTACAACATCCCCTGCCTGGGCTTCGGCCCCGGGCATGAAGACCAGGCCCACGCCCCCAATGAAAAGACCTGGAAGAAGGAGCTGATCCGGGCGGCGGCCATGTATTCGGTTATGCCTCTTGTCTTTGTCAAATGCTATGCCAAGGACATGCAAGTCCCTGGCCAGAGCAGGGAGTAAGCCTGCAGGGACGGTTCCCGTTCTGATCTTCTCTCTTCAGCTTCAACCCTTGTCCAGCCTCTCCTGCAGCCCCTTGACCAGCAGGGGCCAGGCAATGGTCGCGTCGCAGAAGACTTCAGCGAATCTTCCCCCCTGGTCCGGGGACATGAATTTACCCCAGGAAACCCCTTCCTGATAGGTGCAACCGGACAGCCCGCCCCAGTGATCCGGTTCGGGGCAGACCCGGACTCCATACCGAAATCTCCGGGTCTGCCAGGGAATTTCCCGGTTCTGCAGCACCGCCATCTCCACAAAGGGGCTCACCTGCTGGGCCCAGTTCCTGGGAACCCCGCCGCCGATGGTGAAGATCCCGATTTTTTCGGCCCGGGTGATCCGCCTTGCGTAATCCAGGACATCCAGAAACGGGTTGTAGTGAAAGGGGAGACTGCTGGAGGCAATATCCTCCCGGGCCGCCTCAGGGACCTTTTTCAGGATGAAGGCCGCCATGTCCAGGGCGATTTCCGAATCGGTGAAGGCCGGGATATAGACAGGACAATCCTGCTCATAGGCGCTTTTCAAGATCCCTTTGCCCGGAAAATGGCCGGAGAGATGCCGGCCGATGGCCCGGCACAGGGTCTGCGAGCTCCAGCTCTGTTCGGAGCCTATCTCCTCCATGATCGAATTGATCACGTTCTCGGCCTGCATGAAGTTCAATTCGGATTCCAGGGTGTCGTAGACCCGGTTCAAGCCGAGGCTGCAGAGCTTTGCATCGTCCATCTTCTGCCTGTCGTACTTGTAGTGCTTCAGGCCCAGGGATTCGATGAAGCCGTGGGCCATCAGGGCCCCGGTGGAGACAACCGTGTCCAGCCAGCCCCTGTCGATCATCTTGCACAAGAGCAGCCCCATCTTGGCCACGGTCATGGCCCCGGAAAAGGTTCCCACCACAAAGCAGTCCCGATCTTCGACCATGGCCTGGAGCACGTCCAGGGCCTCACCCAGGTTCCGCCCTCCAAACGCGGTCTGAGACATGGCCTGCAGAAGCTGGTCACAGTTTTCTATCTGATCGATGTCCAGGGGCTCGAGTTCCTGGAGGCCGAGGGACTTCGGATCGGCCATGGTTTCGATCCTGCGGAAGGTTTTGTCGTTAGTCATTTTGCAGTCTCCATTACATGAGGATTTCAAAATTTTGCAGTGACGAAATAGATGGGTGAGTTTTCGTCCAAGCACTAATTTGCGGCCTGGATCAGTTTCGGCACCGCTTCCCCCATCAGGTCCTGCATGGCTTCCAAAAGGATCTTCCGGGGGTTGTCGCTTTTGGGCAGGACCGTCTTTTCCAGTTGCACGGAAAAGGTCTCTTCGTAGATGTCCTTCCCCTGTTCCCGGAGCACCAGGGTCATTTTCAGGACTGCTTCGTACTTGGTCGCGGTACGTTCCCGGAGAAGGACCTGCCGGACCAGGCCATGGACAACCGGAGTCTCCAGAGTTTTCCCGTCCCTGCCCGGCTCGACTGGACAGCCCTGGGCCTTGAGCTGCCGGATCAGGGACCTGCTGAACCAGTCTTCCACATAGCTTTCGGGGTAGAAGGCCTCTCCTTGTCTGGTCCTGCCGATGGTCCTGGTCTGGGGGCGGGAGTCTTCAAAGGGGATGACGGTCAGTTTTTGCACGCACTTGAGACTGGCCACGGAGACCGGTTCATAGTTCAAGGGGACTATGGTCTGGGTGCAGCCCAGACTCAGGAGGAAAAAAATCAAGACAAAGAACAACATTCCTGTTTTGGCATATCCTTTCATAAAAGCCTCTTTCATGTTTTTGGGACCAAGTTCATGTTCCAGTTAAGGTCAAGCTTCGGCAGGCGGAGATTTGCTATTTCATGAATGAATTTTGTAATTATATTCGATTTTTTCATGATGAAAAAATCGAATCATGAAAAAATCGAATCGAGGGAATTTTTGGCCTGAACCGCTTCCTGGACCATCCCGGCGATCAACTCGGAGACCGAAGGAATGTCGTGGATCAAGCCCATGATCTGGCCGGCCGGGAGGATGCCCCGCTCGATATCGCCCTGGATCCAGCCGCTGCGGCCGGCCTCGCCGCTGATGTAAGGCCTGAGCTCTTCCAGGCCGGCCCCCCGGGCCTCCATCTCCAGGATCGTTTCCGTCCAGGAGGTGCGCATGGCCCGGCAGGGATTCTTCAAAGACTGCATGACCAGAACGGAATCGGTTTCAGGGGCGTCCACCAGCCTCTGCTTTGTGGATTCGTGGACCGGACATTCCCTGGTGGCCATGAAGCGGGTGCCCATGTTGACCCCGGCGGCGCCCAGAGCCAGCGCGGCCAGGAGGGCTCGGCCGCTGCCGAAGCCGCCTCCGGCGATGACCGGGGCCTTGACCGACTCCAGGACCCTGGGGATGAGGACCAGAGAGGTCACCCCCTCCAGGCTCGGGTGGCCGCCGCATTCGGTGCCGACCACCGAGATCAGGTCCACGCCCATCCTGTCGACCTTGACCGCGTCCCTGAGCCTGGCGCACTTATGGATGTGGATCAATCCGGCAGCCCTGATCATCTCCCGGTAAGGCTCAGGACTGCGGCCGGCCGTCTCCAGGATGGCCGTCCCGGAGTCCACGGCCGCCTGGATCATCTCTTCCGGCGGCCTGGGGGTCAAGGCTGGAAACAGAGAGACATTGACCCCGAAGGGCTGATCGGTCAGGCCCCTGGTCTGCTCGATGGCCGCCCTCAGGTTTTCCGGAGTCTCGAAGGTGGCTGCGGGCAGGCAGGCCAGTCCGCCGGCCTCGGCCACCGCGGCCACGAATTCCGGCCGGCTCAGACCCTGCATGGTCCCGCATTGGAGGGGATACCTTATGCCCAGCAGATCGGTCATCGTCGTCTTCAGCATCAACAACTCCTTATTATACGGTCGTTAGAAATCGGTTTTAGAATTACTTGAAAATTTGCCAGCCTTGCTTCAGAATGCCTTTGCATTCACAACCGCTTACTCCAGGTAAGTCTATTTTTTATGTGTTTTCGGCGAAAGTTTCAAGAACTCGATTTAATGCCGGACGCTGCAAGGAGAAGTTCCCGGCCCTGATGTCGCCCAGAGAAAAATACCTCTTTTGAGTCCTGCTTTCAAGGAAGAACCGGAATATTTCAGAGTAATGACTGTACTGGCGATTTTATCCTGGCAGGGAAAAAGCAAAGGCTTGCAGAGAATCAGCGGCTTGAGCCTGGCTGGTTACAGGCAACAGCAGGTGTTTCGAGAAGGTCCGGGTTAACGATTTACGCCTGGAAAACTGGCTATAGAGAATGATACCAGAACCGCAAACCATAATTGTTTCCAATCAAATGCAGCCACTACCCATAGATGAGATCAAGGACCGCTTTCTTGAAGCCCTGGACTCGGGTCCGGTGGTGGTGGAGGCCCCCACCGGCAGCGGCAAATCCACCCGCCTGCCCCTGTGGTGCGCCCGGCAGGGAAAGGTCCTGGTGGTGGAACCCAGGCGCATGGCCTGCCGCTCCCTGGCCGCACACCTCGCTTTTTTGCAGGGGGTGCAGCTCGGCCGGGAGATCGGGTATGTGGTGCGCTACGACTCCAAATACTATGCTGGCACCAATATCCTCTTCGCCACTCCCGGGGTGGTCCTGCGCTGGTTTGCAGCCGACAGGCTGGCCGGCTTCTCCTGTCTCATCCTGGATGAATTTCATGAGCGCCGCTGGGACACCGATCTTCTGGCCGCCCTGAACAGGGAGCGCTTTTCCAGGCTGGTGGTCACCTCGGCCACGGTGGAAGGCCGGAGACTGACCTCGTTTTTCCGGGGAAGCGGGCTAAAGGCCGAGGGGCGTCTCTATCCCGTGGATTGCGAGTATCTGGACTCCCAGTCCCTCCCGTCCACCAGGGACCTGGCCAAAAGGGTCTGCCGGGCCGTGCTTCTGGCCCTTGACCGGATCCGGGAAGGCGATGTCCTGGTCTTTCTCCCGGGCCGCAGAGAGATCGCCGAGGCCTGGGAAGCCCTGCGCAAAGAGCGGATTCGGGCCGAGGTCCTGCCCCTGCACGCCGGCGCTGATCAGGCCGTCCAGGACCGGGTCCTGCGTACGGAGGAGCACAGCCGGGTCATTTTGTCCACCAATGTGGCCGAGACCTCCCTGACTCTGCCCGGGGTCAGGGCGGTCGTGGATTCGGGGCTGGAGAGGCGGACCCAGCACCGCAACGGCAGGACCGTGCTCGCCTTGAGCCCGGTCTCTGAAGCCGCGGCCGAACAGAGGCGGGGCCGGGCGGGCCGTCTCGGTCCCGGGTTCTGCCTCAGGCTCTGGGGCCGGGCGGCCAGACTCAAGCCGTATACGCCGCCGGAGATCGTCAGGGAAGAACTGACGGAGCTCTACCTGGCCGCGGCTGTCTGCGGGGAAAGCATCGAGGCTCTCGAATTTCCGGATCCCCTGCCTGAACAGGCCAGGGCACGGGCTAAAGAGCGGCTGGCCAGGATGCAGGCCCTGGACCCGGCAGGCAGGATCACCGCTCATGGCCTCTCTTTTTTCAAGCTCCCCCTGGATCCGCTCTTTGCCCATCTGATCATGTCCATGCCGGGCAGGGTCTGCCGGGAGATGATGGTCGATCTGGCCGCGGCCCTGAGTGTGCAGGGACGGATCTTTTCCCCGGCCAAGAACGACCCGGAGAAGGAGGAGCTGAAGAAATGGGCCCCGGAGCCCTGCGACGCCGTGACCCTGATCCGCCTGGTCCGTGGCCTGGGGCCGGGGGGATGGGCCTCAGGGGGAAATCAGCTGAGGGAAGCCGTGCGGGTTGCCGAACAGACCAGGGAGCTGCTCGGTCTGCCCGGGCTCGGGCAGGCCTCGGGAATGGACAGAGAGACATTTGTCCGGGCGGTGATCCGGGCCGGGCCGGAGCTGGTCTATGTCAGGCGGGCCAAAAGAAGGGGGGCCATGGGCAACGAGGAGAGCGAGGTCGAGATCGGGAGGGATTCCCGGATGCCGGCCAGGGCTGAAGCCGCGATCGTCTTTGATCAACACAGTACTCCGGGAAAAGGGACCAGCCAGACCCTGAATTTCGCCACCTGTCTGTCGCCGATCTCCCTGAAGCAACTCTGCCGCCTGGGAATCGGCCGGGTCGAATACAGCGCCCCGCGCATCAGGCAGGGCCGGGTCGTGGTTCGGGCCAGGCGGATTTACGCCGGCCGGGAAATAGCGGTTGAAGAGGAAAAACCCAGGGGAGAAGCCCTCTGCCGGGCCCTGGCCGATCTGATCCTCGCCAAGCGGCTCTGGCCGGAGACAGGGGCTGAACTCAATGAGGACATCGCGGCCTGGAACCTCTACTGCCGGCTGGAAGCAGGTTCCGGGGAGCCGGTCGAGCCCCGGCAGTGGTTGGCCGGGAGGCTGGAGTCCATCGGTCTGGAGACCGAGGAAGATCTGGAACTCATCCGGAGCGAAGACCTGGACTTCCAGGGGGTGCCGGACTGGGAGCGGGACCGCTTTGACCGGACCTGGCCCCGGAGCGTGGACCTGCACGACCTGATTCTGCGAGTGGAGTACGACCCTGCGAGCCGGGTCATCGAGCTGATCAGGCAGAGCGGGACCAGGAAAACAGCGCCCCGGCGCAGCGAACTGCCCTCCTGGGGCCGTAACTGGACCCTGCGCTACCGCGAGGGCAACCGGGTTATTACAGTAGAATGATACTTACGAGAGAAATACATTGAGTTTCATTATTCGAAAATCCTGGTAGTCGAGGCTATTAATGTCGGCATTTTCGCAATGTATTCCTCTCGTAAGTATATATATTTCGGTAAGTTGACTGATTTTTGTTCTGCATTTCGAGTTCCACCCTCCGCGTTTCGCGCTCCATGTCTTAACGCACCACACACCCCTTCCTGACCACCTTGCGGCAGGGGTTGTGCCCCAGGGCAGAGGCCAGCTCCGCAGGCTCGTCTATATCAAAGAGCACGAAGTCGGCATCCTTGCCCGGCTCCAGGGTGCCGATTTTGTCCTGCAGACCCAGGGCCCTGGCCCCTTCCCGGGTGACTCCGGCCAGGGCCTCTTCCGGGGTGAGCCGGAACAGGGTGCAGGCCATGTTCAGCATGAGCAGCAGGGACTGGACCGGGCTGGTCCCCGGGTTGCTGTCCGTGGACACGGCCAGGGGGACTTTTCGGGCCCTTAATTTGTCGATGGGCGGCAGCCTGGTCTCTCCGAGACAGTAGAAGGCCCCCGGCAGGAGCACGGCCACCATCCCGGCCCGGGCCATGGCCTCGACTCCCCGATCTGTTAAGTGTTCCAGGTGGTCGGCCGACAAGGCGCCGAATTCCGAGGCCAGGGCCGCTCCTTCCTGATTGGAGAGCTGCTCGGCGTGGATCTTGACCCGAAGGCCCAGCTCGGTCGCTTTCTGAAAGACCCGTCTGCTCTGCTCCGGAGAAAAGGCAATGGACTCGCAGAACACGTCCGCGGCCCGGGCCAGGCCTTTGCGGGCCGCTTCCGGCAGGACCTCACAGCAGACAAAATCGATGTAGGCATCGCTTTGGTCTTTGTATTCCGGAGGCAGGGCGTGGGCCCCGAGGAAGGTGGGGCAGACCGTGACCGGGAGGCTCCTGGCGATGCGATCCGCGGCCTTTAGCATCTTCAGTTCGGTCTCCAGATCCAGGCCGTATCCTGACTTGATCTCCACCGTGGTCAGCCCTTCGGCCAGGAGGGATTCGAGCCGTTGCCGTCCGGTCCGGACCAGGTCGTCTTCAGAGGCCTTGCGGGTGGCCCTGACCGTGGACAGGATGCCTCCCCCCGAGGCCAGGATGTCCGTATAGGAGACACCCTGGAGCCTCTGTTCGAATTCTTTGGCCCGGTTGCCGCCATAGACCAGATGGGTGTGGCAGTCCACGAGCCCGGGGGTGATCCAGCCCGAATCCAGCCTGTGTACCCTGTCGGCCCGCTGCAGGAAATCCGGAGGCAGCTCTTCGGCCGGGCCAACCCAGGCCAGGCTCCGGCCCGAGACCGCGAGGGCCCCGTTTTCGATCAGGCCGTAGGGCCGGCCGTTTGCGGTCATGGTGGCCAGATTGGCCCCTGTCCAGACGGAATCAATCTCTTCAGGCCGGTCTGCGGCTTCTTTCTTCATATTCTGCTCCTGAATGGGATGTATCGGGAATTGTTCCCGGATTGCAAATGAACAATATTTATGCCCAGAGGTCAAGCCCTTTCCAGCAGTTTTCCTGATTGCATGTCCATGGGCTGTTAGGCAGCTAAAAGAGAGGAGAGCGTTGTCCACCCCGGTTAACTCCCATAAATGGGCTCCGGTTATCAAGGCAGGCGAATGCTCACTAATGGGCACCCCGGTGAAACCATGCTTCGCAGGAAATCCTTCGGAGTTATGTCACGGGGCGGGCGAATGAAGAAAGGAATTTTTGGATAAACAACCTTCTTGCCTTATCCGAGGGATTGCCTGGCTTGTCTAACCCCGGGCATTCGGTGTAGGGTCTTGTCCGTTATGCAAAAAACAAACAGAGGCGGATTCGGATTTTATGCCATGGGGCCGGGACTCTTGACGGTCATCGTCCTGACCGGGGTCTTTTTCTTCAATTTCATCGCCAGGCTCATCCTGGCCCCGTTTGTGGTCAATCTGGAACAGGAGTTTTCCCTGAGCCACGTCCAGGCCGGCCAGCTCTTTTTGTTCGTCTCCTTCGGGGTCAGCCTGGCACTGGCCCTGTCCGGTTTCGTGGCCAGGTTCATCAAACACCGCCACATCGTCATTGTCTCCTGTCTCGGCGTGGGGCTGGGGCTGATCCTGACCTCTTTGGCCCAGTCCCTTGTCACCGTGAAACTGGCCCTTTTGTGCATGGGCCTGGCGGCCGGGCTCTACCTGCCCTCCGGCATCACCATCATCACCTCCTCCCTGTCTTCCCTGAACTGGGGAAAGGGGCTGGCCGTCCATGAGGCGGCCCCGAACATGGCTTTCATTCTGGCTCCGGTTGTGGCCGCGGCAGTGGAAGGTATCTTTTCCTGGCGGGCGGTTTTCGCTTTTTTGGGGATCGGAAGCCTTTTAATGGGCTTTGTCTTCTTCTTTTCCCACCAGGGGGGCGAGTCAAAGGGAGAATCCCCCAGGCCGGCCGTCCTGAAAAGCATTTTCCGCCAGCCAGCCTTCTGGATACTGACCGTGCTTTTCGGACTGGCCGCTAGTTTGACCTTCGGGGTCTTCAGCATGCTCCCGGTCTACCTCGTCAGCAGCCACGGCCTGGAAAAGGGCTGGGCCAATGAACTGGTTTCGATCTCCAGGATTCCCTGCCTGTTCATGGCCCTCAGCTCCGGACCGGTCATTGACCGCATCGGTTCCAGAAAAACAGCCCTCATCGCCTTGAGTGTGAGCGGCCTTTTGACCGTCATGCTCGGACTGTTTTCCGGCGGGCTGATCTATGTCGCCGTCCTGCTGCAGCCCATCTGCGCGGTTTGCTTCTTTCCGGCCGGATTCACGGCCATCTCCATGACTTTCTCCAACCGGGTCAGGAATGTGGCCATTTCATTGATCATTCCCCTGGCTCTGCTCGTGGGGACCGGGGTCGTGCCCACACTCCTGGGGTGGTTCGGGGATCAGGGCCTCTTTTCCCTGGGTTTCGTCATCCTGGGCATCGTCGTTCTGGCGGGCATGAACCTGGCCCGCTGGCTCGTCTTTACCAACGAACAGGCCTGAGCCGGGAAAGTCAGGGGCAGGGCTGACTGGTGATCTCCTGCCGGGCTGCCGCCCCGAACATCGCTGCTGGGTCTGGATGTCAGCCCTGCCTCTGGCCGCAGATGCCCAGTTTGATCATCAAACTTTTCACACACGACCTAATGCCGGGAAAAGGAAAAATCAGGCTAGAATAGAAAAAGGCATTGTTCCAGGGGAGATCCAGGAATTTTTTGGGTCATGGGTGGAGCATATATAGATATTCTTCAGTAACTTAAAGTAAGACTGATAGCCCTAGGCCTCGGAGTAACGGGGCGGCTGAGCGGCGCGATGAGCTTGCGAGCGTCCGACTCCAGCCGCTTGTTCGCTTCATCGGTATACGTCTTTTCGTTGACCAACTTTTACGATCCAGATTGTCAGTTCATCATCCTGGATAGAATACAAAATTCTATAACGCCCCTGACGCAGGCGATAACGTTCTTGCCCCGTTAGTTTTTCACACCCGGCAGGTCGAGGGTCCTCTCCCAGATTCTCGATTCGGCTCAATATCTTCTTTAGATCATTTTTTGGAATGGACGAGAGGTCCTTTTGGACGGATTTTTTGAAAAAGATCTTATATGCGACCATTTTTTTTAAGCCTCTTGACCATTTCATCGTAGCTGATCAGTTCTTCGCCAGCCCTCTCGTCAAAAGCGGCCAGGTCTTCAGCATCCTCTGACAGGGCTTCTCGGACAGCCTGGTTTACCAGCTCAGAGACAGACCTTGATGTTTCAACGGATTTAAGCCGCAATGCTTTGTGAAGGTCAGAGTTAAAATAGATGGTAACCCGCTTGGTTTCAGTTGCCATAATGCCACCTCCTAATGTAGCTATAGCACTATAGCGTAATAACGTTTAGATGTCAAGGGTCAGCGAAAGCAAAGTAT
>JAIPDR010000042.1 GCA_021737615.1 Desulfohalobiaceae bacterium | reverse complement strand
TGTAAAGGCTGCTAAGTTGGTGCAGGATATTTACTTTACAAAGCAACGAAAATGGGTTATTCATGTCTTTATTGCAATCTACAAACCCTGGAGAATGCTATGGAAGAATATGTACAAGAAGCTTTGGAGATCGTGAAGGCCCAGGCCGGTGTAAGGAATATGACTGAAGAAGAAATTTCTTCGATGGTCAAAACATTGTCCGAGAGTATTAAATCAGTATCGGTAGGCGCTGAATCCACGGAGAGCACTCAAGGCAAACAGGAACCTGCTGTAGACCCCAAAAAAGCTGTTAGGGAAAAATCAGTGGTCTGCCTTGAATGTGGGAAAACATTTAAAGTTCTGACCAAGAGGCACCTGGCCACCCATGACCTGACTCCTGAAGAGTATAAACAGAAATGGGGCTACAAGAAAAACCAGGCCTTGATTGCCAAAGGTCTTGCCAGGGATCGAAAGAAGAAAATGCAGGAAATGCAGCTTTGGAAAAGAAGAAAAACTGCGTGACCCCTCTGCCTTTAAAAGGCCCGCCTCCAAAAAAGAAGCGGGCCTTTTTTTGTGAGAGCGTCCTGAAGCATCATTCATGGCCTAGCATCTGACCAAAAAGGATCCCGGGCCGGCTGGCATCAGGCAAGGTCATTGGTGCCGATCAAAATCAAGTGAATCAAATAACAGCAATGCAGCGGGAGGAGGTTATGAACCCCTTTGTCAACCGGATGATTCGAGCGGCCAGGCTGGAAGCAGGGCTTTATGAAGAAGTGGAGGCGGATAAAGGGGCCATGGGCCAGGCCATGGGGGTTGTGGTTCTTTCAAGCCTAGCCGCCGGAATCGGAGTGGTCACCACCCAGGGCTTCAGCGGTATTCTCCTTGGTACCATCGCCGCCTTGGTCGGCTGGTATGTCTGGGCCTTTCTGACGTATTTCATCGGCACCAGAATGCTGCCCGAATCCGGGACTCATGCGGACCAGGGCGAGTTGCTCCGCACCATCGGGTTTTCCAGTTCACCTGGATTGATCCGAGTCCTGGGCATCATCCCCTTTTTGCGAGGGATTGTTTTTTTTGCCGCAAGCGTCTGGATGCTGGTGGCAATGGTCATCGCCGTACGGCAGGCCCTGGATTATGAAAGCACTCTCCGGGCCGTAGGTGTCTGCGTCATCGGCTGGCTGATCCAGATGCTGTTGCTGGCATTGGTTTTCGCCATTTTCGGGGGCATGCCCCAGCCGGCTTAAAATAGGAAGCCCGGACCTGTCCTTGATGTTTTTGCCTGGTAACTGAAAAACAGGCCTTTTCCCCTGATAAGTTTCCACCCTGCAAAGGAAATCAGAACTCCGATTCTTCTTCAATGTATGATACTTATGTCTCTGCAGCCGGCGGCAGGCGCTCGTATGAAACTTCAGCTGATGCCACGAACCGATCACAGAGCTCTCTTTCGCTTCAACGCTTCCGGCTCTTGGTTTTCTAAGGCTTGTGAACACGGGATCTTTGCCCCAGCATAACAGTATACCTGTGTGTTATAATAAATATTCAATAGTTACATGTCAGCACTGCCAGAGGCAGGGCTGACTCCTGTATTTCAATAGCTGTACTCCCATAGCAGGCCGAATTCCTGATTGACTGATCCGGCGGATGACTCCAGGGTGATCCGCGGGGTTAGTTCGATCTGCACGATGACTTCGCTGCTTTCAGAGCCAAGCCCCTGTTCCACCTTGAAGTAGATGTTCTCATTCAGATACTTGCCCATGCCCACCACCGTTCCCCCTTCTTCGCCGGGCTCGGTTTTGATGTCCAGCTCGTCTAAGCCCATGGTCTGTCTGAACTTGTCCATGATTCCCTGATCATTCCCCCCTGACCTCAGAGTCCTGACGGCCAGGGCCAGCTTCACGGCCTGGACCGGAGTGATCCGGCTCAGTTCATGCCCGAACAGGAGCCGGGCCAGGATCTCATCCCGTGGCAGGGAAGGTTCCGAACTGAGGGTCAGTTCTGGGTTCGTAGTGGAACCGGTGATGGACAGAAAGATGCTCAGGTCGTCGGAGCTGGTCTCGGCCTGGATGTCCAGTATGGGTTTTGGCGGGATCTCGTTGACAAAGGTGATCAGGCCTTTTTCGAGATCAAAGCGCTTGGTCAAAAAATCGACATGGCCCCGGATCAAGCTGATATTCCCATTGATCTTCGGTTCGGCGGCCGTGTTTGTGATCCGGAAATCTCCCTGCCATTCGGAATCCAGTCCCTTTCCCCGGACGAAACACCGGGAGGGGATGCTGATCCGGATATCCAGGTTCAGGGCGGACAGGACTGATGGCTGGGTCTTCCCGGACTTGTTCTTTTGAGAGGCCTCTGTCCGAGAACCGGTTCTGACAATCCGTAAGCCTTCCAGGCCCTGGGGGCGGGCCTCGGGGATCCTGACTTCGATGGGGGCGATGGTCAGCTCGCCACTGAGGCTGGACCCGGTGACGTCTTTTGTGAAACCGATTTCCCCGTCAGTTTGGCCCTCTAAGAAGTCCAGCCTGACCAGCCGGGCTTTATCCAGGAGCAGACGGGCCTCTGCGGAAAAATCATTTTCCAAAAGGCTGAGCCTTCCGTTGGCGCTGATTTTGCCCTCTTTTCCGTCGGAAGCGTTCAGGGACTGCAGATGAATCGTTTTGTCTTCAAAGGTGCATTGCAGGGACAGGTCTCGTAGGATCGTGCCGGAGCGGACATTTTCATAGCTTCCCTGTTCTAAAACAGCCCTGCCATTCAGGTCGGGGACAGGCAGAGAACCGGAGAAGCCGAGGTCGGCTTTCAGACGACCGTCCACTTGCTGGCCCTCCAAATCGAACAGGCCGCCAAAGGCCCCCAGGTCTGCGTTTATGAGCGCCGATCCTTTCAATCCGTCACCGGGTTTAAGGACAAAAGGACGCAGAGAGAGCCGGGACGGGACCTGCAGACTGGTCTTCACGTCACCCCCAAGGCTCGCGGCCTGGAGTTCGGCCTGAAAATTATCCTGGCGATAGGAAGCGATCAGGTCGGCCGTGATCGGGTGAATCTCCGGAAGGTCGGCACCGACCGGCTGCAGCCCTTGAATACTGGTTTCGAGGTCCAGTTCCGGCCGCTTCGGGGTTCCGGCCAGACCCAGCTCCAGGGAGATCTGTCCCAGAAGCGGCGGCAAAGCTTCGGCTTCCAGGGTGGAGAGATCAAAGCCGCTCAGGCTGATCCTTCCCTGCAGCCGGTCCTGCTCGAGACCGGTTGTGACCCGCAACTCTCCCTGTCCGAGATTCAGCCCCGGGCAGGAGAGACGAAGGTCTTGGCCCGACCGTTCGAAGGCGAGGGGCTTCGACCAGGAAAGGGGGATGCTGCCGAAACCGCCGGTTCCGCTCTCCAGGACAATCCGCTGCAGGGTATCCGTGATGGCCACGCGCCCCCGGGTCTGCAGCCGGAAAGGCTCCCTGGCCTTTCCCCGGAGATCCAGGGTCAGGGCGTAGGCGTCTCTGTCTCCCTTGATGGTCAGCCCGCTTTGTCTCAGAAGTACGGCACCGGTCTCTAAGCTGCGGACAAAGAGCCGGAGGTCGATTTTCTGCCTTTGCAGATCCAGGAGACGGATTTCAGCGCTGAGTTCGGCCGCGTTTATTCCGGCGTAGGCCAGGTCCCGGCCCTGGAGTTCCAGGTTGACCTCAGGGTTGCCGAGGTCACCGGCGGCGGTCAGTCCCAGGGTCAGCCCTCCATTGATCCCGGGATCGGGGATGAAGGCCTGCAGCCAGGAGAAATCCCTGGCCCGGAGGTCGATGTTCGTCTGAAGCGACGACTTCTGCAGATTAAGGTCTAGGGAGCCTGAAAGTTCAGTGTCCGGAGCCTGGGCCTGGATATGGTTCAGGCGCAGGACCCGGTCCGTGAAGGCAAATCCGGTCGAAAGTCGAAGACTGTGTTTTGATCCGGCCAGGTCAAGGGCGAGGTCGCCACTTGGGGAGCCCGGGAGACCGCTTGCCCCGGCCCGGATGGTGAGCCTGGACGGCAGGAGGGGGGGGAGGCTGAAATCCGCGATTGTGGCCTCCATCGTGGCCTTCATGTTCGTGATAAGCCCCTGGAGACTGCCAAAGGCCTCAACCCGGCCCTGACAGTTCAGATCCCCGGAAAAAGACAACTGCTCCAGCCTCGGACCGGTCAAGTCCCAGTTCAGGTCCACGTCCCTGCGCTCCAGCCCAAAGCTTCCGTTGAGGTTAAGATCCAGATGGTCGCCCTGCAGGGTGACTTGGTTCAGGCTCACCCGGTTGTCGTTCAGTCCCAGGTTGAACTCCAGCCCCGGATCCTTACCGGTCAGCACAAGCATATCCTCGGGCAGGCCACCCAGGTCCAGGAAGCTGGTCCGCATCCTGGCGGACACCTCGCGGCTCAGCCAGTCGCCGCTGGCTCGGCCGGTCAGCTTCAGCCCCCCGCTAAGGGGCAGCGCAACATCCAGGGACAGGTCCTGTATCTCCTTGAGGGTGGCCTGGATTTCCGCCCGGAAGCGACCGTTATTTTCCAGCTGTCCGCTCAGGGTCAGATTCTCGTTCGGTGAGCCCAGCTTCAACCGGCGGAGGGTAAGGCCGCTTTCCGGGCTGTAGCTGGAGTTGAAACTGACTTCGGCAGAAGGCAGCTTCAGGGAGAGCGACTCATTGGAGAATCCTCTGACCCGGGAGATCCCGCTGAGCTCGACTGACTGAACAGCGTTCTTTCGACCGGCCTCGGGGGCAAGGATCAGGTCCAGAGAAGTCTTTGTTACTGTGTAATCACCGACTTCGATCGGGCCGGCTGCAACTCCGACTCTGGCTTCCGGGAGCTTCCAGGGACCGTCGATCCGGGCCTGGATCCGGGCGGATCCCTTGAGGGGCAGGGGGGAAAGCGGCTGCAGACCGGAGAGTTCGTGGATAATGAGCTCTATTTGATGTTCCAGGGTCTGTTTCCCGAGATCGGCGGTTCCCCGTATGTTAAGGTCGGCCCAGTCTGTGGAGAGTTCGGCCGTCTCGAGCCTGAGCAGGTTCGCGGACCGGTTGTAGACCAGGTCAAAGGCAAAGGGCAGGGGGCGATCGCTGTCCACGAGCTTGGAGTAGGGCGGAGGCAGGTACCCTGCGGCAGCGGTCAGGAAGGTGCTCAGGCCCTTGAGCCTTGCTTCCTTTTCCGTGTAGTTCAGTTTCAGGCTGGAGGCGAGGACCGGCTTGTCTTCCAGGACCAACCGCAGCTCCGCCTGCCAGTCCTTGATCGGCCCCCGGCCCTGGAGGCGGAAATCGATCGGCCCGGGGAGCTCCCGGCCGAGCAGGACCTGGAGCAGGCCTCGACCGGGGGATTCGAACCGCCAGTCCATGTGTAAAAGCGGTTCCCTGTAATCGGCCTGGAGCTGTGTCCTCAGGCCGGGGCGGTCGATGCGCTTCAAGCTGAGGTCGCCTTCGAGCCTGGCCAGGGAGGTCATGTCCATTTTTCCGGTCAGAGAAAAAACCGCGGGGTCAGCGGTCAGTTCCGCCCCCAGGGCGATGTGCGGGAAATCAATCCTCTCGACCAGAAGAGAGGGAAGAGAAAAGTCTCCCGGGGCCTTTTCCTGTCCCCGGTCTTTGTCCCCGGGTTCCGCTGGAAGCTCGGGCCGCCGCTTAAAATCGACTTCCGCGGCCCCTATGTTCCGGACCCGGATGGTCCCGCTGAGCAGCTGCAGCGGAGACCAGGCCAGATGGACCCGGCTGATCTTCAGGAAAGGACCCTGTACGTCGCTGATGGTTGCCTCATCCAGGGTAAAGTCGACAGGCAGCCATCCCTGGATTCCGCTGAGTTCGACCCGCAACTCATCCCGACTGAGGGTCTTTTCCAGATAGACGAGGAGATATGTTCTGGCCGTTTGGGTCTGCACCATGATAAACGCCAGGATCGAAAGCAGAAACAGGCCCAGGCAGGTGATCGCCGCCCATTTGATGAGACGAAGGATTTTTTTATGCAAAAACATGTCTACTCTGTCGTCGGCCCTGCCTATTCAGGCACAAGTGTAAATCAATCAGGAGACAAAGGTTTTGGTCAAGGGTCCGCCCGCCTAAAAGGCCTGCCCGATGCTGATATAGAATTGAAAGGAATCGCTTATGTGGTCTTTCTTGTTCAGGGGAAAGGCCAGGTCGAAGCGCAAGGGGCCAAGGTCGGTAAAATAGCGCAGACCGAGCCCGGTGCCCCAGAGGATGTCCTGACCCAAATCAGGATACTTGTCCGGGGTGACCTGCCCCCCGTCCACAAAGAAGACCAGGCCGAACCGTTCTTTCATCTGCCAGCGGATTTCTGAGGAGATCTCCAGTATGGATCTCCCGCCAAAGGATTCTCCGTTTCTTTGCGGACTGATCTCCTGATAGGGAAAGCCCCTGACCGAACCACCCCCGCCGGCAAAGAACCGTTCGTCGGCCGGGATGTCTCCGCTTGAGGCCCCGGTTAGGGAGCCGAGCTTTGTCCTGAAGGCCAGAATGAAATCCTTGCCTCCATTGAGGGCCTTATACCATCTCGCCTTGAGAATGGTCTTGAAAAAAGTCAGATCCGCCTGGCTGATGTCCTGATATGGCGTCAGACCGAAACCGAGTTTCAGGCCCTGCGTGGGGTTTAAGATGTCATCCCGGCTGTCCCATTCGAACAATCCGGGGACAAAGAAGAGATGAAAGCGGTCGGATCCTAGAGCATCCCGGGTGGTCTGTCCCTTGTAGCCGAGTCCGCCGGACAGGCTTGCCTCGGACGACAAGCCGCGTACAACGTTGGCTTCTGCCAGAAAGGCGTCGCTTTGATAGCTGTCATAATCCTCCCGCTTCAGTGAGCTGAAAAGGAGCAGGGATTGGTCCGGCCTGAAGAGGCTTGGTTTTTGAAAGGAACCGTTTAAGCGTTGCTCTTTGGGTGATACGTCGGAGGATACGGTGAGTTTCTCTCCCCGCCCCAGCATGTTCTTGCGTTCCCAGGAGGCCTTGGCCAGCGGCCCGATATCCGTTGCATATCCGAGTCCAAGACGGACCGAACGCCGATCCCTTTCCCTGACCCTGACCCTGACAGGAAACAGTCCGTTTTCCTCGGGTTTTTCCGCGAATTGGACATCGACCAGGTTGAAGAGCTGGGTAGCCATGAGGTCGTTCTTAAGCTGTTGGACCAGTTTGGGATCGTACGTGTCCCCCTCTGTCCAGGGGATTTTGCTGTGGATGTACTCCGGATCCACCTCTTCGAGTCCGGTGAATCTGGTGGAACCCAGTCTGATCAGTGGACCGGGGGAGAGAGAAAAGACGAGGCTCACCGATTGGCCGCCCTCGTCCACCCGCACTTCGGGTCTTTCCTGAACGGCCTGGAGATAGCCCTGGGACAGAACAGCCTGCTGCAGCTTTTTTTGGGCGGCCAGGATGTCTTCAGCCAGGGCCGGAGAGCCTATGGGGATTCCCAGCGCTTTTGGGGCGGGCAGTTTGATCTTCGATTGCCGCTCTTTGGGTTCGACCTCTATCCGGACGTCGGCCACCCGATAGACAGGCCCCGGATCGATGCTGAAGATGGTCTGGTAGGCGGCGGCATCCTCTTTTTGAATGGCCACTTCTGCCTCGGCCTGATAGTAACCGTGGGCATTGCAGATCTCAAGCAGCCTCTGCAAATGTTTCTCCGCCTTTTTTTCCAGAAAGAACCCGGAAAGGGGGTCGGTTTGTTCCTTGAATTGCTCCGCGCTCTTTTCCAGTGTCTTGCGCAGGGCTCTGTCCTCGACACCCTGAATGGAGACCGTATATTCGATCCCGGCGGCAGAGACCGGCAGCGGGAAGAGCAAGAGCAACAGAATAAGGTGTCTTCCGGGGAAGCCTTTCCAGCGGGCGAGAGAGTTTTGCAATGTTCGCATGGTGTGTTTGCCGTACTCTGGTGAAATCCGTCTGGCCCTGGTTATTTTTAAAATAGATGCGGGAGGAATTTCTGTCAACCGACCTCGCCCATAGGTGATTTTGCCTGTAAAGGATAGCCAGACAGAAAAAGACTGGCCGGGGACCGGCCGTGAGACTGCCATAATCCGGCACATGATCCGTATCATGCTTCCGGGGCGGATCCATTTTTGCCATTGCCAAGTTCTTTCGGAGCATGTATTATTCAAGATTACTGTTTACATGAAAGCAAAGCAGAAAAGACAACGGCCCCTGGAAGTATTGGCCAAGGTGCCGCATTCGAAGGAGGAGAGGTATGCTGCAGGGAATCATGCTGGTTCTGGGGTTTGTTCTGGTGGGATTATGTCTGTATTATATTCAGCAGGAAGAGGGTCCTGACAAGGACTGAGGTTTTGGTCTGAGCCTTTGTATGAATTGCAAAAGAAAAATATACACCTAAGAGAATGAAAAGACGAGATAAATCGACCGAATCCGATTATGCAAAAGAACGGCAGGAGATGGTCAGAACTCAGATTGAAGCCAGGGGAGTGAAGGACCCCCTGATTTTAAAGGCCATGCGAATCGTCCCCAGGCACCTGTTCATGCCCGAGGAGATGAGGGACATGGCCTACGCGGACCGCCCCCTGCCCATCGGACAGGGGCAGACCATCTCTCAGCCGTACATAGTGGCCTATATGAGTGAACTCCTTCGCCTCAGGGGTGGGGAAAAAGTTTTGGAGATCGGCACCGGTCTCGGATATCAGGCCGCAGTCCTTAGCTGCGTGGCCTCTTTTGTCTATACAGTTGAATACCATCAGGAGTTGATAGACAAAGCCGAGCGGATTTTTCAATCTCTGGAATATACCAATATCCTGACCAAGAGAGGGGACGGGAGTCTGGGCTGGGAGGAACACGCCCCCTATGACGGGATCATCGCTACTGCTTCCGGACCGGAAGTACCCCTGCCTCTCAAGGAACAGCTCAAAACAGGGGGAAGGCTGGTCATGCCGATCGGTCGGTATCGTTTCGGGCAGCAGATTGTCAGGGTCACCAGGGGCAGCAGCGACAACTACCATCTGGAAAGATTTCTGGAGGTTTCTTTCGTCCCCCTGGTCGGTGAATACGGGTGGGATTCCAAAAGCGACGACGAATTCTGAATCCATACGCCGCAGGACCATAGCTACCGAGGATCAAAGCGGATAACACAGACCGAAGCGGACCTGGAAAACATGAAGGCCTGCCGGCTGCCGCCAGCACAATCTCAAACCAGGAAAGCCATGGAGAAAGCATGAAACAGGAAGTTAAAACCGACAAGGCCCCCGCAGTTATCGGTCCTTACTCTAACCTTGCGGGGTTGAATTTTTGTGGCTGATGTCCCCTGAAGGAACCAAGGCAGAGGCAGGTGTATGGATCTGAGCTTATCGCCGGTATTTCTCAGCCGCATCCAGTTCTCCCTGACCATCATGTTCCACATCCTGTGGCCGGTGCTCATCGTCGGGCTGAGTATCTATCTGCTGGGAGTCGAGGTCCTGTGGAACAGGACAAGAGAGCGGCATTACTACCAGCAGGCACGTTTCTGGCAGAAGCTCTTCTTCCTGGTTCTGGCCATGGGGGTGATTTCCGGGATTCCCATGGAATTTCAATTCGGAACCAACTGGAGCGGATTCTCCATAGCCGGCGGCGATATCTTCGGCCACATGCTCGGATTCGAGGCGGCCATGGCCTTCATGCTGGAAGCCACCTTCCTGGGGATCATGGCCTACGGCTGGGACAAGGTCTCGCCGAGGACCCATCTCTTTTCCACGGCCATGGTCGCTTTCGGGGCCTCGCTCTCAGCTTTCTGGATCATGGTGGCCAACTCCTGGATGCAGATCCCCAGGGGCGGGGATTTCATCGACGGCAGCTTCGTCATGACCAACAGCCTCAAGGCAATATTCAACCCGGATATTTACTGGTCCTTTTCCCACATGTGGGTGGCCTGCCTGGAGATCACCCTCTTCGTCATCGGCGGCCTGAGCGGGTGGTATATCCTGAAAGGGCGACAGATTCGTTTTTTTCTGAAGTCTTTCAAGATCGCCGCGGCTGCGGCCGTCGTCATCACCCCCCTGCAGATCTTTCTCGGCGACGGATCGGGTCAGGTCGTGGGTCAGGTCCAGCCCGAGAAGCTCGCCGCCATCGAGGCCCACTGGGAGACCAATCCGGCCGGGCTGGGTGCGGCCTGGAAAGTGCTGGCCCGGCCGGATCCCTCCAGGCAGGAAAACCGCTGGGCCCTGGAAGTGCCCTTTGGGCTGAGCCTGATTATGACCCGCTCCCTGACCGGCCAGGTCAGGGGACTGCGGGAGTTTGCAAAGGAAAATCAGCCCCCGGTCTGGATCCCGTTCTACTCCTTCCGCATCATGATCGCCATCGGGACCGCCCTCTTTCTGCTCATGCTCTGGACCATGTGGACCTGGCGCAAGGGGGGGCTTGAAGCGGAGACTGCACCGGGACAGCGAAAACTTCTGTGGTCCTGGATCCTGGCCGTTCCCCTGAGCTACCTGGCCATGGAGACGGGCTGGATCACCAGGGAAGTCGGGAGACAACCGTGGATCATCTACAATGTCCAGCGCACCAGCGAGGCTGTCTCCCCTCTGTCCGCGGGGCCGATCTGGTGGTCCTTGCTTACCCTGGGCGCTCTGTACCTTGTTTTGCTGTTTGTCTTTTGCCGGCTGGCCCGGAGGGTTATCAGCGCGGGCCCGGAGGCGGACCATAAGGAGGGCGGCTGATGGAGGCCATTGCTTCGCATCTGCCTCAGATCTGGTTGTTTCTCATCGCCTTTTTCCTGCTCTACTATGTGGCGACCGACGGATCGGATCTGGGGATCGGCATCCTTTCTCTTTTGGCCGCAGACGACAAGGAGCGCGGTCTATTGATGCAGACCATCGGCAGCGTCTGGCACGGCCACCAGACCTGGCTCGTCCTGCTGGGCGGCATGCTTTTCGGGGCCTTCCCCGTGTTTTACGCAGTCCTTCTCTCTTCTTTGTATATCCCCATGATGTGCATGCTGCTGGGACTGGCCCTGCGCGGTGTGGCCTTTGAATTCCGGGCCAGATCCGGGAAGAAGGGGATCTGGAGCCTTTGTTTCGGTGTCGGAAGTCTTATTGCCGCAGGGGCGCAGGGTTTTGCCCTGGGAGGGCTCCTCGGGGGTCTGGACATACGCTCTGGACAATTTACCGGAAACGTCTGGGGCTGGCTCGACTCCTTCTCCATTATGGTTACGGCCGGTGTTATCGCCGGCTACACCATGCTCGGAGCAAACTACCTGATCATGAAAACCGCGGGCAGGATCCAGGAAAAAAGCTACCGCTATGCCAGGGCGGCAGCCATGACAACCCTGATTGTCACCATCTTCGTTCACCTCTTGATCGTTTTCAGGTACCCGGTTGCCCTGGAAAAGTGGGCCGGGCTTTCCTTGCTGTCCGGGCTTTTTGGGTTGCTCTGCCTTTTTGTTTTTTCTTTTGTCATGTACTTTACGAGCCTGTCGCGCCGCAAAGAAAGAGCCCCATTCATCTGGAACGTGCTCCTGATTATCTTTTCCTTTTCCGTTCTCTCGATCTCCCTCTATCCGAACATGATTCCCAATCTTGCCCCGCAGGCCCTCACTGTTCAGGCCGCAGCGGCCTCCTCCTCAACCCTTGGCTTCATGCTGGTGACCATGGCTGTGCTTCTGCCCGTCATTCTGGCCTACACCACCATGACTTACAGGATCTTCAGGGGAAAGATCGAAAGCCCCTGCGAAGAAAGCGATGCCTGTCGGGCACCGCTGTCTTCGCAGGCCGCTAAGCGGTCGGCTTAACTGAATGATGCGGTATAAAGATCTTTCCGGCTGACAGGTCAATCCACACAAATCGAGTCTGCTATCTGTTTGAAGGTCTTTTCCCCGATCCCTTTGACCGCGGTTACATCCTTATCCGAGGTAAAGGGATGTTCCTGGCGATAGTCAGCGATCCTTTGAGCCAGGACAGAGCCTATCCCGTTTACTTCCTGCAACTCCTGCACGGTTGCGGTGTTGATGTCCACCGAACCTTCAGGACATTCGGCGAATCCGGGTGTACAAAACATGAACACCAGACCAACGCACAGCACGATCATACCCAGAAAAGTTTTTCTGTCCATATCAACCTCCTGTCTATTTGAAATTGAATGGAAAAATAGCCGAAAGCCGTCCTGTCGACTTCCTGCCGGCCCAAAGCGGTGATGAATCCATCACTGCTTAATTTAAAAGCAAAATACATGCCATTGACAGAGAGAAATCCGAAGTGTGGTTATAAATTCAATTATTATGTCTGGTTAAATAAAAAAAAGGCGGAAGCTTTCCTATAAAAGAAAGGGATCAGAAGCGAAAAGAAGACTCTTGAGTCCGGAAAAGCCGGACAACCTCGGCCTATCCTTGCTTCAACTGTCTGGAAAAAGTGGACAGTGTTCGGAAAAGTCGGACAGACGATTGCTATCGAATACCGCAGGTAACCGGCAAAGCGGGAGAAGCGCCTGTTTATCACATGCAATGGCTCTGGAGGGCCTTGCTTGAAAAAAGTCAGGGGCTAGGCTATCTTCTCGCGCTGGGTATCATTTTTCGTGCCAAAATACATGCCAAAGGGGAGCTATGGACAACAATCAGGACCGGATTCTGGTCGTCGATGATGAAGAGCATCTCCAGGTTATGCTGAGGAATATGCTGGAGATAGACGGTTATTCCTGTATGGTGGCCTCGAATGCAGAAGAGGCCAGAGGCTATCTCAAAGATTATCAGTTCGAACTCATTATCTGCGATCAGAAGATGCCCGGGGAGTCCGGCATCGATCTGATCAGATATATTTCCAGAGAATATGAGGACACCGCCGTCATCATGATCACCGGAGAAGATGACCGTGAACTGGCTGAAACGGCTCTGGAGATCGGGGCTTACGGATATGTGATCAAGCCGTATCGGTTGAACGAGCTGCTGATTAACGTCAGCAATGCCTTGCAGAGGCAGAGGTTGGAGATTCAGCAGAAACAGTATCGGGAAGATCTTGAGAACAAGGTGGCGGAGCGCACGGCCCAGCTGCAAAGCACCATGACCGGGGTAATCAAGGCCATGTCCCTGGCCGTGGAATCAAGGGATCCCTATACCGCCGGCCATCAGCAGAGAGTAGCGGCCCTGGCCCTGGCCATTGCCAGTGAAATGGGGCTCGACAATGGACAGGCCGGAGGGATCCACATGGCCGGCATCGTCCATGACCTGGGGAAGTTGTCCATTCCTGCCGAGATATTGAGCAAACCCACCAGGCTTACGGATTTGGAGTTCGCGCTTATCAAATGCCATGCCGAAAACGGCTATCAGATCTTAAAAGACATCGAATTCCCCTGGCCCATCGCCCGGATGGTCCTGCAGCATCATGAACGGCTGGACGGGTCCGGGTACCCCCACGGACTGACCCGGGGAGACATTCTCCTGGAATCGAGCATCCTGGCGGTGGCGGATGTGGTGGAGGCCATGGCCTCCCATCGCCCCTATCGGCCCGGCCGGGGACTGGACTTGGCCCTGGAGGAAGTGAGCAGGAATAAAGGCCTGAAGTTCGAACAAGACGTGGTCGATGTCTGTCTGAAACTTTTTCATGAGAAAAAGTTTCAGTTTGACGATTGAACTCCTTATTTCAGACTTCGTACACCCGTACCGATTAAAATGATTGCTTTGACTTCCTGATCTCCATCCCCACTCCTTTCAAGTCCTTGAGGATCATATCCAGGATCTTCTCCACCCCGCGGGCAGCCTCTGCGGAAAGTTCGAGGCCTGTGTCCAGGTCCTTGGGAACGATCCCATAAAGGGTGATCTTTTCCGGGAGAGAGTCGGTCAGGGCGGCCGCGGCCAGGACATCGGAAAGTCCCAGCTGATGCGGGGTGATCTTTTGCCGGAAATAGGCGGGAGGATCCTGCAGAGATATTCTGATCGCCGAGCCGGGTTCGAAGCCTTGTTTTCTGACGGCATCGATCAGCAACAACTGCTTGCGGTGCTCTATATGACCAAGCAGCTCCAGACCGCTGGTTCCACCGTCAAGGACTTCGACCTCCCGAGAGAGTCGATACTCCTTTTCCAGACGCTGCACCGCCCTGATACCGACACCCTCATCCGAGAGAAGGATGTTCCCCACACCCAGAACGAGAATTCCGGCCCTTTCCTGATAGTTACGATGGTCATACTTTGATCCGGTTTCGGTATCAGGGGCAAGGGTTTTTGATTCCTCGGTTTCCGGCCTTGTTTTCATAATGGTTCACGTTGGATCTATACACATTGAGTTCAGAACTTTTAGCCAACTTCTTTGTTGCTAATTTATTAGAATAAATCCAATTTTGCGCCTTCGCATCAAGTGATCCCAAGGCGCAAAATTGGATTTTATAATGCCTTGACTTTGACGATTTCCCGGCTGTCCTGATCCAGGAGATGGATGGCGCAGGCCAGGCAGGGATCGAAGGAGTGGATCGTGCGCAGGACTTCCAGGGGCTTTTCCGGATCTGCCACCGGATTGCCCACCAGCGAGGCCTCGTAGGGCCCCGGGGCATCCTTCTGCCCGCGTGGTCCGGCGTTCCAGGTGGAGGGCACCACGCATTGATAGTTCTCGATTTTCCCGTCCTTGATGACGACCCAGTGGGACAGGGTCCCTCTGGGGGCTTCGTGAAAGCCGAATCCCCTGATCTCGCCTTTGGGAAACTCAGGCTTGTTGCAAATAGTATAGTCCCCCTGACCAATGTTGTTGATCAGGGCCGACCAGTTTTCATTCAGAGTATCGGCTAATACGGCGCAGCGTACGGCCCGGGCGGCGTGTCGGCCGATGGTGGAATGCAGGGCGTCGAGTCCGACTTCCTGACCCAAAAGGGTGGAGACGGTTTTCAGGGCCAGTCCGGCGTATTGTCGGGTGGGCTGGTGTCCGGCGGCATACATGCACAGGACATTGGCCAGGGGGCCGACCTGGGCCGGTTCGCCCTGAAAGCTGGGGGCCTTGACCCAGGAGTATTTGCCGTTGTCCTCAAACGAGGTATACTTGGGCACGGTCTCCTCCTGCCAGGGATGCCGCTCCCAGTCGCCGTCGTACCAGGAGTGCTTGATGGACTCCTTGACGTTCTGCCCGAAGAAATCGTCTTGAAAGGATTGAATGGGGGCAAAGGCTCCGACATCGCCGCTGGGGATGTAGCCGCCGGGCAGGAGGAACTCCCTGCCCTTGGAATCCTGGGGCAGGTCCGGAACCGAGAGATAATTGGTCACCCCGGACCCATACCCGGTCCAGTCGGCGTAAAAGGCGCCCACGGCGGCCACGTCCAGGAGATAGACCTGTTTGACAAAGGCCTCGGTCTCGTCGATCAGGGACTTGATGTGATAGAGTTTTTCCGTGGTCAGAGAAGCCGGGCTGTTCGGATCAACTGGGTTGGTGACGCCGCCCACGGCCAGGTTCTGGATATGGGGGGTCTTGCTGCCCAGGATGGCCACCACCTGATTGATTTTTCTCTGGTATTCAAGGGCCTGGAAGTAGTGGGTCGCGGCCAGAAGGTTGACCTCGGGGGAGAGCTTCATGGCCGGATGCCCCCAGTAGCCGCTGCCGAAGACTCCGAGTTGCCCTGAATTCACGAAATTCTTCAGTTTGTCCTGGACCCCCTTGATTTCCTGAAAACTGTTGCGGTGCCAGTCCGAGAGGCTTTGACCGAGTTTGGCCGCAGCCTTGGCATCCGCCTGCAGGGCGGAGACGATATCCACCCAGTCCAGGGCCGAGAGCTGATAGAAATGGACGATATGGTCGTGCAAGCCGTGGGCCGCAATGAGCAGGTTGCGGATGTATTGGGCGTTGACCGGAATTTCCAGCTCCAGAGCGTTTTCCACGGCCCGGACCGAGGCAATGGCGTGGACCGTGGTGCAGACCCCGCAGATCCGCTGGGTGAAAAGCCAGGCATCCCTGGGATCCCGTCCCTGGAGGATGACCTCTATGCCGCGCCACATCTGGCCTGAAGACCAGGCATTGCTCACCCGGCCGTTTTCTACTTCGCAGTCTATCCGCAGGTGCCCCTCGATTCTGGTGATCGGGTCAACCGTGATTCTCTTGGCCATTGATTCTCTCCCTTATCTAGAATTTAAGATATCCATAATCTACGATTGAAAATTTCAAATAGGATGAGGCCTTGATCGTGGACAGGGGAGGCTGATATCCTCCCTGCGTCATCTGACCTCTGATATCTGGTCTCTGTTCCCCCGGCCTCAGGCTTCAGCCCCCTGACTTCTGAGTTCGGCCTTGCCGCCGCGGCCTTCAGACCCTCGATGCGGCTGGGTCAGGATCGGAAATCGCTTCACGATCCACAGAAAGCCCAGGACTTCTACGGCCACGATGCCCAGGGTAATCATGGTCTCCGGGAAAGCGGGAAAGTAGTGCCAGCCGTTGCCCGGGTTGAACCCGGTTAAATAGGCGTTGAAGCGGTACAGTCCGGCTCCGAGGATCAGAAGGAGAGCGGCCCAGACCAGCTTTGCCGTATTGTCCCGGTTCCTGGCCGGCAGAAAGACGATCAGGGCCAGGATGAGCAGGATGTTTTCCAGTAGAAACATGTTCCCGGCCAAATCGCCGGCGAACATGGCTGCCAATCCCTCCTGGAGCAGGACGCTTATCAGGCGCAGCAGTAAAAAGAGGCCCAGAATCCAGGGAACATAGGCGGAGACCTTTTTTATGAGCCGGATCTCCTCGAAATTCTGAAAGGATACGCCGGAAAGCGAGGTTTCGAGGATTACCACGGCATAGCCCAGGAGCAGGGCCGCGATCAGGAAAAGAAGCGGCAGGAGATTGGTCCACCACAGGGGCGAGAGTTTCGTGCCGGCCAAAATCATCAGCGTGCCCAGGGAGGACTGATGCATGGTGGGCAGAAGGATTCCCAGGGCCACGACGATGAACAGCACCCTGTTGAGCTTTGTTTTCATTTTTTCCAAATCGAAGCGGTCCAGGACTACTGGCGAGAACTCGATGAGCAGGATCAGGCAGTAGGCTGCGATGCACAGGGCCACTTCCAGAAGAGGGGAGTGGATATTGGCGTACCCGGGCAGGAAAACATTGTGCATCTGCCAGTAGCGGCCGATGTCGATGAACACGGAAAATCCCCCCAGGACGTAGCCGAACAGACTTGTCAGAATGGCCGGCTTGAGCAGGGGCGAATACTGTCCCTTGTTCAGGACATAGATCAGGATGGCCATGGCGTAACCGCCGCAGGCCAGGGCCGTGCCCAGGTTGACGTCGTAGGCGATCCACAGTCCCCAGGGATAGCCGTCGTTCATCCCGGTCACCGGGCCCAGACCGAGGATGAAACGCTGGAAAAGAAAATACAGGGCAATCAGGATGATCAGCACACCTGCCAAAAAAGGAATGGTGAAGACCCTGCCTCCAAGTGGTCGTGCTTCAGACATATCACTCTCCTTCCAATAGAGGTTGGGGGTTATTCGTGCTTTCCATTTCTTTTCGAGACATATAAAAGACCGCCGAAGACCGCTGCCGGCAGGAGCATATAGCTGTAGAGCGTACTGGAAATGGATTCAACATCGCTGACATAGGATTTATTCCTGACTTTCGGCAAGCCGAGCTTGGTGAAGTCCACTCCGGACAGGAGCAAGACCTGTGTCCCGCCGAGTTCCTCGGCTCCGTAAATTTCCCGGACATAGGGTTCTGCCTTGTGGGTCTGGGTCTTTCCGGTGCCGATATGGTTGACAGGAAATTCGTAATAACGGCCGGGCTCCATCTGCAGTCTGCGTTCGGCTTCCTGTTTCAGGTCCCGGAAGGGCCCGAACAGAGAGGCCCCGGTGGGGCAGGATTCGCAGCAGGCGGAATAGCGGCCCTGGTCAAAAAGATGGTCGCAGAACTGGCATTTGCGAATCTGCGGAAAAGGGTCGTCCCATTCGAATTTCGGCACATTGTAAGGGCAGACGATCTGGCAGTAGCGGCAGCCGATGCAGGCTTTCTTGTCATAGGTCACGACCCCGGTCCTTTGATCCTTTTCCAGGGCCGAGACAGGGCAGGCCGTTACACAGGCCGGTTCCAGGCAGTGCAGGCACTGCCTCTTGACAAAGGCCGGTGTTTCACCTCCGTCATACATTTTGATGATATTCAAGGTCGTGGCCGAGAGGTCCAGGGGACGGTCCCAGATGTCTTCCTGATCGCCTGGTTCCACCGGCATGTCGTTGGCTTGTTTGCAGGCGGTCATACAGGCCTGACAGCCGATACACAAATTGGAATCGTAAAGGATGCCCACGGCTTCAGGGGAAAGTCTCTGCTCCTTGGCCTCGGCCGGGCCGGACCTGATGCCGGCCGCCAGAGCGAGGGAGCTCCCCGCAGCGGTTTTCAGAAAATCTCTTCGTTTGATGCTCATGCCCCCTCCCCCTGGTTAGGTGTCCTTCTTGTCCTGAGACTTCGCCTTGGCGGCCGTAACCGCGGCTCCTCCCAAGGCAACCCCCACGGCGCCTCCGATGACTGCGGCCGCACCGGCGGACAGCTTGCCTCCACGCTCGTACTGGATACCGGCCGGTGTGGCGGACGGGGTGATCAAACTCTCCTTGCCCAAATCGGCCTGGACGTATTTGGGAATGCCAAAGCCCACATTCTCTTCACTGCAGCCGAAACAGGGGTGCCCGGTGTTCACCGGCCAGGTGCCCACGTCGCAATAATGTTTCAGGGAGCAGTTGTTGTAGGTCACCGGTCCCTTGCAGCCCAGCTTGTACAGGCAGAAGCCCTGCTGGTGACCGTGGTCTCCGAACTCTTCGGCAAAACGGCCGGCGTCGAAATGGGGTCTGCGTTCGCAGTTTTCGTGGATGAGCCCGGAGTAAGCGAATTGGGGACGCCCCAACTTATCGATGGCCGGGAGCTTTTGATAGGTCAGATAATAGGCTACGGTGGACAGGAAGTTATAGCCATTGGGAGGGCAGCCGGGGATGGTGACCACGGTCTTGTCGGTCAGGACCTGCGGGGCTCCTTTGGCTCCGGTGGGGTTGGGGTCCGAGGCCACCAGACCGCCCCAGGAGGCGCAGGAGCCGATGGCGATGATGGCTCCGGCCTTTTCCGCTGTTTCCTTGACCAGATCCAGGTAAGTCCGGCCGCCGATCTGGCAGTAGATGCCGTTTTCCTTGGTGGGGATAGCCCCTTCCAGGACCAGAACGAACCTGCCGTTGTGCTGGTCTATGGATTGTTCCTTGAAGGCTTCGGCCTGATGTCCCGCGCCGACATTCAGGGTTTCGTGATAGTCAAGCGAGACCAGGTCCAGAATAAGGTGCTCCAGGGTCAGGTGGTTCGGTCGAAGGAGGGACTCGGTGCATCCGGTGCATTCCTGGCCGGAGAGCCAGATGACCGGAGGGCGTGTCGGGCTGGTCACTGCTTCGGCGATGTCTGAGCCGGCGCCGAGCGGCAAACCGAGCCCTGCAGCCATCACTGAACAGAACTTGAGGAAATCTCTTCTTGAGACATTATCCAGTTTCTCTCTGACCGGGGCAAAGCATTCCTTCTTCATGCTCCCTCCTTACGGGTTAGGGGAATCAAAAAGTGTGAAAAAAATAACGGAACAAAAATAATAGGTTGTTGGACTTGGTAGCAGGACTCAAGTAATATGTCAATGACAAATTTGAGTGAACTCCCGTAGAATCGGACTCTTGACCGGGAATCCAGGGTACATGGTAAATAAAATTGACCAAACGCATTTTTCTGGACAAGGCAGGGTGAACAATTTATATAGTGCCTGGGCGTAAACTCATTTATTCATTGGCAAGCCCTCTTATGCTGGTAAAACGTGTCTTGATTCTGGCCCCGGTTCTCCTGACGGTCTTTTTGCTCCAGTCGTATTTCTGGGTGCCGACCTATGAAGAGCAGGCAAGGGGCCATCCCGAGCGTCTTCAGGAGTTCATCACCGCTTCCAGCGGAGACGCTTCCATTTTGAACCCGATCCTTTCCGCAGACAGTGCCAGCAGCGACATAGAAAACAAGGTCTTTGAAGGATTGATCGATCTGGACAAGGATTTGGAGTACCGGGGCAGGCTGGCCAGGTCCTGGGATATCTCGGAACAGGCTCTTTTCTATGTGAACCCGGAATTTCCGGTTCCAGGACAGGGAAGGCTGACCGCCGGGCAGACGGCCCGGTTTCTTAGGAAGGCCAAGGCCTTTGAACATATCAGGTCCCGGCCTCTCAAGAAAACACTGCAAAACATCAAAGCGATCGAGCCCGTCTCCCCAAAAGCATTTCAAGTCAAGACAGAGCTCCCCGAGGGACAAAAAGAAATCGTCCTCCAGGTCACCCCGCCCAAGGCAGTGCGTCTCGATCTGTTCGAAGTCGATCCGGAGCTGTTTGACAACCTGGAGTTTCTCCTGGGCCAGGGGTATTTCCAGGACTTTCCTCAAAAAAAACACATAAAAAGCGAAAACTTATCAGTTTCCAAGGCTGATCCCGATCTCTTGGCCCGGGCCCTTCCCCCTTTTGAGCACAACCCGGTCCTAGTCTTTCATCTCAGGGACGGGGTCCGCTTTCACGACGGCCACCGCTTTGACGCTGGCGACGTCAAGTTCACCTACCAGGCCATTGTCGATCCCGAAAACATCTCTCCCAGGGTGGCCGATTTCGAACCGGTCAAGTCGGTGGAGGTGGTGGACGAGCTGACGCTGCGGATCGTCTACAAGAGGCTGTACTCCCCGGCCCTGAACACCTGGAGCATCGGGATACTGCCGGAGCACCTCCTGAACGAAAAGGCCCTGAACCGGGAGGCCGCGGCCAGGGGGCTGGATCCGGAGGAATTTTCCCTCAGGGACAGCCGGTTCAACAGGAGCCCGGTCGGATGCGGGCCTTTCGAGTTTTCGCACTGGGAGTCCGATCAATACATCAAGCTGACCTCCTTTGCCGATTACTGGGAAGGAGAGCCGAACTACCAAGAGTATGTCTACCGCATCGTGCCCGATCTCTTGACCCAGGAAATGGAGTTCTACGCCGGCACCCTGGATTCCTACTCGGTGCAGCCGCATCAGGTCGAGAGATTGAAGCAGGACCCCAGATTCCAGTCCTTTTCCGGGACTTCCTTCGGCTATACATACATCGGGTACAATATGAGGCGCAAGCCCTTTACGGACAGACGGGTCAGGCGGGCCCTGTCCCTGGCCATCAATGTGCAGGACATCATCGAATATGTCCTTTACGGCCAGGGGGAGCGGATCAGTGGTCCTTTTGTCAAGCAGACAGATTTTTACAATCAGGACATCCAGCCTGTGGAATATGATCCGGAAAAGGCGCTCCGGCTCCTTGATCGGGCCGGCTGGAAGAGAAACAGCCGGGGCTGGCTGGAAAAAGACGGCCGGGTATTGAGTTTTACCCTGATCACCAATTCCGGCAACGAGATCCGCAAGTCCATCCTGGCCATTGTTCAGGACTTCTGGAAGCGGATCGGGGTCAAGGTCAGCACCGACACCCTGGAGTGGTCGGTCTTTATTCAGGAGCGGGTCAACAAGCTGGATTTCGACGCCCTCATCCTGGGCTGGAACATGGGCATCGAGCCGGATCTCTATCAGATCTGGCACTCCTCGCAAAGCGAACCCTTTGAATTGAATTTCGTGGGCTTCGACCACCAGGAAGCCGACGAACTGATCGTCAAGATCAGGCAGGAGTACGACAGGGCCGAGCAGGTGGACTATTGCCGCCGTCTGCATGAGATCATCGCTTTTGAGCAGCCCTACACTTTTTTGTTCGTCCAGAAATGGACCGCTCTGCTGGACAAGCGGATCGTGATCCGGGAGGTGGACGAAAAGGGGGAGGTGGTTTACAAGAAGATCACTCCCACCAAGACGGGAAACTACAGCTATTACTTCAATAAATGGGTCAAGCTCCCGAGAGCTCCCGAATTTGCAGCAGAGTAGCAGAAAATTATGGCCTCCGGCTCCGCTTCCGGCCCGCAGGGCTTACAGGCCGGAGGGTAGAGCCTTCGGCTCGGAGAGAATGCCGGAATAGTGGAATGGTGGAACGCTGGGATGAAGGGATAAGAGGATGCGGCCAGAGAATAAAAATTAAGAGCCCTGAAATTTTCTTCTGTTGTCATTCTGAGCGAGTCTGCGAGCGAAGAATCCCTGCAAAGATGCCTAAATATACTGCATCGACTACCAGGATTTACGAATAATGAAAACCTCAATTTATGGCGACCGTAAATATACCTTTCGTTGTTTGGATGCTCTGCGAAGTCTGAAACTGTTGAAAGGGAAGCAAGAATGTCCACAACGGCATCGAGTGTGAGAACGTGGTGAAGATCAGATGATCGTGTTCATTGGCAGAAATATAATCCAGAAAGTGATCACCCTGTTTTTCGTGTCCGTGGTCTCCTTTTTGATTATCCATCTCGCCCCGGGCAAACCGAGTCAGATAGACCCCATGAACCCCAAGTTCACACCAGAGGTCATGGAGCGTTTTCAAAAGGAGTTTCATCTGGACGAGCCCCTGCATCGGCAATACGTTTTGTTTTATAAAGGCCTTGCAAGCGGGACTACCGTTTCCTGGAAAGACAATCGGCCGGTCTTGACCAAGATCCTGGATCGCTTCCTGAACAGTCTTCCCCTTTTTATCGTAGGCACGATCCTGACCTGGACCATCTCTTTTCCCTTGGGAATCCGCGGGGCCATTGCCAGAGGCGGCTGGTTCGACCGCACCACCACTTTTCTGGCCTATGTGCTCATCTCCATCCCGGGATTCTTTTTCGCCTATATCCTGATTATCCTGGTAGTCAACTACCTGCATGTCCCGGTGATCGGCATGAAAACCTTCGGCTCGGAGTTTTCCTCGAGTGTCCAATGGCTCATGGACCATGTCTGGCACCTGCTTTTGCCCTCGGTTCTCGGTGCTTCCGCAGGGGTGGCGGTCCTGTCGAGATATGTCCGCAATCAGATGCTGGAGGTCGAAGGCCAGGATTATGTCCGCACGGCCAGAGCCAAGGGGCTGTCTTTGGATCAGGTCCATTACAAACATGCCCTGAGAAACGCGATGCTGCCCTTTGTGACCATGTTCGGCCTGATCCTGCCCGGATTGATCGGCGGGTCAGTGATCATAGAGTCCATTTTTTCCTGGCCTGGCATGGGCAGGATGGCCTACGAGGCCATCCTGGCCAGGGATTATCCGGTCATACTGACTGTTAATTTCATCTCTGCCGTATTGGTCCTGGCCGGGACCTTTGTCTCCGATATCCTGTACATGCTGGTCGATCCGAGGATCAGGCTCTGACAGTTAAAAAACAATCTACAGCATATCAGGGCCTGCGCCTTTTTGGATTGAAGCGCAGATGGCGCGGGTCCGGATAGAGGGTGATCTAAAGTGGGAAACGTCTTACGTTTTGGAGTTTCACTGGATTCGGATCTGCTGCAAAAATTTGACAAGCTCTGCGAAAAAAGGCGATACAAAACCCGGTCTGAGGCGATCAGGGATCTGATCCGCAAGGATCTGGTGGAGGAAGAGTGGGCCAATCAGGAGCAGGAGGTCACCGGGACCCTGACCCTGGTCTACAACCATCATCACAGTGATCTGTCCAGGAAGATGACCGAAATCC